>JBCDBQ010000577.1:0-4885 GCA_039183375.1 Pseudomonadota bacterium
GGGCAATGAGCCGTCAGCAACGTTCTCAACATGCTTCGGCGCACCGTTTATGCCGAGACATCCAAGCGTTTACGGCAACCTCTTGCGGGAACTGATTGCGAAGCACGATGTCTCCTGCTGGCTTGTCAACACGGGCTGGACCGGCGGAAAATTCGGGACCGGGCAACGCATGCCGATTGCTGCGACAAGAGCCCTTGTACGCGCCGCCTTGTCAGGCGAATTGAACGCCCAGGCTATGCGCACCGATCCGATTTTCGGCTTTGAGGTGCCGTCTGAACTTGATGGTGTTGATTCCAAGATCCTCAACCCGCGCGAGACTTGGGCGGACAAGAATGCCTACGACGAACAGGCAACGGCACTGATCGAGATGTTTAACGCGAACTTCGAGCAGTTCGAAGCCCACGTCGATGCTGATGTTAGGGCGGCAGCTCCAACAATGCAGGAAGCCGCCGAGTAAGCCGCAACCATCTCACCAATACAAGATGATGTCAGCGCGATCCAGCTTGACCAAGCTGACGATCGCTTTGCGCATCCTTATATGAAGTCGTCCAACGTCAGGAGTGCCTTGAAGGGTACGTTTGCCTCTTCAAAGGACGCACCCGCACCCTCAAGACGATCGACAATCGTCACCACACAGGCGACCTCTCCACCTGACTCCTTAACAACTTCAACCGCCTTGAGCGCGGAACCGCCGGTCGTTGTAACATCCTCGACAACGACGACGCGCTTGCCTGAGATGTCTTCTCCCTGGGGCAGCCCTTCGATCAATGAGCGCGTGCCGTGATCCTTTGCCTGCTTGCGGACAAAGAACGCCGAAACCGGGCGCTGCTGAGCATGTGATACCGTGGCGATACTCGTGGCCAGAGGCACGGCTCCCATCTCAAGACCACCAATAAATGCGGCGTTGTCGTCTTGAATGAGGTCAAGTGTCAGAGCCCCGATAAGATAGCTGCCTTCCGGATCCAGCATCGTCGGTTTCATATTGAAGTAGTATGTTGAAGCGCGCCCGGATGAGAGCGTGATGTTGACACCGCTCTGAAATGAACGTGCCTTGATGATGTCGATCAGACGATCTCGCGCGATCGCATCACTTTGAGAAGGGTTGGTCATTAGGCGAAGTATCCCTGCGATTAGTTCCCAGCCACTTCGGAACATCATCTCATCGAAAGCCACACCATCGAATGCGACGACGCTCGATCATGGTCCTTGAGGGCTCACTCTGAGCCCACTCCTAGCAAGGACCTGCTCGATTCGCATCTACAACGTTTGCACTTATCAAGGCGAGCAGGGCCCGGCCGCAATGCACGCGCGCAAAACCCGACGCTAGCCAGTGTACGGCACCGATGTGAAGTTGCGTAGCGCCCGTGTATGTAGATATGCAGCCTACGCCGCAGAGCCGTCGGACTTGCTCTCCAGATCATTCAAAACCGCTAGCAACGGCGTCAAACCATCCGTATCGACCAGCTTGAAGATTTCGATATCGCGGGTCGCATTCTTGCTCCATCCGGTAATCGTAAGAACGCGCTCTGCCTTCGAGAACAGGCCGTGATTGCGTAACGGTTCAGCCTTGCGGATATCATCCGCTTTCGATTGATCGAGTTCGATCGTGCTATCCTGCTCAAGCTGGGCTAGCCGGTCTTTGCGGATATTCGTCATATCAGTCAGACTGTCGCCGCCTTCCTCTTCGCGCAGGGACTCAAATTCCTCCTTGTTCGGCCACTTGACGAGATCAAGGTCATCAAGCACGCCGGCAAGGTGGTTCATGGCCATAGCCTTTTCCGCCTCGTCCCCGCTCGGTTCACAACTGAAGAGATTAGGAATTACCAGGTACGACGAGCGGTTGTGATGAATGAAATGGCGCCTCACCCACTCCATGTCTGCTCCCGGGGCACGCCTAATCGCCGTATCGATGGCTCTCGTCACCTGGTCACGGATATTCGCGTCCAGCCGAAGTGTTCGCGCCTGAAAGGGTGCCGGATTGAGAACGGTCAGGACGAACAGTCCAATGTCAATTCCAAGCGTCGCGAGGAGAGCGATCAAATCACGCCCCGTGATTGGCGCGCTCTCGGCTGACAGTGCTGGATCTTTAGCGGCACCGAACAGCGTGGGAACCGCGACAATGCCGGCACCAATGTTGGTCCAGAGTTTCTTGACGGCATTGGCAACGCCGGCCGGTCCCTCGTTGAACGCCGCCTCGCGAAGCTTCAAGACTGCCGGTTGTCCGGCCTGCGCTGCTGCTTGATTAAGCCTTTGAGCAAGCGTTGGATCATAACAAGAGAACCCCGGTTTACCTGGTTTAATCGAAACCGTGGTCGCCAGCGCTTTCATCTCAGCTGCTGTCGAAGCACCAAACTCGTTGCTCCGGGCTGCAATGCTACGCGCATTCGAACGCACATCTCTGGCCTTGGCTTCAAAGTTCTGCTGCCGCTCAAGAATCGTACCGCCTTCAAGACCGGCGACACTTTCCTGCAGCTTCTTGAGATCCACTTGAACGGGTGTGATCCAGTTGGCAGTAACGCCGTCCCGCAACGAGGCGACTGAATCCCGCACACTTGCGCGCGCCTGGTAGAGCGGCCCACGACCAGCGCCGGACGCAACACCGCAGCTGCCACCACTGGCATCTTCCCGTGCCATCTGACTGTTCGACCAAGTCACAACGTTATCGAGCTGAGCCTTGACAGCATCAAGGCGCGCCGCCACGGCGCCGCCCGCATCCCGCGCATCTTCCTGCAGGTTGGCCAGACTTGTTCGCGTGGCCTCTTCACCAGCAATCAAGCTCCACCAGAAACCGTAACCGAAACCGATCGACCAGAGTGCCAGGAACAGATAGAGCGCAAAGGTAATGAAGCGGTCACGAAACCCGCGGCCTGTCCTCTCACTCTCTTTGCTCGTCTTTGGTGGAGATTCACGGAAGCTCTCCCGCAGGCAAAGCCACATTAGAAATGTGAGTGCCACAACGATGGCAATGACGAGCAGTTCATTCGAAACAGAGAGCCCGCCAATTTCACGTCCTTGCGAAGCCGGTGACGTTGAAACGCCCACAATGAAATCGTTCATACCGCTCCAGGTTGCAAACCCGGAGATCGCAAGCAGCATTAGTGATGCAATACCGATGAGCGTATTGCGTCCGAATATGTAGGCTATGGTCCGGCCAATATAATTGCTGTGGGTATCACGAACCCCTTCAAAACTTGCCCCAGAGGCAGCCCGTTCATCAGCCATGCCCAACTCCCATCACTCAGCCGTCACCTGCAGATACTGAAAATTTGGCTGGATGTCCTCAGGATTCAGCAAAAAACACAGCAGATGAGAATTTCCGTTTCATTGCTGCAACGACTCGAAGACCATCAGCTCAAAGAGCCTCACACCAAGGTGAGGTGCTTTGACTGGACATTTTGCACTGGAAAGAGCGATCTGGTCTGCACACTGGGTGTCGCTCGGCACGATTTGGCCCAGGCAATGTCGCGCACGCACTCGCCTATTCTGAGGACGTGCAAGCTGCAGGCAGATAATATGATGACATCAAAACAATTGGTTCGATCAATTTGCACAGTCTGTTTGCTTGTGGTTGCCCTGCCCATTTCAGCAACGCATGCGCAGACTGGAAAAACCAAGCATGCCTACGGCAAGAAGGCCGACCGTATCCTCGCCAAAGAGCTTTGGCGCTCTTTGCTTTCAAACCGGATGATTGGCCGCAATCGCCTCAACGTCCATGCCTTTGACGGCAAGCAACCACATGGTGCGGTGCAGCAAATTTACGCCGCCGATATCGAGGTCAACGGCCGCATGGGGCGGGCGATCGTCAAAGCAAACCACCGCAAGAAGGGCGCAACCGTTCAGAGCGTTTACGATACGCCGAACAAGTTCCTTTCCGGATACACTGTGATGTTCGAGAACGAGGCTGGCTACGATCCAGAAAACAACAATTGGTTCTGGGTGCACTACAATACCAAAGGCAAGATCAACCGTGCCGCTAACGGCCTTGCAGTTGCGGGGCGTGTTGGAAAGTTTTCTAAGTATGGTTGTATTGGCTGCCACAAAAAGATCGGTGGTAGTGATCTCGAGGCTCTGACGTCGAAATAGTCTCGCCACATGGCTGTAAGTCCACAAGCTCAATAGGCAGGCCGCTGCAAAGGCTTCGCCTGAGCTGCATTGTAGATTACAGTCTTCCGGCGGTCACGCGCCGCTGGGAGATTAGATGCCATGGTGTTCGTCCAGGCCGTCATGAGCCTGTTGCATCGCTATCTTGAAAAGATTCCGAGAAGCGTTCGCTATTGGATCATATCGGTTTGCGGCTTCATCGCACTGGCCACCCCGTTGGCGCTCTGGATCTCAATGACCGTTTGGGGCCTGAAGATGATCCTGATCGTCTTCGGCGTCGCCATCTGCCTCATCTGCTTGATGGTATGGTCATCGCCGGACGAGCGCATCTGAGAGCATTTCATCATTCTCATATTGTTGGCCTCGCGCTTGACAGCGCCAGACAATTTTCCTGCAATTGTGCGCAGAAGAAAAAAATGCGCGTGGTAGCCGATTGAGCGCCAGCAGCATGGGAGGAAAGATTATGAAGGGCGTCGTATTCACCGGAGGCCGTCAACTCGAACTCCATGACTTTGACGAACCGACACCTGGCGCTGGCGAGGTCGTCATCGAAATCAAGGCGTCAGGAATGTGCGGTTCTGACTTGCACATCTACCGGTCACCAGGCGGCGGACCGGCGATGGCTGCGGCGCTCGGCCTAGGCGGCGATGGCAAACCCAAGATCGGAGGACATGAGCCGTGTGGCGTAGTTGTAGCGCGTGGCGAGGGCGTACCCAAACATCTCGCCGATGACGATGCGCGCGTCATGGTCCATCACTATTCCGGTTGCGAGACATGCGTCGAC
>JBCDBQ010000578.1:0-4882 GCA_039183375.1 Pseudomonadota bacterium
ATGATCAGGGTGGTAGTAGCGGTTGACAAACACCAACCGTTGCTCGTCCCCTGGCCGGCTTATGTGGGGATCTAAGCTCATCGGGAATTAAGGTTGCGCAGCACTATCAATGCTAGGAGCTGCACCGTCGGAATTGTTGGCTGAAGACTTTGCCGGCAAAACATATGCAAAACCCCAGCGTGCTAGGCCGCTCCCTTGAATGCCATAACCGATGGCCTGGTCTTCGAAGGGGGCATAACCGGTTTGCTGTTGTTTGCCCTGCTTCTGGGGCCGGTTGCATTGCGACGAACGCTGCGATCAGGCGAGTGGGATACGGCACCACTTGTCCTGGTGAGAGCCACTGCGATGGGACTCTGGTTAGGTAGCTGCAGACGCTGTATCGCAGAGCGAAGCATGCGGGCTTGAGTTCGACCTGCCGAGGCGACCAGGAGCGTAAAGGTGCTCACGTCGGCCAGAAGCAGCATGTCAGCCAGGCCCAACGTCGGTGGCGCATCAACAATGACTATGTCAAAGACCTCCGCGCCATCCGCAAGCAAGGTGCGCAGCCTAGGGCTTGCCAACAACTCCGATGGATTGGTTGGCAAAGGCCCGCCCGGGATGAGGATCAAGCTTGGCAGGTCTGTGGCGCAAACGATCTGTGACGGTCTATGTGCGCCGGATAAGTAGCCTGCGAGGCCGGCGTTGTTGGGCAAGCCGAACTTGGTATGAAGCGTTGCATCACGCAGGTCTGCATCAATGAGCAGAACTTTCAGATCCATGCGCGCGAACTGTCTTGCAAGCGCAAGAGCTGAAGTGGACTTGCCTTCATTGGAACTTGAACTGGAAACGCACAGGACCCTGGGCAGACCATCCGGCAGTGAAAAGCGTAGCGCGGTTGCGAGTGAGCGGTAGGCCTCCGATGAAGTGGAGCTTGGGTCCAGTAGATCGTTCTCGATGGCATTGCCGCGGACTTCTGGAATCGCGCCAAGGACGGACATCCCAACGCGCTCCTCGATGTCATCTGGGACGTAGATTCTGTCGTCCAACATATCCAGGAGATATGCCGATCCGATTCCAAGCCCGAGACCGAGTGCTACGGCGAGAAACAGAGTCCTGATCAGCGACGGTGATGACGCCTGCAATGGCTTGGTAGCTGGATCAATAATCGATACGTTGCTGGTTCCGACACCGGCCGAAATGGTGACCTCTTTGTGTTGGCGAAGTAGGTCATTGTAGAGTTCGCGGTTGCTATCAACCTCTCGCTTCAGGATGCCGTGTTGCGTTCGGCGCTTTTGCAATTCCAACGCTTCATCACGAAGCTTGCCGACGCGAGTTTGCAGATCCTTTTCTTGCTGAACAAGGGACTCAAAACCCGACTTGAGGGCGTTTCGGATCGTTGCAACTTCGGCAGCGAGTTGTCGATCGACTTCAGCGAGCTTGTCTTTTATGCGAACCATGGCCGGGTAGCTTGGTTTGAAGATTTCGAGTTTGCCGCGGTATTCGATCTTGAGCTTGTTTCTTTGCTCGCGCAGTCCATCGATGACGGTGTTCGTCAAAAACTCCGGAGTGTTGATTGCTCCGGCGGCACTCACCTGACGCCATTTTTGTTCGGCCTTGACGCGTCGCGAAACGACATCGTTCAGAGCGGATGCGGCCATCGTAAGATTACTCTTTGTGGCCGACACTTGGTCTTTGCCAATGAAGATTCCTTCTCGTTGAGCAAAAGCAAAGAGTGATTGCTCGGACGTTTTCAATTTGAGTTGCAGTGTCTTGAGCTGGTCTTCGAGGTAGACCTTGGCATAGGACTTGGCGCCAAGCTTCTTATCCAAAGTCGCGTCAATGAAAGCTCGGGCATAGGCATTCGCAATGCGAGCGGCGCGATCAGGAACCGTATCGGTATAGGTCACGTCGACCAATCTCGAACCGGGTACGGCGCGCACACGCTGACGGGCCATGACAGTATCAAGCACGATCCTCTCGCGCGTGGCTCGTGCCGTCGCGGTATCCGATTGCGTTTGTCCCCAGACGCGTTGCACAAAGCGCTGCACGAGGCGCTGCATTGGCAAGCCGAGGAGTGAGTTGCTCCAAGGTTGGGCAAAGCTCTTGTCATCTGCGAGTTTCATGCTCGAAGCGACACGCTTCGCAATTGACCGGCTGGTCAGCACCTGATGCATGGTGCGAAGGTCATAAACGTTGCGCACCCTCTCCGATAAAACCGCACCACCCTTCACAACCTGAGATGACGTCTCGTTAATTTGCAGGCGCGCGGTGGCCGTGTACGACGGTGGCTGAAGCAGTGCATAGATCGCGCTCGATGCAATGACGGCTGTCGCAATGATGAAAGCAATCCAACGCCACCTTTTAACGATTCGCCAATGTGATTGAATAAGCTTGCGAAAACGACCGCGTTCATCCTGGGCACCGAATGTAGAGTACGGCCCGCCACCGCGGTTATCAGATCCCGCCGCGGTGGACCTCAAATCTTGTCGGGTGTTATGTGCCAGACTCCGCATCACAGACATTTTCCGTTGCACCGCATGCCCTATTGATCGATTTCAATCACACTCAAAGGTACACCCTGAGAAGTGCCCAGGATGGTCCTGCTGCTCAGAGAAGTGCGAAGGTTCCGACGATCGGAAGAGCTCTCAGGAAGTTCGAAAAGCCTTCCTTGAGATTGGACTTACGGACAACGACAATGTCGCCGGCAACGAGATGAGGATCACGATCCGTGCCGGACCGGATGCGCGAAACATCGAACTTGGTCGCCAACCGCCGCCCCCTTGATCCTCGAAATATCGTGACGGTGGTGTCTGCGTTCTTGCTGAAACCTTTCGCCGTAGCAATCAGCTGGAGCAATGATAAGCTTCCCATGATCGGATAAACGCCCGGTTCCACGACAGCCCCTTCCACAGTCACGCGCTGACTATTGAACTCTTTAACGAGCACGATGACTTGTGGCCGTTGCAGATAGGTCGCCTTGAGTTTTTGGGTAAGTTCCTGCTCGATGTCACGTGCAGTTCGTCCGGCAGCTGGAACCTCCCCAAGTAGGGGCAGGCTGATCGTTCCAAGGCTCGCGACCTGAACTGTCTTGGATAACTCCGGCACCTTGAAGACCGAGACTTCCAGCACATCTGAGGGCCCGATGCGATAAGCTGCCGTGCGTTCTGATCGGGTGGCATTGCGCGAAACGGATTCGGTCGGAGTTGAGGATGCAGGGCTTGAAAGAGCGAGGCCCGCATCTCCGACAGCGCTACCGCTGCCGGAAAGAAAGTTCTTTGTTGTCGTGGACTTGTTAGTAGGTGAGGCTGCGCAGCCGAACATTGTGAGTGCAAGGAGAAGTGCTGTTGGAGCGCGCCATGTCTTCACTTCCATTTCAATCTCCTACGCCGCATACTCAGAAATAAAAATCAGACAACAGATTAATTTTCAACACACCTTTTAAGGGCATCGCGAATTGGATTCCCTCTTTTGTTGATTTCTCGTCGTTGGATTGTGCTGTCACCAACGAAGAACAGCAGCCTTGCGTTGATTAGGTCGAGGTGCCGTTAGCACGCTCGGTCATCCGCGAGCTGCGACCAAGATCGTATCAACGCGTCGAGACCGGCAAACCTAGTTTGGAAAAGGTGTGATCGCTGGAAGAGTTCGTGTTGAAGGCGAGGGCATGGCCGTTCGAACATCACCGGCGTCCATGACGGCTTGTTCGATCATTCAATGTTTACATTCTCAGTTTCGGCGACTATCAAATATGAATGTCAGCAAGCAGATTAAATGTTGGTTCTGATGTTCAAGAATGCTTTGCATTGCGTTCCACCGCTCTGTGGTTTGACATTTGTGGAATGGTCTTCGCTGCATTTTTCGCAGCGCTGTTAAGGGAAGATTTCTTCGTTCCTTGGAGCCGTGTCCTGCAAATGGTTCCTTACTTGGTTGCCACTGCTTCAATCTCGTTTTTTGCATTTTCCTTTTTGCGTTTGAACCGCAGCGTTTGGCGATTCGCAGGGATGAAGCACTTCACATGTCTTGCTCTATCAGTCTGCGCCATCATCATCGGTGCTTGTGTAATGACATTCGCCTACAACCGAATGGACGGCCTCTTTCGTTCACTGCCAATTCTGCATGTGATGACGGCTGTGATTGTTCTCGCAACAGGTCGCATATGCGTTGTGATGTGGCATCGCCGATTGACTGCGAAGAAACTGTCCGCAGCATTGCATCCTGTCGGCGTTAATGGGCAACCAAGTGCACTTATCATTGGGCGAACAACTCTCGCGGAGACCTATCTTCGTGCATTTCTGGAGGGCCAGCGTCAGTCGTTTGCAATTGCGGGGATCGTTGATGCAGGTTGTCCTTCGAGCGATCGAGACGTTCTGGGTTTTCCGATCTTGGGAAGGGCCGAGGAGCTAGAGTCAATCTTGGCGGACTTGGAGGCGCACGGGGTCATGGTCGAAAAGATGGTGGTTGCGACCCGTCTTTCGGACATGTCTCAGGACGCCCAAAGCGCATTGAGTAAGTTCGAAGAGATACAAGGTGCGCGGGTTGATCATTTGTTCGACCTTTTGGGTCTGGACGGCACCGGACCACCCGCCATTCCTGATTTCTCTGCAATCGGTTCGGTTCGCAGCAAGCTGGTTCCAAACTTGAAAGAGCCGAAGCACACGATGTTTCGCACGGCTAATCAGACTGTGCCCGCGTCTTCAACAAAACGATCATTCTGGCCGTGTAAACGCTTAACCGATTTCTGTCTCGCGCTTTTCCTGCTGTTGACGCTCAGCCCGATCATCGCTCTTTTGGCATTGCTCGTTCTGCTCGATGTTGGGCGACCGATCATCTTTTGGCAGATGCGCCCGGGACGTTTTGGGCAGCCATTTCGGCTCTATAAGTTACGCACAATGAAGTCCTCGCGTGA
>JBCDBQ010000579.1:0-4882 GCA_039183375.1 Pseudomonadota bacterium
CCCCCGCCAACTGCTTCTCAGCAATTCGACCATCAGCCATGCGGATCACATCATCGCACTGCGCTGCCAGAGACTCGTCGTGCGTCACAAGGATCAGCGTGGCCGCCTCGCGCTTTTGCAATCGAAACAGCAAATCAACCACATGAGAGCCTGTCGCGTTATCCAAGTTCCCGGTCGGCTCATCAGCCAGCAGCAATCGTGGTCGTGGTGCCAAAGCACGCGCAAGCGCCACGCGCTGTTGTTCACCGCCTGAAAGCTGTGCCGGATAGTGCTGCAGGCGATCTCCAAGACCGACATCACTGAGCAACTCGCGAGCCTTGGCGCTGCCATCAGATCGCCCGGTCAGCTCAAGCGGGAGAGCAACATTCTCGAATGCCGTCATCGTCGGAATGAGATGAAACGATTGGAAAACAATACCGATGTTGCGGCCGCGTACATCGGCCAGTTGGTCTTCGCTGAGCTTCGTAAAATCTTGACCGGCGACCTGCACATGACCGCGCGTTGCCCGCTCCAGTCCACCGATGATCATCAACAAGGAGGTTTTACCTGAACCGGATGGGCCCACAATAGCCAGCGATCGTCCACCGGGCACGGCCAGATCGATACCACGAAGAATGTCGACAGGTCCTGCCTTGCTCGGCAGTGTCAACTCAAGGCTCTCAAGCTCAACAACAGGAGGCTGCATGGTGACCCTTTGATCCATAAGAACTCCTCATCCCGAGAGTTGACACGCGAATTGTCGGACGCCACCTCTGGTCCAACAATATAGAACACGTCGTAGTGCAACCAAGGTTTGCCCTTAAATCAGTTATTCGAACCCAGACGGAAAGTGCCTGAGACAGTCATGATGTCCATTACGCCAACCAGAAGCATTCAGACCAGAACGTATCGGCACGCAGCCGTATCACTTTTCGTAGTCGCACTACATTTAACGTTGGGCGCAATGATTTCCGTCGCCTCGGAGACCAAACCAATTCACATCGTTGCATTCGGCGATAGCCTCACCGCCGGTTACCAACTGCCACCGACAGATGCGTTTCCCGTGCAGCTTGAGCGTGCACTCAAAGCCCGCGGACATAACGTGAAAATCTCGAATGCGGGCGTTTCAGGTGACACAACGCGCGGTGGCTTAGAACGCTTTGACTGGGCCGTACCGCAAGACACAGACGCCGTTATCCTCGAGCTTGGAGCGAATGATGCCCTGCGCGGTATCGCGCCCGAAGTTACCAAACAAAACTTGACCGGCATCCTCAAAAAGCTGGACGCAAAAAAGATCCCGGTTCTATTGGCTGGCATGCGCGCACTCGCCAACTGGGGCCAGGAGTACGCCCAGAAGTTCAATGTGATCTATCCCGATCTGGCAAAGGCCCATAACGCAATCCTTTACCCGTTCTTCATGGAAGGGGTCATCGACAAGCCCGGGCTCAAACTCTCAGATGCCCTGCACCCCAACACCAAGGGTGTCCAACGCATCGTCCAACAGATCCTGCCTGATGTCGAAAAACTCATCGCCCGGGTCAAGCAACAACGCGCCCAGTAACTGAGCGCGCCAACGCTTCAACACTCTGGAAGAACCACAGAGAGCCGCCTACGGAGACAGCGTCGCCGGCGGGGGCGGTGCATCTGGATCATCATCACCCACCAGCTCTGCCGCTCCATCACGACCATAGATATCAGGACGGAATTCGATCCGACCGTCATCTTCTATCCAGGCAGTAATGTAAGAGAAGTGGACCGCCATGGGACGAGTGAGCTTGACGTCAAACTCCTTCGGCCGTTTTTCGCGCAGATCCCGCGGATCGGTAGTATCCAAAATACGATTGATGGCATCAGGGTTATTGAGACCCGGTTCGTGCTTGGCAATCCATGACACCAGATCCATGACATTCTCAACACGGACACAGCCCGCACTAAACGCACGGTGACGCTGCTTGAAGAGCGGCTTCATCGGCGTGTCATGCATATAGACGATGTCTTTGTTGGGCATATTGATCCGGACCAGCCCCAGTGCGTTCCATGGTCCGGGGTCTTGGCGAAATTTGATCTTCCGGGCATCCGCCGTACGCCAATCAACATTGTGCGTGTCTATTTCCGGACCGCCGTAAAATCCCTTTGCAGCTCGAATGCGCTCTTTATCGAGATAGTCAGGCTCGCGCACGAGTCGCGGAATGAGATCAAGGTGTGCAACACTGTCCGGCACGTGCCAATAAGGGAAGAAGTTCAAACCCTTGATTGTCGCTTCAATTGATGGCGTTTGACGATCTGGCTTGCCAACGATCACGCGGTGACGCTTGCGGACTTCGAACTGCTCAACAGCTTCAAGCTGGAATCCGGGCACGTTGACCAGCACATAGCGGTCCTGGTTACTGCCTTCCATCAGCGCCGCAATCCGCCGGCGATTCAGCATCAACTGCTTCAGGCGGGCTTCTGGCGTGACGGCCAACTGTGCCCGCGTCGGCCTGTCCAAACGCCCCGAGACGCGAAGTCCGTGGCGCTTCTGGAAGTTCTTCACACCGAACACCAGCCAGTCATCAAAATTGAAACTGCCGGAATAGTACTGTGCCCCGCGGGGGGGAATGTCACCGGTGATAATAAGCTGACGGCGAATCGCCGGGATTGCTTCGTTGTCATCGCCAGGGCGAATGAGACGAATGTTTTTCGTCTTCGGCCAGCCACCCTTACTCACAATTTTCTGATAGTGAGCAATCGCGCGATCCATGCGTTCCAGCATTTCATCGCTGCGCAGCGGCACCGGACCTTGCCGCAGGTCATTCAGCTTCTGAGCTGCTCGTCTTGTCTGCCGTGCGGCCCGCTGTTCTTTCTTGCCTTTGTTGAAAACTTCGTCCCAGAAGGTCGTTTCCTGGGCCAGAGCGGACCGAGCCGTCACAACACCTGCGACAGAACCAGACAGAACACCCAACGCCTTGCGCCGGCTTAGCAGCGTTGGTTGCGGTTCAGATTTGCCGTTCAACTTGTCAGTTCGCTTCGACATTCGCTTCTCGCGTCCCTTAGACAGCTTGAATAGCTTGGCACCTACGCGCTTGTTGCTCCGACAGTCTTCCTCTCACAACCGCTTGAACGCGGTCGGAATTCGCTGCACACCTAACGGCCCCTAGATAACGTGACTTGCTAACTCAAGCCAGCCGATTGTCAATCAACAGCATGTGAGCGTTGGAGTTTTGCCACTGATAAGCAGGTCCCGCGGCAAGTTTGTGGCATCACATTCAACTCGTTAGAGTATTGCTCCCACAGAAAATTCGAAATTCGTCGAAAAAAAAGGTCCGTAAAATGAGCGAACAGCCTGTCGAATGGGTGGTCGATGACCGCGGTGTTGCAACTGTGACACTTAATCGTCCGGAACGAAACAATGCCTACAATGCGGAGCTGATTGGCGGACTGCATGCAGCGATGGACGACATTGGCGCAAGGGACGACGCAAGAGCGGTGGTCATTGAGGGGAATGGCCGTCACTTCCAGGCTGGCGCTGATCTGATCTGGATTAACCAAGTTCGAATCGGCTCAACACAGGACAATATTGATGCGTCAGCTGCGACAGCCCATGCCATCGATCGGCTCAATCGCCTTCCGTTGCCGACCGTCGCCCTCGTCCACGGTTTCTGCGTCGGAGGCGGAACCGGCCTCATTGCAGCCTGTGATGTGGTGATCGCAGCCGAGACCGCAAAATTCGCCATTTCCGAAGTCCGGTGGGGACTGACGGCGTCGATTATCTTCCCACAGCTCAACGATGCCATCGGTATACGGCAGCTCCGCCGCTATGGTCTGACCGGAGAGCGCTTCAACGCCGCCGAAGCTCGACGAATCGGGCTCGTACACGAAGTGGTGGCTGACGACCAATTGCAGGCTGAGGGGGAGCGGATTGTTTCCGCACTGCTGGAGAACGCTCCGATCGGCATCGCCGAGACCAAGCAGATTGCACTGGCGCACGCGTTCGGCGACCTGTCACCCGGCGACATGAACTGCCTGATTGCCAACCACGCCGCAAAGCGACAGACCGACGAGGCCAAAGAGGGGCTGGCATCGTTCGCCGAGAAGCGTTCCGCCAACTGGTAAGGCCGCAATTCAGACAGAGCAACGGCGGCCACAACGCAAACCCGGGTTATGCCCGCGCGATGACGATCGAAAAATCTTCCAGTCGGGATTCAATAAGGGTTGCCCGGACGCGTGACGTGTCGGCCTCGCCGCGGGCGGTACGCTGGCGTACGATGGTATGCGTTGACCGTGTACCTGATCGCGCGACGCCGGGGACGATAGGTTCGATGAACGACCCGGTTCGAACGGCGCGCGACTTTGCGTGATTTCTTCCTTGCGCGACCGGTCACAACAATACGGGTGCGCTTCATTCCGTGCCGGCGCACTAGATTGTAGAACGTACGTGCGTTCGACGTTCGCAGCCGAATGCAACCGTGCGAGGCTGGCCGCCCCAAACGGCTCACGGCTGTGGTGCCATGGGTGGCAATGCCGCGATTGAAAAAAACCGAGTACGGCATTGGCGCCATATTATATTTTCGCGAATGCCATTTCCTCGCCATCCAGCCGGGTCGGAAACTCCCGCGCGGGGTTTCATAGCCACGCCGACCAGACGATATCGGCCAGTGGAAAATGCGCTTTCCGTTCGCAACGACCGTCATGCGTTGGCGAGACAGGTCGATTGTTGCCTGCAACGTCGTGCGAGGCGCTTGCGGTTTGATGGTTGCAGCAGTCGTTTTCAATGCTGACTTTGCAACCGTCGTGGAACCTGCCCTCGCCACGCTCTCCGGACTGATCGCCGGCATCGCTGCTGACATGCCCGGCATGGCAACAACAGCAAGAGCCAGCACAACGCCGGACAATTGTTTACGCATGATTTACTCCACGCCTACTC
>JBCDBQ010000580.1:0-4878 GCA_039183375.1 Pseudomonadota bacterium
CTTTGACTTCGGTCGGGATGATGTAGTTGCGACGGTCCTGTTGGCTGGCTGCGCCATGGCCGGAGTAATAGAAGAAAGCAACAGCGTCAGGGCCAGCCGCGGCGACCTTGTTTGCGTACTCATCAATGGCCTGCAGTGAGGTAACCCGGTTGGCATTTGTTACACTGCGGATGTTGCGCCTATCAAAGCCGATTTCCTCAAGCGCTGATGCAATCAGGTTTACATCGTTACCCGGATTGGCGAGGGGGCCGACCGTTGCGGCGTAGTTTTCGTTGCCAATCAACAAGGCTATGCGCTTGGGATCGGACTTTTTATTGGCCGGTGGACCCATGGCCGCCGCGCTCAAGGCCGTTGCAAGCTGTATACAGCAGGCCATCGCAACAATGGACTTGAATAAACTATTGATCGACCGCATCTCGGCACATCCGTTGTTGTTCGCGATTCGGGTCAGCAATGCGGTAAGCTGTAGCCAAATCGGGAGGATGGTCAAATGGGTTATGCACTCAATCCAACGGGAGTTTGGCAGCCGCGCGGGCGCGGCTTCAGTATGGGACTTGTCCAACACGCTGGTGTGCCAGTGCAATTTACCGGGCAGGTTGCCTGGGATGCGGAGGAGAACATTGTCGGCAAAGGGGATATTACCCGGCAAACGCAGCAGTGCTTCGAGAACATCAAGCGGGTTCTGGCGGAAACCGGTGGTGAGCTGCGCGATATTGTGGCGATAACGACCTATTTTACGGATCGCAGCCAGTTGTTCGCCATTCAGGAAGTGCGGACGCAGTACCTGGATTTTGAGCATCCGCCCGTGAGCACATCAGTCATGGTTGCAGGACTTGGCCATGAGGACTTTCTTGTTGAACTCACACCCATGGCCGTCATTCCGGAGGCGCGTTTCCGACGGCCGTGATGGATGATTTGGCGGCGATTTCCTTACGACGTCAGGGCCCGGTCAATGCGTACGACAATGGGGCTGAGTGCAACTGCCGTGACTGTGGCAAGAACGTAAGCGTGCAATGGATTGAGCCATTGCAGAGCATAAGCGACGACGACAAAGAACGTGGCGAATGAGAACATCGACAGCATCATGGATCGCATGAAGACCGTTGCTGGTCGACGTCCGAAGCGACCGTGCGAAAACGTCACCATGATGGTGGCCATTATGGGGATTGTTGCAATGATACCCGTCCATGTCGGCCCCAGCATACTCGCGATAGAGGTGACCAGAGCAATCATCGCTGCGGTTGAGAACATACGTAGCCAGATTTCCCAGCTGGGAACCTGCAATGGAACGCCTGCGGACCGGTTTCTCGGCATGAGCGCGATTGAGATAACAATCGCAAGATAGGCGGCGAGTGCGGCTGTCACGTGCGTCGTCAGATAGGGAGCGACGAGCCAGCTTGCTGAGAAGAAGGCAGCGTAAGCGTACGCTATGGCAAACGGCCAGGCGACGAAATGCGCAGCGACAACATAGGCCAGCGCGTAAACCGCAATGCCGACCAAGGCTATGAGGATGCCGATCGATGCCGAAATCGTAAATTGCGCGCCTTGCTCAATGGTCAGGAAAATCGCAATCGGAGCGGTCATCAGCGGGAAGCCAGTGATGAGGCCAGCAACAGTATTGCCCCAACGGCGCGCCGAAAGACTGGCCAAACCAACCAGGATCGGGGTCACCGTGAACTTGAAGATCAGGAGCAGGTCAGGCGATGCCAGAGACGAGAACATTCCGCAGACCAGGCTAGCGCTGCTTCATCAGAAACACAGCCTTCTCGCCAAATACGTTTTGCAGGCGAATTGAACGATTGATCGGTAGGCGTCGGCCCCAGCTGTTGAAGGCCACAGCCTGTTCAACCTCGGCGTTCACCGCTTTGCACAGGTCAGCGAAGTCTGCAATTGAACACAGGTGTGCGTCGGGGCTGAGATACCAAGTTTCCGGCAGGTTCCGCGTTACCGGCATGCGACCGGTCAAAAGCAGCTTGGCGCGGATTTCCCAATGACCAAAGTTGGGAAACGAAACAATAGCGTGGCGACCGATGCGCAGAAGGTTCTCGAGGACGGTCTTCGGATACCGGGTGGCCTGGATCGTCAAGCTGAGGACAGCATAATCGAAGGCTTGGTCAGGGTAATCATCGAGATCGTTGTCGGCGTCGCCCTGGATGACCGACAGGCCCCGTGCGACGCAGGCGTTGACCTTGCCGCGGCTGATCTCAATCCCACGACCATCAACCGAGCGGGTGTCCTGCAGCAACTGCAACAGCGCGCCGTCGCCGCAACCGACGTCCAACACGCGCGCGCCGACGGAGACCATCTCGGCAATCAACTGATGGTCGGAGCGATAGGGTTCGCCCGTGATCGGGTCATGGGTGACCGGTAGTCGGCTGAGCATCTAGATTTCCCTCGCCGCTGCAATCCCGCGGCGTTTGGCGCCGGCATTTAGAAATCCGCCAACGGTCGCAAACATCTCTGGTTCGTCGAGCAGAAAGGCGTCGTGACCCTTGTCGCTTTCGACTTCGACAAATGAGACGTTGGCTGCAACAGCGTTCAAAGCCTGGACGATCTCCTTGCTTTCCCGCGTCGGGTAGAGCCAATCGCTGGTAAATGAAACGACGCAATATCGGACCTGCGTACCGCGGAACGCATTGGCCAAGACGTCGTCATGCTGGGCTGCCATATCGAAGTAATCCATGGCCCGTGTGATATAGAGATAGCTGTTGGCGTCGAACCGGTCGACGAAGGTTGAGCCCTGGTGGCGGAGGTAGCTTTCGACCTGGAAATCGGCGTTGAACGTAAACGATCGATCATCGCGGTTTTGTAGACTTCGCCCGAACTTGTCCTGCAGCGCCTCTTCGGAAAGGTATGTGATGTGGGCGGCCATGCGGGCAACGGAAAGCCCGCGACGTGGAACGCGGCCTTCGATCAGGTAGTTGCCTTCGCACCAGTCCGGGTCGGCCATGACAGCCTGCCGGCCGACTTCGTGAAAAGCGATGTTCTGTGAGGTATGCCAGGCTGACGTTGCAATTGGCACGGCCGCATACACCCGCTCGCCATGGCGCGAGGCCCAATCCAGAACCTGCATGCCGCCCATCGAGCCACCAACAACGGCGAACAATTCGTCGATCCCAAAGTGATCGATGAGGCGAACCTGAGCATCGACCATGTCGGCAACAGTGACGATCGGGAAATCAAGCCCGAAGGGTGCGTTGGTAACCGGATTGATGGAAGCCGGACCGGTAGAGCCCATACAACCGCCGATGATGTTCGGGCAGATCACGAAGTACCGTTGGGTATCGATGGGGCGCCCCGGGCCAACCATAAGCTCCCACCAGCCGGGCTTGCCGGTAATCGGATGCTGATTGGCGGCATGCTGGTCGCCGGTCAGGGCATGGCAGATGAGGATCGCGTTGGACTTGTTGGCGTTCAATTCGCCATAGGTTTGATAAGCGATCGTGAACGGGCCGATATCGCGGCCGCACTCCAGGCGCAGTGGGGCATCGGCGGGAAACTCTACCACTGGACTGGTGGGGTTCTGAGCCGCGGCTGTGCCCGGGCTAACGGCGCCGCTGCCGGTATTGAAATCGATGACGTTGCTCATTTTTGTTCATATTCACTGATGTTGCAGGCTTGCATAGCATAGTTTGTCGCCGATGACCCTCAGTCCATTTGCCCAATGTCATCGGATGACGAATTCCGCTAACAGGTCTGCTGACGGGTTAAGTCAATCAATTGTTTGATTTTTCTGACCCAGACGCCTATTTACGGCGGTTTGGAGCCTACGAGGCCCAATGCCGGAGGTGCCATTCAAATTTTGGGCATGCATGCGTAACCGGGGAAACCCTTGGGTTCGTCCTCAGAGATAATCGGAAGGTGTGTAGAACGATGGTGAGCGAAGGACCTAAGCCACGCAACGGGGTGATGGACATCCAGGCCTATGTTCCGGGAGCGCACGCCGTCGAAGGACATGCCGACCCGATCATTCTGTCGGCCAATGAAACACCTCTCGGGCCCAGCCCGAAAGCGGTCGCAGCCTTCGAGTCGTTGGCCGGCAAACTGGAGCGGTACCCGGACGGGGCGATGACGAAGCTGCGTGATGCGATTGCGCAGGTCTATGGCTTGAACCCGGACAATATCGTTTGTGGTAGTGGTTCTGATGAACTCCTAAGTCTGTTGGCGCAGAGTTATCTGAGCGCCGGTGACGAGGCGATTTTCACCGAGCATGGTTTTCTCGTCTACCGCATCGCCATCCTGGCGGCCGGGGCTACGCCGGTGGTTGCGCCAGAGCGCAGTATGACTGCCAGTGTCGACACCATCCTTGAGCGCGTTACGGAAAAGACCAAGGTTGTTTTTCTGGCCAATCCGAACAATCCGACAGGCACCTATGTGCCATTCGATGAAGTGCGCCGCTTGCGGCAGGCACTGCCACAGGGTGTTCTGTTGGTCCTTGATGCGGCTTATGCCGAATACGTCCGGCGCAATGACTACGAGTCAGGCCTGGAGCTTGTGGCGACTACGAACAATACCGTGATGACCCGGACGTTCTCTAAGATCTATGGCCTTGCAGCCCTGCGTCTTGGCTGGGCCTACTGTCCGCAAGAGGTTGCCGGTGTTCTCAACCGGGTGCGCGGCCCCTTCAATGTCAATGCAGCGGCATTGGCTGCAGGAGCAGCGGCGATTGCCGATGCCGAACATGTCGAGCGGGCCCGAGTTCACAACGACCAGTGGCTCCCGTGGCTGACCTCTGCGGTTCGAGATCTTGGTTTGGATGTTACTGACAGCGTTGGCAACTTTGTCCTCATTCACTTCGATAAAGCGAATGGTAAAAGTGCAGCGGCGGCGGATGCCTATCTGAAGTCGAAGGGCATTATTGCACGCGGTACCGGGGGA
>JBCDBQ010000581.1:0-4865 GCA_039183375.1 Pseudomonadota bacterium
CGGCAACCGAGGCCTATGCCACATACGCCAACCTCGTTGATGATCCATCGGCACCCTTAGCTGATCCAATTCGAAAACGTATGGCACGTGGCAGAGATGTTTCAGCGGCAGAACGAGTAAGAATTGAGCGCAACCGTGCACGTTCCATTGCCGATTTCGAAGCCGTCATCGATCGATTTGATGCAATCGTACTACCGACGACGCCTTTTACTGCGATGCCCATCGCAGATATTGACGAAGACGACATGACCTATGGTTCCCACACCAGGTTTGCCAACTTCCTTGAGCTCGCCGGCCTTTCCGTTCCAATGGGATTAACGAAGGCAGGTCTGCCAACATCGCTTCAGATTGTTGTTCGCCGTTTCGATGACCCGCTCGCACTCCGAATTGGCAAAGCCTTTGAGAACGTACGAGGTGAGTTTCCATTACCAAAGTGGAGAGAAAGCTAGGCAATAGCGAGCAACATCGATTTGGCAAAGTCGCCGTGTTTTCGAACTGGGTTGATTTGAGGGAAAGCTCCCGGTGTGAAGTAAGCGGGTTGGATGGACCAAAGAAGATACGGTGTATCACTATCGGCCAGTCGAATTCGCTGAATGTCGACAAGTCAGTTTCTAGCCAGGCTACTTGTATCTGCGGTGGCACCTGCGACTTCGAGGTTTCATTTGCCAATCCTGGCAAGCGTGTGTTTGATGGCCTGGTTCTCTGAACTGTCAATCTGACAATCAGTGATGCAGCCGTCCGTGGCATCACTGTCGATAGCTTTGCCCCATGCATGGCTGCCAAACCGACATCAACCAACCGCGGCCGCTGCTCATCGACATTGCCCAGTTTTTGGCAGCATCCGGTCTAGCTCGTGATCGTTTGTGAGTTCGTTGTCACCGGTTACACGATAGTTTCGTCGTGCACATGCCAATCTGTTCCTGCATGACTTGTCGTGCAATTCGTTGGTTGCCGATCGGCTCAATGGGAGAAATGCTCAACAATTGCAAATACTCGCGTGCTTCAAAATTGGTAAGCAAGCCTAGTATTTGTTCTGCGACATGTTAACCTTCGAGTTCGGCTGCTGACGCACAGTTTTGGAAGCGTTGCGCGGCCTGTACGTCTGAATCGTTTGCAATTGTATCTGAAGGGAACGCGTTGTGGCTCAACTGAACATCAATGGCCGCGTAACCGAAGTCGAGGCAGCAAATGACATGCCTTTGCTTTGGGCCATTCGTGACACTATCGGCTTAACGGGAACGAAATACGGCTGCGGTGCCGGCCTGTGCGGCGCCTGCACAGTGCATATAGATGGTAAGTCGGAGCGCTCTTGCCAGGTTACGGTTGGGGATGTCTCCGACAAAGCAATCACCACCATCGAGGGCCTAGATCCGAATGGAGATCATCGCGTCCAAAAAGCCTGGCGTGATCTCGATGTTCCCCAATGTGGGTTTTGCCAGTCCGGCCAGATCATGCAGGCAGCAGCACTTTTGGCAGAAAATCCCAAACCGACGGATGATGAAATTTTATCCGCCATGTCTGGCAATGTCTGTCGATGCGGTTGCTATCAACGCATCACTGCTGCGGTTCGGCAAGCAAGCACGGGGAGCTGATCCATGTTGAATGATATTCTACAAACCACAGCCATCGGCCCCAAAGGTCTGTCAGAGGTGACGCTGAAAAAAATGTCACGACGCGCCTTTCTTGGCGGTAGTGCCGCGTTTGCGATCGGAGCATTCAGCTCCGGTGCTCAAGCCTTTCCGCGGTGGCCGACCGGTGGCGAGAAGATGCCGAATGGTCTGATCGAAGACCCGCTCGTCTTCGTGTCAATCGCCAAAGATGGAACGGTCACGCTTGTCGCCCATCGCTCTGAAATGGGCACCGGGTCACGTACAACGTTGCCCATGATCATGGCCGATGAAATGGAGGCGGACTGGTCGAAAGTCAAAATTGTCCAGGCGGAGGGCGACGAGCCCAAGTACGGAAATCAAAACACGGACGGCTCGCGAAGCCTGCGCCATCATATCCAACCAGCCCGACGCATTGGTGGAGCAGTGCGCACGATGCTGCAACGTACGGCTGCAAAGGAATGGGGCGTTGACGTATCCGTGGTTACGATCAAAGACCATGCGGCGCGCCACGGCACCAAAACCTTGGGCTTCGGTGAACTGGCTGAAAAAGCCATGGCGCAGCCCGTGCCAGCGCATGAAGATGTAACTTACAAGAAGCCATCCGAGTTCAAGTATATCGGACGGCGTGAGATCCAGATCTATGATCTCAAAGACATCACAACCGGTGCGGCTCAATATGGAGCTGATGTCACCCTTCCGGGCATGAAGTTTGCTGTCGTGGCACGACCTCCGGTGGTTGGCGGCAAGGCGAAGTCCTATAATGCCACTGCAGCGCTCGCCATACCTGGCGTTGAAGCTGTCCACGAGTTGCCATACGCGAAACCTCCTGTTGCCTTTGCGCCGGTTGGCGGCATCGCTGTCGTTGCCAATTCGACATGGGCGGCCATGCAAGGCCGTGACAGTCTCGAAATCGAATGGGATAGCGGATCAAACGGCACTTACAATTCCACGACCTATATGGAGGAAATGAAAAAGACGGCGACCCAGCCTGGCAAGGAACTTCGTCGTCAGGGTGATCCGGACGCAGCATTTGCCGGTGCTGCCAAAACCTTTGCGCGGACGTACACACAGGATCATATGGCTCACATGCCGATGGAGCCACCAGCGGCGCTGGCTAGTGTGACAAAAGACGGTTGTGAGATCTGGGCTCCTGTTCAAAGTCCTTATCAAGCCCGGACTGATGCCGCCAAAGCATTGGGCATGGATCCGAAGAATGTTCGGCTCAACGTCACGCTGCTTGGCGGTGGGTTTGGTCGTAAGTCAAAAGCAGACTTCGTGACTGAGGCTGCTCTCATTAGCCAGAAAGTTGGCGCACCGGTTCGCGTGCAGTGGACGCGGGAAGATGATGTTCGTCACAGTTTCTATCACACAACATCGGCAGAACGGATTGAAGTCGCGCTTGACAAAGCCGGCAAGGTCACGGGATGGCGGCATAACTCTGTTGCGCCAACGATTTTGTCAACGTTCGCACCAGACAAGGGGCATCAGTTCCATATCGAGACTGGTATGGGACACGTCGACATGCCATTCGACATTCCGAACGTGTCCTGCCAAAACGGCAAGGCATTAGCACACACACGGATCGGATGGTTTCGTGCCGTGAGCAATATACCCAGAGCTTGGGCGGTTGGCTCGTTCGTCGGTGAGCTGGCAAGCGAGTTGGGCAAGGACCAGAAGGCGATGTGGCTGGAACTGATTGGTTCAGCCCGCACGATTGATCCGAAGGCCGAAGGCTACCCCAAGAACTGGTGGAACTATGGCGAACCGCATGACGAGTTTCCAATCGAAACGGGGCGTCTCACTAACGTCCTGAACCTGGCCGCGGATGGGATCAAGTACGGCCGCAAACTCCCCAAAGGAGAGGGCATTGGACTGGCCGTTCATCGCAGCTTCGTCAGTTATGTTGCTGCTGCCGCACATGTCAGAATCATAGATGGCAAGTTGACCGTTCCAGAAATACATCTTGCCATTGACTGTGGTTTCGCGGCGAACCCCGAGCGCATCGAAAGTCAAATGCAGGGCGCGGCAGTTATGGGCATGACGGTTGCACTACATTCTTCGATCACGTTCGAGAACGGAGCGGTCACACAATCGAATTACAACGACTATGATGTCGTCCGATCCGACAACTATCCGCGCAATGTTGTGACGCACATTGTGCCGAACACGTTCGATGTTCATTCGACAGGTGTTGGGGAACCAGGCGTGCCACCCGTCCCTCCCGCCATTGCGAACGCGTTGTTCGAAGCAACCGGCCAGCGCGAACGCGCATTGCCGTTCGCAGCTGAGGCATAGGACTCAACGCTCAACCTCCTTCGGGATGTCGTATCGTCCCGAAGGAGCAACCAGCCTCTTGTCTCTCCGCCATCGATCTTAGCTAGCAACACTTTGTCTATCGTCGACAAGGATCGGTAAACTGACGGCAGCATAAGCCGCCGTTAAGAGGACGGCCAGGGCGAACGTTCCGTAGGCCACGAAGTAACTCTGTGCGAAGGTCACGATCAGTCCAAAGATAAGCGGCAACGTCGCCACACCGGCAAACATGGCAAACTGTAGTCCACCCGCGACGACACCGATCTTGTCCTGCCTCGCATGCTTTGTGAGCTCTGAGAAAAGCACTCCGTTGAAACCGTGGCTCGTCAGTCCGAGGAAGGCACTGAAAACTGCAACGCTCCATAATGGCCAGGATGCATCGAAGGAACCGGCAACGAGAGCGAAAACAGGAGTAGCCAGTCCGAGCCCGACCAAAACGCGATTGCCAGGAACCAGTCGACCGGCAATGCCGCCCCAAATCAAGCGGCCGACGATGGCACTGACCTGTAATGCGGTGTAAATCAGTCCTGCAACCTCCAGCGAAAGAGAGAGCACGCTGGTCAAGTGGATCACGTAGAAGGTGGCGATGGCCACTTGCGTTCCGCCATAGACGAAACCAACACACCCGAGGCAACGCAGGCTAGGATTCTCCCAAACCAGTTTGAGCGGTTCAAGAACACTACCCAAGCCAGTCACAACCGGCGCATCGTGTCCTGCATCCATCTTGTGCCGTAGCGGTTGGATGGCGAGCGCCACCACGATCGCGGCAATCCCTATCGCAGAGATCGCAATGCGCCAGTCGAAGGCAAGGATCAGGACCGGGAGAACGACGCCGGCCAATGCGGCACCTGCCGGCATGCCCGTTTGCTTGACAGAGAAAATGAATGGTCGTGATCGCGGCGTGGTAACCCGGGCTAGAATTTCGGTGCTGGCCGGATTCAC
>JBCDBQ010000582.1:0-4855 GCA_039183375.1 Pseudomonadota bacterium
CACAGAAAATGGGAATGCCGGACGACTTTCCCGACGTGACAGAGGTCATCGTGGAACTCAGCTCAGAGGGCGACCAAACGCGTATGGTTATGGTCCATGTCGGTGTCGAAGAAGGCACTGCCGGTGCAGGCGGCTGGAACCAGGCCTTTGACAAGATGGGGGTCTTGATCGCGAAGCTGAGCAACGCGGGCGGATGAGATGCGACTGCTTGCGACCCTGACCTTTGTATCGATCGACGGGGTCATGCAGTCCCCCAGTGCGCCAGGAGAAGACCCGTCAGATGGCTTTGCTCAGGGCGGTTGGGCCACGCCTCATTGGGCCGGAACAATGCCCCATGTCATGCGCACAGCGATGTCAGAACCTTACGACATTCTGTTTGGCCGAAAGACCTATGATATCTTTGCCGGACACTGGCCTAGCGCACCGAAATCGGACATCGGCGACAGGCTCAACAAAGCGCGTAAGCATGTTGTGACGGCATCTGCCGGTGCGTTGCACTGGCAAAACTCACAAGCTGTTTCCGGCGATGTGGTGCAAGAAGTTTCGGCGCTGAAATTGGCCAATGGCCCCCTTTTGCAGGTGCACGGATCGCAGCAACTGATCCAGACGCTGCATGCGGCTGGGTTGATTGACGAGTACCGATTATGGGTTTTTCCGGTGGTTTTGGGACCTGGGAAGAAGCTTTTTGAACCGACCAAAACCCCGCGCAGCTTGCGCCTTCATCACTGCGAAGCGCTTGAAAACGGTGTGGTCCATCAAGTCTATCGAACCGGTTGAGCCACCTCGCGCCTCAATCAACGCCGCGAAATACAAAACCCAAAACAATGGCAAATGCGCCGAATTGAAGGCCCAGATACAGGCTTTCCATAACCACAAACCACATCGCATCGGATACATTTTGTTTCGCCACCAGTGCCAAGACATGCGATGTCCATAAGAACGCGCCCACCAGAACACAGAAACGCACTGCCTGCGAAAAGCTCGGCTTACTGCCGGCAAAGATCGGGTACATAATCGACAGAAGAATACCCTGCAACACGATCGTGACCAGACCCAATGGGATATTTGGCTCGCCCTCAAAATAGCCGAACGCGTGGTAAGCCTCTTCGAAAAGGCCGACATGCCAAATCAGCGCTAACGGGAAGACGATCAGTGTATAACCAGCCACCGCAAAAACCGACTGTCTCAGCATGTCATGAGCTCCAGATTGAAATGAACATTAGACCGCAAATCAATGCGCTTGTGGCAGAGTGCCATTTTGACCTTGGCCAAAGCTTCTGCGTGATTGCCCAAAGCGTCAGGCCAACGATACAGATCAGGTTCATCACGCCGCCCACGAAAAGGAGCCGCATCATCGGAGCGGGCGTGGTCAGACATCTGATAGCACAGCTTGGCCCGGCGCGACCCATGGTCGATAGGATCAATAGGCGTCACGGTACTCAAGCCAACCCATTGGGTTCCCACTCGATGGCTCACCATCGCGCGCCTTTGGTGTCAGGTCGATATAGGCATAGGCCGCGTTTGTCGCATCAAGCCCGCGTCCGTACATAGAATAGGTGTGGTAAACGTTGCCCTCATCGCCTTTCGCAAAGACAGAGGTGCCATGCATCTCGTCCAGATGCGGATCTTGCATGGTCCCGAAATTGTAGGATTTTGGAAGATCTTGCGGACGATCTGGACCGAACCCAACGTCGTAGTCGAAGTTGAAGGTGCTGCCGTGTGAGGACACCCACTCGAAATCCCAGCCCATGCGTTCCTTGAATGGCAGCAAACGCTCTAAAGGCGCAGATGACACCGCAATCAACGTGATATCCTGCGCGGCGAGATGTGGACCAAGACCGTGGTAGCTGTCAGCCCAGAACGAACAGCTTTTGCAAGGGCTCGTCCAGTTCGGTCCGAACATGAAATGGTAAGTGATGAGCTGAGACCGACCCTCAAAGAGCTCCACCAACGTCTTTTGACCCTTGGAGGTTTCAAACACGTAGTCTTTTTCCACGTTGACCCATGGCAGCGCCTGTCGTGCCCGGGTGAGTTCATCCTTTTGTCGGGTGTGCGCTTTCTCCCGCACCAATAGTGCCTGGCGTGCGACCAGCCATTCTTCCCGGGTGACGACATTCTCAGGCTTCATTTTTATCCTCCAAAATTGCGTGCGACGCCGCCGGATATCATATTCCCAGGGCTTCATACTTTCTTGTCGCAAAGATACTGACGTGGTATTTTCTTACAAGAAGGCAGAATTTTCTGACGTAGTATCAAGAAAAGTACTATTGGAGATATCTCGATATGACACCGGACAAATCCACGGGCAAAAATTCATCGCAACCTCCTGTAAATGTTGAGCTTTGCCCAATGCCGGATATTGCAAAATTGATTGGTGGAAAATGGAAGCTCATCATTCTGCAAATCCTGATCTTCCATGGGACCAAGCGGTTCAGCGAACTCAAAAGGTCCATTGACGGGATTACCCAAACGATGCTCACAGGCCAGCTGCGTGCGCTGGAGGCGGACGGGTTGGTGTCGAGAAAGGTCTACCCGGAAGTACCGCCGAGAGTTGAGTATTCCGCAACGAAAAGAGCAATGGCTCTTACGAAAATGTTCCGTGAAATGCATGATTGGTGGATGGCTGGACAGTAGCACCTGCAGCTGTCACCGGGCATTCACATGAACTGCTCGTAAAGTGTTGATCAAAGGATCGAAGACGCTTTATTGGACGTCGGCCCATTCATCACCACTCTCATTTCAAACCTTTCAGCGCACACCATTGATGTCGGACATATCATTCAATCCATCGGAAGTCAGATCGACACCTCCACGATTATCGTGATGCGCCTGTCCTGTGGTCATCGGTGGATCAGAAACCTTGAGCCCGCACAAAAGCAGGTCTCACTCGCATCTACCTCGAAAACCCTAACAGCTTGATCGCATTTGAATGCGGATTGACAACTCCAGCCACAGCCTCCACCTGGGAATGGCGTACGCAGAATTTCCGATACGTGGAACAAGGATCAAACCTTGGCCTTTGCATTCCAAAGCAGGGTGAGATAAAGCGAAACCAGTATGAACGTTGGCTGGCAAGTTGGGTGGCTTATATGTTCTGGCGCGACTTATGTCTTGCGCTGAAGACGGACATGCCAGACGCGCGATACCTCTTAAAACGAACCAAAATCACGTACTCCGTTCTCGACAACACCGGTGCGTTTGGCTTCGAAGCTTGACCAACAGGACAACTGGGACTCCCTGCGAAGTTTGATGCGAGATTAACAATAAAACTTCAGGTACGGGCACATAGCTGACCTTGGACCTACCTTCAAGATACTCCTGTCGCAGCTCGCATTGCGGTCGTTTGCTGCGAGTGCAAAACTTAGAGACGTTTGGATCTACGGCTTGCTGGACAAGGTAGTCGCCGAGTGACGGATGAGTTCGTTGCATGAAGCTAAAACGAACGCATGGAATGGCGTCAGTTACGTCTAGCGAGATTTGGGAAATCCAATCCAAGATGCGGCGGACATAGGTTCATACCACGCCCGCCGCAACCGTTGTTCACGCAGCCTCTGAGCTGTTGCGTGTCCACGCAAATTGTGTGAAGGCAGGATCCACTGGTGTCTGAGCGATGTGGTTGGTGTAGTTGCTCAGAACCTTTTGCGCGACACCGAGGATGACCTCAAGAACCTGCTGTTCGCCATATCCGACAGCATAGAATGCGTCCAAGTCGGCTTGTGTGACATGACCACGGTTGCGGACAACGATCAGCGTAAAGGTACGCAGCGCTTCCAGTTTGGCGTCATTCAACGGAGCCTCATTGCGCAGGGCCTCATTCAAGGCCGGGCCGACATTCATCATGCCTGCGAGCGCAGTGTGGGCAGGAACGCAATAGGTGCATTCATGCTCAACATTGATGGTCTGCCAAACAACGGTCTGCTCTTTCGCGTTGAAGCTGGTTTTTTGAAAGGCCTGATGGATGGCGCCGTATGTTTGGAGCAATTGGGGCGCACTGGCCATCACTTGGTAGAGGCCAGGTGCAAATCCAAAGGTTTTTTCGGTCTGAGCCAAAAAGTCTTTTGCGCCTTCAGGTGCAGTCTCAACGGTGTGTCGTGTCAGTCGGGTCATTGGGAAGTTCTCCATTTTTGGGGTGGTTGGGAAGGGATAGGATCAGGCGACGCTCTTCTGGCCACCGAACCATTTCGCGGTCTCGCGGACGTCGAACAGCAATGAGATCGTGTTGACGACAAAGACGATTGCATAGGCGATGAAAGCGAAGCTCACATTGGCAGGGGCCTGGATCAAATAGTTGCCGAGGATCGCAACCTGGGGCGCCCAGAAGAAAAGATGAGGTAAGGCCATCGCGCCGGAAAACCCGTTCTGCACCCAGGCAATAC
Source organism: Pseudomonadota bacterium (assembly GCA_039183375.1). Taxonomy (GTDB): domain Bacteria; phylum Pseudomonadota; class Alphaproteobacteria; order Rhizobiales; family Hyphomicrobiaceae; genus Tectiglobus. Next base: position 4,377 of record JBCDBQ010000582.1, read on the forward strand.
CAAGGTTTGGGAGGAAGCCGAGCATCGAGAGAAGCGGCACAACATATCCAAGCGGGCCATCCAAGAGCGCAAGCGTCAGGAAGTTCGCTGGCGCGAGCACAAGCATCATCCAGATTTGCGTGGGCACAGTCAGGCGCCGAAACGAGGCGTACAGGTCCATGATCTTTTTCATGATATTTTCTCCGGTGCGAGTCAGGGGTTCAGCTGCCCAAAGCGGTCACAGCTTTGGGGGATTGGTAGAAATCAGCGATAGAAAGAACTTCGTGTTGGCCGTTCTCCTCAACGATCAGTTGGGGCACGCCGCCAAGGTTCAGACTTTCCAGTATTTGTCTGGCCCTTGCTGCGGTTTGAGCAGCGGCTTGGGCTCCATTTTCTAGTGAAGCTGAAATGCCCAACCCCGTCATAGCAGCTTCAACGGCCTCGCGGTCTTGCGCGGATACACCGTCAAGGTAACGTTGATTTTGCAGGTCTCGCGCAAG
>JBCDBQ010000583.1:0-4846 GCA_039183375.1 Pseudomonadota bacterium
ACGAGCGCGCGAAAAGAGGCGAACCGATCATTGAGGTCCAGGATGCCCATACTGGCAAAACAGTGGTGCTTGTCTATGCATGGGACAATGGGCAAGTAAGCGTCGCATCCGACAGTGGGTTGAAGGTGATAGAGCTATCTCCCACAGCCCGCCTTCGTCTTTGAGAAATTGATCACGAGGAAAGAGGGATAGCGTTGAGATCGCAGAACTCAACATAATTTAGCTTACGCCGACAGTTTATGAAGCAGCACAAACGCCCACGAATAGCTGACAATAGAAAAGATCATTCCCGGTGTAGCATCCAGGTTTTGCGTCGCAAACCGTGCCACCCGGCCTGCTTCGCTTGAGCTCCGCTCAGCAAGCCTTGACGGCAAACCTATCAACAGAAACAAACAGGAACGGATTCTACACTTGAACAGCCCGGATCAGGGGGCTGGGTCACGCCCAAGTTGCCGACAGTGTTTCGACTGCTTCGCGGCTTCTCACATCGGGTGAAATCACATCCCCAGGCGATGCATTGAGTAGCGTTCGAATGCGTCCCAGACCGAGCCACATACTTAGTAATTGATCAGCAAGTACTTCGGGATCAGCGTTGGCTCTGAACAAACCAAACACTTGGCCTCTCTCAATATGACCCGTGAGAAGGTGCTGCATTGGAAGATAAATGGTCTCAAAATACACTTCCGCTAGTTTCGGATGGCTGCGAGCCTGTTCATGAATCAATTGATCAAATTGAATTTTCTCTGGCTTGTCGATTAAAGTCAGTAGAGCTGCGCCTAGACCGGTCAGGTGATCCCGCAAAGCCTGCGCAGTGTCTAGTGGACCTTCCGGTTCGAACGAAAACTGGTCAGCTTCTGCCTCTACAACGGCTTTGAGGACGCCGCGCATATCACCGAAATACTTGTAGAGCGTCGACTTCGACACGTTCGCAGCTTTGGCAAGCCTTTCGACAGAGACTTTGTCGAAGCCCTCAGAAAAGAACAAGTTGCGCGCGGCGCGCACAATGCGCCCTTTTGGATCTTCGCTCGCTCGGCCAAGTTTCGCCTTCATTTCAGTCGTCACTGCTTTCACCTCCTAAATTCCAATATCCCACAACAAAAAGCCTTGACCAGATCAATTTATATAGTACGGTACGGTACCGAACAGTAAGGAAATGTAAATGCCTCAGACAATCTTCATAACGGGATGCTCCTCAGGGATAGGGCAGGCAATCGCTTTGCACTTCGCGGCTGAACGTTGGAACGTCGTCGCGACCATGCGTAATCCAGACGACGCTGGCCCACTTGCGGATAAGGAAAACATTATCACGCCGCGCCTGGACATGACCGATCGGGCATCCATCACTTCTGGCGTTGAGACAGCCACCGATCGGTTTGGTTCTATAGACGTGTTGGTGAACAACGCTGGTTTTGCGGTGATCGGAGCATTGGAGGCAGTGTCCGCGGAACAGATCGAGCAACAGTTTTCCGTCAACGTGCTTGGCACGATCGCAATGACGCAAGCTGTCTTGCCACATTTTCGTACTCAGCAAAGTGGTACCATCATCAACATTTCCTCGGTTGTGGGTCGGTACACGTATCCGCTTGGCAGCATCTACGACGCTTCAAAGTTCGCCGTTGAGGGATTCTCTGAGGCGTTGCGGTTTGAATTGGAAGCCATCGGTGCGCGGATCAAGATCATCGAGCCTGGTCTAATCGCTTCGGACTTTGGCAGCCGTTCAATGCAGTTTGCTCACAACCCCGAACTGACAAGTTATGGGCCAGTCGTCGCGGCCATGGGGGCAATGGCTCAAACTTTTGCGGACCGGGCCGAGCCTGCAGAAGTCGTGGCTCAGGTGGTTTGGGACGCCGTTCACGACACTGCGCCAACCCTACGATACCCGGCCGGTCAGGCCGCTATCGCGAGCCTCAAAGAACGCGAGGACGTGGATGATCTGACGTTCTACACCAACACGAAAGAGCGCTTTGGCCTCTAAACTCATTCAAAGGAAAACACCATGACGAACAAGACTGACCTACTCACGAGCTACCTCGCTGAACTTGATGACCCTTCCACAAATCGCGCACATATCGAGTCTTACTTTGCCAGCAGCTACAAAGACTTCGATCGTAGTCCGATGGCACCAACCGAGCTATCGGATCGCGACGCGCATTTGATGTTCTTCGACGCCCTGCAAGAGGGCATGTCCGACTACAGCCATACTGTTCATTTGGCCGAGGAACTGCCATCCGGTAAGGTAGTCACATACTGGACATTTGAGGGCACCCATACGGGCATGTTTTTCGGCGTTCCGGCCACGAATAAGCGCGTCCGCTGCAACGGCCTCGACATCTACACACTGGATGAGAACGGTAAGTTCACAGAGCAGCGTCACGTTGAAGATATTGCTGGCCTGATGGGGCAGCTTACGGCGATGTGACAATCTCAATTGGCGCGCCTAGTTTGACGTTCCAATGTCTATGCGTATGGCCGCATCTTACATCCAGAAAATGACACAAACCCTCATTTACGTTCACGATCCACTCTGCGGTTGGTGCTTTGGTTTCACCGAAGCTATCTCGCACGTCGCGAAGTCCTTCCCTGATCTTTCGATCGAGATACGGCTCGGGGGCCTCGTCACAGGTGACAGGATCGCACCGTACGCAACGCTCCACGATTACGTCAAAGCCAATAGTTCCAAGATGCAATCAGTGACCGGTGCCAGAATAGGCGACGCCTTCTTGAACGAGAGGCTGCCAAGTCAAACACTGATGAGTTCCCATCCGCCAAACTGTGCGATCCTCACCGTACGCGAAACGGAGTCTGCGCGGGCTTTGGACTTCACAATTGCGGTCCAAGACGCGCACTTCGTCGATGGGGCCGACCTCAACCAGCCGGAACTGTATTCCCGGATCGCCTGCGATCTCAACCTGCCCACGGTAAGTTTTGAAATCCCGCCACCGCATGACGTCCCTGCAAGCCTTTTGTCTGAATACAAAGCCACGCATGCTCTGAATTTCTCTGGGTATCCAAGCTTGTTTGTGAGGTCCACCACTGGTGAACAGCCACCTGTCTCTCTCTCCTATGACGGTCCAACCCTCATCAAGACACTGTATCAGATGGGCGTTGTCCCTGCCTGACTGCCTCCTTCCCAAAACTGGATTGTTCTCATGACCAAACAAATTATTGCCGTTCACGGCGCAACCGGAGCCCAGGGCCGCCCTGTTGTTCACGCTCTGCTTCTCGCGGGGTATGCGGTCCAAGCTATTTCACGGTCTGGGAGCACGGATGGATTTGAAGGCTCTGTCACAGGGTTTTCCGCCGATCTCCTTAACGTAACACAGCTTGCCAGCACTTATGCTGGTGTGGCTGCAGTCATCATTGTCCTGCCTGGTGGAGCAACCGACGACACGGCGCAAAGGCACTCGGAAACAATTCTAAAGGCGTTAAAGCGGGCGCAGGTCCCACGCGCGATCTTTAACAGCAGTGGCGGATTATGGGATGCACCGACAGGTGTCCCGATGATCGACGCACGAAGCTTGCTTGCGCAAAACCTGAGCACAACCGTGCGACACTCTACAGTGATCGCGCCTGCTGGCATCTTTTTTGACGTGTTTTCGGAGGGCTGGGTCATGGAACGCCTCATGCGAGACAACGTACTCGTTGGTCCAGCACCTGCAGAAGCGTCAATGCGTCCGGTCGCAATGGCCGATCTCGCAGCTGTGATGGTGGATCTTCTGCGAGGAGCGCAGTCCTGGCCACCGCATATTGTTGTCTCTGGCCCCGAGGATGTGACCGGCACGGCATTCGCCACCGCTATCGCGGCCCAAAGAGGCAAGCCGACCGATTATCTGCAGATCTCCCCCGCAGAACACATGCAAGCGGTGGCTGATGGTCTCAGCCAGCAATACGCGAAGAATATCGGCGCGCTATATGGACCCGGCGCGAACGTTCCTCCACCCTCTGCGCCAGGTGGTGGGGCAAGGTTCGTCACCGGACCCACCGGTCTCGCCACTTTCGTCGTGTCCCAATCCTGGGACTGACGCCTGCCCATTCTTCTCATAAACATCTGAAGGGGAACCTAATTGAACACCCAATTTGTGGCTGCCTTTTTTCCGCTGGTATCGTACATCGTCAAGCGCGAACCTGCCAGCGATACTCAGTCAGTTACTTGGCTTCAGCGTCAGCTGCGGCAAAACATCCGAAATCTCTGGTTCAATCGACGATCGGTAGGGGTTGACAAAGCGTTTTCCAATCCGAAGGAACGCAAATCCATGAACCAAGGACCACACCATCGTTTCAGTTGACTCTGGATCGGAACCTACGGGCTCAAAAGGGGCGCAGGCTTCACGCAGAATCGAATAGGCGCGTTCGGCCGAGGGCTTCAATGGGGCATCATCAACTAGACCTCGCCTGTTGCTGAACATTAGCTGGATCAGCCCGCGGTTCGCTATCGCAAATGAGACATATCCCTCACATATTGCAACCAAACTGTCCCGTGGCGTTTCGGGCGCATGATGCTGAGCGTCTTCCATCGCTTTGATCAATCGTTCAAATCCGATCGCGCACATGAAGCCGAGAAGTTCCGGCAATCCCTTGAAGTGATAGGCTGGCGCAGCGTGCGATACCCCAGCGCGTGCAGCGACGCGTCTCAACGTTAGTTTCTCAAGCCCGTCTTCCGCCAGTACTTGAAGCCCGGTTTCAATTAAAACGTTCCGCAAATCCCCAGAGTTACCCTTATCAGGGACTCCTTTGTTTAAAACTATCTCGACGCCACTTGACACTGTAAAGTCCCTCTCTACTTTCCACTGTAAAGTAACCGGAGATAGCAATGATTGCAAAACGAAACATCAAAAGCCGCCGTAGT
>JBCDBQ010000584.1:0-4828 GCA_039183375.1 Pseudomonadota bacterium
CCGAGTTCAAACTCGGACGGTTGGATGATCTGACGCCGCTCTTCCCAGAAGGAACCGAGCGCATTGGCGATGTCTCTGGTAACACCATAGCCGATTGGGAAATTGACCTCGTCGGCCACTTCCTTCGCTTTGTCGATGGGGTCGACGCTGGCTGCGACAACCGAAATGCCGAGCGCTTTGAGCTCAGCTGAACGTTCTGCAAAGCCGACCAACTGCCGGCGGCAGTATGGTCACCAGTGGCCTCGATAGAACAGGATGATTTTCCAGTCCGTCTCGAGTCCACCTGGCAAATCAAGCGTTCCGCCACTGACGAGATTGAGCGTCAGGTTTGGGAAGGCTGATCCGATGCCAAGTTTCTCTGACATGATCTCTCCTATTGATAGTGCGGACTCACTATAGGCAGCGCTGGTGGAAAGTCCAATCACGGGATTGTCGCTGGGTGTGAATAGTTGATTGCACCTTCAGCTCAATCAGGTTCGCGAAACTGGTTGCTCTGGATTGGGTGCGGACAATCTGCGTTTGTCGCGCATGACCCGCTACAGACGTACAACCTGCTCATGCGGAACACGATGGTGTCGGCAGCAGCGATCCATTGGTCTCAAGTCGGTATTTGAGAAACTTTGACCCATCGTATTCTATCTCATCGACGAAGCGCGCACCAAACCGTTCAAGTGCTCGCAGTTTTGTTCGTGACGGCGGCAAAAGGAATGTCACGAATGAGATACGCTCGTCCGCATTGGCGAACTCAATTGCCTTCTTGGCAATCCGAATTCCCAGTCCAAACGAATCTGGCTTCAGGACCAGGCCGAAATCCCACTCATTACCCTCCTTTTGAAAACCGCCCCATCCGACATAAACATTGTCGGATAACACTGCCCAATGTCCTAAGCCATCACGGCTCCAGCACTCTTCTTTGGCCGCGACAAACTTGACGACGGCATTCTTGTCCCACTCAAACGTCAGCAGCGGCATGTGCTCGGCGACGCGAGGATCTTTCATGTGAGCCATGATTTCGTCGGGGTCTACTTCAGACAGCCGAGCGAAAGCGATGTGGTCACTCACTGCATGCGCCATTGATGCTGCTCAGATTACCTTGCCAATGCGAACTCGACGGTAAAATAGTCAGCCGCAGTATTCCTGCCAATGGCCCAAGTGTTTCATTGGGAAATTGAGCACATAGTGTCCGCTTATAGGGGCAGGTTCTGCCGTGATGTGTTCACCCGGCAGATTAAACAAAATGACCCGAAGCGACCATTAACCCAAGCTATGTATTGTAATTGCAGAAACTCACTGCGCTATGAGTGGGGGCGTGATTGAAGAAGTCAGCTTTTCCAATCACCTGTAGCTCACCTTGGCATTGTACTTTCTCATCAACAAGCGCAATGGAAAGGGCTTACAGTTCTCTATAACTGATATGTGAGGTTTGCTGGGTCTCGCAATCGGGGTGACCAGACGCATCGATTTTGGATCGACAAAACGCCACGCAGGTGGGTATTTGTACCATGGTGCGCCACCGTTACGGACAGCTGAGTAAAGTACAAGGCGTGTTGCAGCAGGGGCATCATACTTCTTGAGAGCTTGCAGGAAAACTTCATCCGCAAATTTGCGCCTGCCTCGCTCACCTACAGCGTACATCCAATCATGTATAACGGCTGCTTCGATATAGTCTCGCGGGCGGATAGCGGCACGCGCCACTTCAGGGATCGACAAGAAGTCGGTTTCAAAACCTGCTGGTACTCGAAAAACATGACCGGAGCCTGGGTCGCAATACCAAAAGTCCTCGACTAGAACACCCACCGGAATGCCATCTCGTTTGCGGTCCTTGAAGATTCTAACAGTGATATATGGCACTGCCGCTCGGCAATAGGGGCAAGCGCTCTTTGAAATCTTCTCTACGAATTCATAATCAAGTACACGTTCATCAGGTTCGTTCGCTAATCCCGAACTTGTTAGGATGACCAACAGCGTCAATAGCAATGTCACCAAGTTACCATTGACCACAGCCTACCTCCGTCTTCTTTACTCGTGATTAGTTCCTAGATCCAATGGGTCCTTCAGGCAAGAAGACAGAATAGTGCGCGCTTACGCACGGTCACTGGCGTATCCATAGCATCCAAGCATTTCTTGAAGCCGCTTACACAACCAAGTGAGGCTCCCGCCATGTCGCCTCATGGCCCATCACAACAACTTTCTTAGCGGCAACCGATGTGCGCTGCGCAGATGTGGAGCAGACCCGATCTGCTCGGCTTCGCTTTAGCCGCCTCTGACCCAGAGCCGATCTTTTATCGGCTCTTTGACAAACATAAACTCGAGCTCGGTTTCTAGAAGACGTCAACTTGGAAATCGGCGAGACAGGGTTGACGGCGACGCGCCTCACTTGCCGTTACTGTCTACCATTGTGCAACAGAGTGCGCACCTGTCGTTGCAATAGTTCCCACGCGAGTGCGCACTCTGTGAAATCATTGGGAGAGCTTTTGCAACCTCCTCTGGAACTTTGCCTTGTTTCTCGGTTTGATCGTCAGTTTGCCTACACCCGGCCGCACCCCTGGGTTACACGCTACGTATATTCCTGCTTCTCCTCCGGAGCGGTGCCACCATTTTTTGCTCCCTGGCGGTGTTGTGCCGTAGTGACATCTTGAGGATGCATGCACCTGGGTGAGGAGGGAGTCCTGAGATTGCGCCATGCCTTGAGACTGGCCCAGTGACATCGCTGTTGCAGCTGTCGACGTAACGGAGATTGTTAGAACGGTAAGCAGGGCTTGGATTTTCATGTGGTCCTCGATCATTGTGTCATTGAGTTTCGGCGTCACCAACTTGGCGACGATATCCATGAGACGCCGCCACACGGAAAACGGTTCAATGATTCTTCGGGCACTGCTTCTTCTCGGGTGAGGCGAGCCCTTCCATCGCTAGTCACCTGCAGAGTAATCTGCGACCTAGCAACCGGTATTGGCAGACGGCCGCCATCCACCGTTGTGCTATAAAAATGGCGCTGCCTCGCGTCTCGGCGAGGTCGTGAGAGCCAGTTCGCGGCGATCAATTTTGAACCCAGAATCGAATGAAGTAATCCACTCACTCAGCCTGCGAAGATAAGGAAAGTTCGCGTGTCTCACACAGCCTTGTGGACAAGCGGACTGCTGGAGTTGGCAATCGTGACCGTGGAACCAGCTCACGCAAGGCTTTGAAGCTGAACAACAACTCGTTGCTTGATCTCGTCGGCCGGCACGCGTTCGCAAAAGTCTGCGACCAGCCGAGCACACTCACTCCGGTGACAGACTTGCGCAGCAGACGCAAACGCCTTATCTCCTGTCGTCTTTGTCTGTCGGACGCAACAGCTGGTAGGCTTCATGGCAAGCAAATGGCCGGACATTCAGCGCGTCACAAGCGCGGACGATTTCGAGAAGATCCAGTTCGTCGAAGACATGGCCATGATCGAAGTCCCGGTTGAGTGCCTGGACAACCTGCCGTTCAAGAATGCCGATCGATCCAAGAGTGCGCGGCTACGGGCGGTCGAGAAAGCCATTCGCATTCGCGGCTATGACAGTCTGCAACCGATCATCGTGCGCCTTGGCCGGCGCGGTCGCTGGGTGATCGTTGATGGCGGTCATCGTGTGACAGCCGCGCGGCGCGTTGCGAAAGAGTTCTTCACCAATCTGTTTGGCAAGAAGGTGCGCAACCTTCATTTCCTGCTGTACCAAACGCCGCTCAGCAATACGCGGTTGGATGATCCGGAGGATCCCGATCCCGGCGATGATGCAGACGAACTCGGGTCTTTGAACTAAGGGCCATCGATCTGATGGCCCTTTTATGCATTGGCTGCTTGTTTGACCGACTAGGATTGTTGGCAAAACTCTGGCCAGCAACTTCGTCTTACAAGTCGCGGTTGCGCACCGTCAGCGTCGTTGAGCGCGTCTAGGCCGCCAGCGCTTCTCTTGTCTTGCCGATCACCAGCGCTGCGCGGGCAGCCTCCCGCCCCTTCTCAACAAAGTGACGGGCAAAGATCTCATTGTGGTGGCCGGTTTCCTGATACTGATGTGGTGTCAGCGAAATCGACAAGACGGGAACACCGCTATCCATCCCGGCGCGCATCAGCCCGTCGACTACGGCCTGGGCGACGAAGTCGTGCCGGTAGATTCCTCCATCGACAACAAAGGCCGCGGCTGCAACGGCCGCATAACGTTTCGTCATCGCGAGATCGCGTGCAAGAAGCGGCATTTCGAATGCACCTGGCACGTCGAAAACATCGACTTCATCTCGGGGAATAACATCGCAAAATCCGGACAACGCCTGGTTGACGATGTTGGCGTGCCAGTTGGCTTTTACGAAGGCATAGCGGGTGTGTACCATTGTGATCTCCTTAGGTCATGACACATTCACCCAGGGCGATCAGCAACGAACACGCGCACCTATAGCGATGCGCCGTCACTTGTCCTCTTCCATCCGGACTGTAACCGTCGGCCCAGGAGTTTCACCTGGTCTGCTGACCCTTCCCGAAAGAAGGCGCTCGCGGGCTTACAGCAAAGCTGTTTACCGCCGGTGGGGAATTCCGCCCCGCCCTGAGAACACCACTAAAATTGGGGGCAATCCTGGGGATTCGCAAGCCAAGCTTGATCGATAGTGTGATGGATCGCCTACCGTCATGCGACCGGAGCCCCAAGATAGTTGTTGGTAGATGCTTTGGCCAATGCGTTGGCCACGTTTGCAACGATTTGTTAACCATACGTTTGAGGGCGTTGAACCTGGAAACATCAACCAACGACTCAGGGTTATGGTCATTGCAAACGCCTGGAGGAACACGCATGCACGGAACAGCACGAACGGACCAGAC
>JBCDBQ010000585.1:0-4819 GCA_039183375.1 Pseudomonadota bacterium
AGTGACAGGCGGTCTGTGGCCACTGGGTGACTGCGAACAAACGGGTCTTTGTGCGTATCCGATATGTATTCCTGGCGCTGAAAGCGCTCGAAGGTTTGCAGCATCCCGCGTGCCGATTGTTTGGTCCTATTGAGATAGACCAAGCCGCGCTGGTCAGCAGCTGCTTCCTGGGCCCTGCGTTCCGCAAGCAGGGACCGGGTGACGAGATCATCACCGGCTGCGACGGCGCGCGAGTTTCCTGTAGCAATGGCCGCGCCAATGCCCAGAATACGCATCAGGAGCAACTTGGTCTGATCCCTTTGAATACGCGAGCGCAAAGCTGCAAGGTCGCCACCGGCGATATGGCCGGCCTCATGCGCGATGACCCCGATAATCTGGTTCGGCGTATCACTCTGCATAATTGCGCCGGTGTGAATGAACACATTGCGTCCATCGACCACAAACGCGTTGAAGATGCGGCTGCGAATGATGCGAATTGCGACACGGCCACCACCGAGGCCTGCGGCCTCAAATATCGGCCGAGCATAATCGTTAAGCAGCCGTTCGATCTCAGTGTCTCGGATGAGCGGTAAGCCGCCCTGGGCATAGGCTTTGCTTTGGAGCACGAAGGGCGTGCTCAGGATTGCGCCGAGAACAATGGCGAACCGTGCCGACCGTGTCAGCCATCCTGTCCGTTTTATATTGTTCACTCCTCGACGTCCTTTCACCATCGCGCTGCCCCCTTGCAGAACATGTAACTGGAAGTCATGACGCACCAGCTTGAACTGTAGATCTGGGAGTTGAAACGTAAAGCACAAACCAGGAATAACGCCCGAGGTCTAATTCACAATGCTTCGAGTTGACAATTGCGACGCAATCTTGGCGATTTTCCGGTGGTGCATCTATTGGCCCAACGGAACAGCCTGCGGGACTTGATTGGCCGTTGGGGCAGCTTAGGTGCGACATTCTAACCAGTGGAAGGCTGAAATGACCCACTGGGAAGGAGCCGCCCGTCCGTTCTCCCTGATAGAATTGCGTTGAATCGTTGTTTAACAAGCCCAATACCGCGTAGCGTCACGAACGAAACGACGCGTCCTACTTGCGTATTGAGGCACCCAGCAAAGGCAAAGAGACAGCCCGGGAGAGATTGTCAGAATGCAAGACCAACCAGGATCTGCAACTCCAGCGCTTGGCGACCGCCGCGTCGGACAGCCTTCCGATCGCAGTAAAATACCGTCCTTTATGGTTATGGATGTCATGTCCGCCGCCGCAGCTGCCGAGGCCGAGGGTCGGCACGTGATTCATATGGAAGTCGGCCAGCCAGGAACGGCTGCGCCCGAGGCCGCCCGCAAGGCGCTCGCTGCCAACCTTGATGAGCAAAAGCTTGGCTACACATTGGCGCTCGGGATGCCCGAGTTGCGGCAGCGGATCGCCCAGTTATACGGCGAGTGGTACAATGTTGACGTCTCCGCGGACCGCATCGTGGTGACCAATGGTTCTTCCGCGGCGTTCATCCTGGCATTTCTCACATTGTTTGAGGCAGGTGACGCTGTTGCTCTCCCATCGCCCGGATATCCTTGCTACCGCCACATCCTCTCGGCGCTGGGTCAAAGTTATCGATTGCTGGAAACAGGTCCGGAAACACGCTGGATGCCGACGCTGAAGCAACTGGCACAGTTCCAAGGGCAGATTGCCGGCGCCCTGGTCGCCAGCCCCAACAATCCGACGGGAACCATGCTGGAGCCTGACAGGCTGGCCGACATCGCCCGATATTGTAGCGAGCACGACATTTGGTTCATCTCGGACGAAATCTACCACGGTCTGACCTTTGGCCAGCCTGCCCAGACGGCACTGCAGTATTCGGATAACGCTGTGATCATAAACAGCTTCTCGAAGTACTTTTCCATGACGGGCTGGCGCGTAGGCTGGATGGTTGTTCCAGAAGCGCTGGTCGCAAACGCCGAGCGATTGGCGCAGAACCTTTTCATTTGTGCACCGGCGCCATCGCAGCTGGCTGCCTTGGCCGCATTTGAAGGCAAAGAAGAGCTCGACAGAAACCGCGATGTCTACGCTGCGAATAGAGAACTGCTATTGGCCGAGTTGCCCCGCGTCGGCTTATCCGAGATCGTGCCGGCGGATGGCGCATTCTATATTTATGCCGACGTTTCCGCTCATACCGACAATAGCTTGGAGTTCGCTCGCCAGATGCTTCAGGACACGGGCATAGCAGCGACATCCGGCGTCGACTTCGATGAAGCACGCGGTCATCGCTATATGCGGTTTTCCTATTCCGGAACGACGGCTGATATGAAAGAAGCGATCACTCGTCTCAGCAGCTGGCAGCGGCTGAAAGCCTAAGTCGACCGCGAGCTGTGGCTTACCACTGCTTCATGACCAGATACGCCGGTCTTTAAGTGACGTGCAGCCACTCAAAGACCGGCATTGTCCGATCAATCCATTTAGCCGCCGAAACTGCGTTGCCACCATCCCTTACGAACAGGGCGTTCCTTCACATCCTGCGCAGCTTCAGAGCCTTCAGCCCCGCCGCTTTCCGGTGTCATAACGATGCGCTCAAGGACGGGCTCGCTGCTCTCAGGCTCACCCCGTGGCGCGCCATTTGGCTCGTCGGCCGCCTCATCTGAGGACGCCTCTTGAGTTTCGACAGCCGCTCCGTTGGCGACCGTTTCATCGGTAGTCGGCGCCTCTGTCTCCGTCGCAACAACAGGCTCGGGCTCGACGGGCGCTGCTTCGGCAGTGACTACTTGTGTTGTCTCTGCGGGACTGTCGTCAGCGGGAGTATCCTGTTCGACCGCTTCTTCGGGTGCATCGTCTGATGCGGATGCGGAAGCTATATCCGTTGAGGTTGGGATATCTGATGCGCTTGCGATTGCAACATCATCAACAGCAGCCGGATCACCGTCGCCCTGCTTCCCATTTTCTGAGGCTGCTACAGGTTCGTCTTGTGACTCGTGCCAGTCGCCGCCCTCACCATCTCCAACATCAGGTTGAGGCGCACCAGGTTCCGCGATGTTGTCGCCATTCGTGCGCTTTTGTCCGCGGCTGTTACGACCGCCGCGGCGACCTCGTCGCCGACGTCGCGATTGCCGTTCACCCTGTTCACCGTCAGCGTCGGCTGCATCAGCTGAAGTGGTCTCTGCTTCACCGTCTTCAACTGCTTCGGCACTTGCCTCAGCTTGATCATTAGCGCCATCAAGTTCACCGCGCCGACCACGTCGCCTCCGTCGCCGTCTGGGGCGCCGTTCTTCCCCATCGGCGTTCTCCGCGTCGCTGGAAGAGGACCGACTACGATCATCATTGTCGTCCGAGAAGCCGGTTTCGACATTAACGGCAGTCTTTTCGACACGCCGCGGTAGATTATTGTTGCTACTGCCGCCTGAACCGCCGTTCTGACGCTGAATAACGAAGTCGGCACCCTGGTGATCGTCGCTCGCTTCGATGTGAACCTTGACGCTGTAACGCGCCTCGATCTCCTGCACAAACTCACGCTTCTGGTTGAGCAGGTACATGGCTGCGTCGCGCGAACAAAGTGCCGTCAGAGGTTTCGGATGACCAATCATGAGTTGGTCTTCCAGTCCGCGCAGAACAGCAAGCGCGACCGATTCAGTTGAACGAATAATGCCCGTGCCCTGGCATTGCTGACATGGCATCGTCGAGCCTTCAAGCACACCGGTTCTCAGGCGCTGGCGCGACATTTCAAGAAGGCCAAAATGACTGATCCGTCCGACCTGGATTCTGGCCCGATCATCGCGCAGACATTCCTTGAGGCGTCGCTCCACCGCGCGGTTGTTGCGCTTCTCCTCCATATCAATGAAGTCAATCACAATAAGACCAGCCAGGTCGCGCAATTTGAGCTGTCGTGTCAGCTCCTCTGCAGCCTCCAGGTTGGTATTAAGCGCAGTATCTTCGATCGAGAATTTTCGCGTCGACTTGCCGGAGTTAACATCGACCGCCACCAACGCTTCCGTTTGGTTGATGACGAGATAGCCACCTGACTTCAGCTGCACGAATGGGCTGAACATCGCGTTGAGCTGCTGCTCGATGCGGTAGCGTGTGAACAGTGGCTGGGCGTCTTCGTACTTAACAACGTTCTTGGCATGACTGGGCATTAGCATACGCATGAAGCTCTTCGCTTCTTTGTAGGCCTCCTCGCCCGATACCAGAACCTGCTCGACATCGCGGGAATAGAGATCGCGAATTGATCGCTTGATCAGATCGCCCTCTTCGTAAACCAGAGACGGCGCAGTCGACCTGAGCGTCAGATCCCGCACGCTTTCCCAAAGGCGCAGCAGGTACTCAAAATCGCGCTTGATTTCCTGCTTCGTTCTGGCCGCGCCGGCGGTACGAATGATCAGGCCCATGCCTTCCGGTACATCCAGTTCTTGTGCAATGGCCTTGAGCCGCTTGCGGTCCTGGATGTTCGTAATCTTGCGTGAAATACCGCCACCGCGTGCTGTGTTTGGCATCAACACGGTGTAGCGACCGGCAAGCGACAGATAGGTGGTCAGCGCCGCGCCCTTGTTGCCGCGCTCTTCCTTGACCACCTGCACCAGGACAATCTGACGACGCTTTATGACTTCCTGAATTTTGTAGTTGCGAATGCGACGCCGGGTACGGGTCGGAACCTCTTCAAGCGCATCGCTGTCGCCAACTTCATCGACTTCGGCATCTTCATCGCTGATCTCACCATCTTGGTCAGCATCGTCGTCGTTCGTTCGCGCTTCAACGGTTTCGTGCTCGACCTCTGATGCCTCTGCATCATCCTTTTCAGTGTCGGCCGCAGTCGTCAATTCAGATGTTTCATTGCCTGGCTGGTCGGCGA
>JBCDBQ010000586.1:0-4814 GCA_039183375.1 Pseudomonadota bacterium
GTTTGACTTTGAAATGAAGATTACGCGTGTTCGCGAATCCCCGCGGGTAACCAAGCCTTACACCGATGGGCAATGGCAGGACATTAAAGCACTTGGCGATGTCGTCGATGAACAGCTGAAGAAAGGGGACGTTCGCCTGACTATGGGTGGCGAGCCGACGTTCGTATCGGTTGACGACATGGACGGCGAAGAGTGGACGAACGAGGCCGTTGGTCCGACGAAGCGCCACTTTGCAGAGGACCTCGTCCGTCGCCTGGCGCAGCGCTATGCCAAAGGCGGTCTGATGCATTTCGGCCAAGGCAAGTGGTACCCGGGCGAACAGCTTCCCCGCTGGGCTTTTGCCGTTTACTGGCGCAGTGACGGGGAACCGATCTGGACCGATGATGGTCTCGTCGCACAGGAAGTGCCGGACGAGCCAGCAAGCGTCGATGATGCCAACCAATTTGCCGAAGAGCTTTGCCGTCAACTCGGCCTGCCAGCGGACAGCGCCATGGCCGCATATGAAGATGCGGCCCACTTCGCTCTGAGTGAGCAGAAGTTGCCTCTCGGCGTCGATGTTCGCGACAACCAATTGGAAGACGAATCCGAGCGGGCCCGACTCATTCGAACATTCGATCGTGGTGTCACAACGCCGGCCGGTTACATTCTGCCGGTCCAGGTCTGGCAGACCAAGGACCGTGGCCGGCGATGGGTGACTGAGCGCTGGAAGACGCGTCGCGGTAAACTCTATCTGATCCCGGGAGATTCTCCGATCGGCTTCCGCCTGCCGCTGGGTGGTTTGACCTACCTCAGTCCCGTGCAATATCCCCACGTCCAGGCCCGCGATCCGCTCAGTCAGCATGAGCCGCTGCCGACCCGGGCTGATATCCTCTATCAACGCCGGACTGTGACGCTCGAGGCCCCGCAAACTGCACCTGGCGGTGACAACGAGGTGTTCGGTAGCGTGCGCACCGCCATGGCAATTGAGGCCCGCGACGGACAGGTGTGTGTGTTCATGCCTCCGCTCTATGACGCCGAAGACTATGCGGCGATGGCAGGTGCCATCGAGGAAGCAGCGCGGGCAAGCAATGTACCGGTTCGCATTGAGGGCTACGAGCCCCCCAGCGATCCTCGCCTCAACGTGATCAAGGTGACACCCGACCCCGGTGTCATCGAAGTCAATATTCACCCGGCCAAGACCTGGACCGAGGCCGTCGAGACCACGACGACGCTTTATGACGAAGCATTCCAGTGCCGGCTGGGCACAGAAAAGTTCATGCTTGATGGCCGGCACACCGGCACAGGTGGCGGCAACCACATCGTCCTTGGTGGTTCAACGCCGGCGGACAGCCCGTTCTTACGGCGACCTGACCTCCTGTCCAGCATCATTACCTACTGGCAGCACCATCCATCACTCTCATTTCTGTTTTCGGGTCTGTTCATTGGTCCGACCAGCCAGGCGCCGCGCGTTGACGAAGCGCGCCACGAGCAACTCTACGAACTTGAAATCGCAATGGCCCAGGTGCCCGGCGCTGATAGTCCCAACCAGTTGCCACTTTGGCTTGTCGACCGCCTGTTCCGCAATCTGCTGATCGATGTAACCGGCAACACGCACCGGGCAGAGATCTGCATTGATAAGCTCTACTCACCTGACAGTTCGAGCGGTCGATTGGGATTGATCGAGTTTCGATCGTTTGAGATGCCGCCGCACGCACAAATGAGCCTGGCCCAGCAACTTCTACTGCGCGCGTTGATCGCGATGTTCTGGGACAAGCCTTATCGTCACTCTCTCGTTCGTTGGGGAACGGACCTGCACGACCGGTTCATGCTGCCGCATTTTGTCGGGCAAGACTTCCAGTCGGTGTTGGACGAACTTCGCACGGCTGGGTTTGCCTTCGATGATGCCTGGTTTGCTCCGCACTTCGAGTTTCGTTTCCCGAAGTTCGGCAACGTGACCTATGGCGGTGTCGAACTGGAACTGAGACAGGCGCTTGAACCCTGGCATGTGCTCGGAGAAGAAGGCGCGACCGGCGGGACCGCCCGCTACGTCGATAGCTCGCTCGAGCGGTTGCAGATCAAGGCGACTGGCCTGGTTCAAGGTCGCCATGTTGTCCAGTGTGGCGGCTTACAAGTCCCACTTGCATCCACCGACACGAACGGCGAAGGCGTTGCCGGTATTCGCTACCGGGCCTGGCAGCCACCCAGCGCCTTGCATCCAACCATCGGGATCCACACGCCATTGACCTTCGACGTGGTCGACACGTGGACAGGGCGGTCGCTCGGCGGTTGCCGCTACCACGTGTTCCATCCGGGCGGCAAGTCTCCCGATACGTTCCCAATCAACGCCTACGAGGCAGAGGGCCGGCGACTTGCGCGCTTTGAATCCATGGGCCACACAGCCGGACCGATCGAAACGCCCAGAAAGGTTAACAATCGCGACTACCCCTACACCTTGGACCTGCGATTATCCTCTTGATTTCATTATCTTTCGACAACTCACAACCGTAAACGTCGGGGCTTACGGTTAATTGCAAGGCAGCAACAAAAAGGGCTGCAGCGTGACTTCGTTGCTAGCGACATTACGACGATTCTTGCGTATACCTGCTCATCGCGACGTTGCAGCCACGCTGGCGTTTCAATCGGCAGACAACAGTCGCTCCGTTAGCGAGGCGATCGAAGCATTGGACAATGAGAACACAGCTGTGAAGGCGGAAACTCCGTCGACGATCGGCGACCTGACTTCCCGGTATGGTCGTGCTATCGGCGGCTACGATGAGATGCTCTCGCCGGATGGTACCGTCCGTCCGCATTGGCAGACACTTGTCAATTTCCTGCAGAAGCAGGGTGCTGATCGCGGCCATGCGACGACCGAGCGTATTCAACGCCGAATTGTCGAGAATGGCCTAACGCTCGATAGCTTTGCTGATCCTGATAACGCGGAGCAGCCCTGGCATCTCGATCTCATACCGTTCATTCTTTCGAGCGAGGAATTTGCGTTCCTTGAGAACGCCTGTATTCAACGTATCAGTCTCTACGAAGCGCTGCTCAATGATCTCTACGGCGAACAGCAGTTGCTAGCTGAGAACCTTTTGCCTTCGGGCCTCGTCTTCAACGATCCAACATTCCTGCGACCTCTGCACGGCATCGGGTTTGATGTCCCGCGGCTCACGTTCTTGGCGCTCGACTTCGCACGCGACGACCAGGGCCGTTGGCATATTATCGACACCCACGCCGAGACGCTTGCCGGGCATGGTTACGCACTTGCGAACCGCGTCGTGCATGCAGAGGTTTGTTCGCAACTGTTCCGTGCCTGTAACTCGCGACGGATTTCAGGCTTCTACCAGGAACTGGCCCAAGAGCTTTCCTCACGGGCCGGCAGCAGTGCATCGAACATCGCGATCCTCGGGCCTTCACCGGACCACGAGACTTATCTCAGTCATGCCTACATGGCGCGTTATCTTGGCTATCTGCTGATCGAAGGCGCTGACCTCAAAGTTGTCGGCGACCAGGTGTTCCATAAGACACTGGCCGGGCTGCAGCAGATCGATCTGCTGGTCCGTGCGGTTGAAGGCGGTAAGAGCGATCCTCTCGAACTTGATCCCAGCGGCTTTCTGGGTCCTGCCGGTCTCGTAGAATCCATCCGCCAGCACCCGCCGTTGATGGCGAATACTCTTGGAACGGCGATCGTTGAGAACCGGGGACTGCCGTCTTATCTGCCGGCTATCAGTAAACACCTGCTCGGCGATGAACTCATCATCCCGGATGCGCCACGGGTCTGGCTCGGTGAGGCAGAAGCTCGCAAACAGGTCCTCGCTGAATTCGACTCTTATCTCATTCGCTCAGCCTATGAAGCGACAGCGCGACCGGGCCATGCCGAGAGTGCACGATCACCAGCTGACCTCGAAGACGTTTCACGCGCTGCTTTGATTCAAGAGCTTGAGC
Source organism: Pseudomonadota bacterium (assembly GCA_039183375.1). Lineage (GTDB taxonomy): Bacteria > Pseudomonadota > Alphaproteobacteria > Rhizobiales > Hyphomicrobiaceae > Tectiglobus. Next base: position 3,922 of record JBCDBQ010000586.1, read on the forward strand.
TCAACGGTGCCTCTTATGTGGCGCAAGAGGCGATGTCGCTGGCAACAGCACCTGTGTGGACAGCGGAAGGTCTGCAGCCGAAGCCGACTGCCATTCGCCTATTCGCCGTCAATACCGCCAACGGCGCTATCGTCATGCCGGGCGGCCTGGCGATGGTACTCGATGAGAACAAAGCGGTCGGCCTGACTTCCCATGCCGGTTTGTCAAGTGACGTCTGGGTCCTCAGCACAGAACCGCAAGGTCCGCACTATTCCAGATGGCGCATTTCAGAAGAGGAGTCCCAGGTTCAGCGCGTCGGAGCGCGTCTGCCCAGTCGCATTGCCGATAATCTCTATTGGCTTGGGCGTTACGTTGAACGAGCCGACTGGACCATGCGTGTCATGCGCAACGCACTCAACCGAGGCGACGAGGATTTACGTCCGATACGGCGGACAGAGGCAGCAGAAAACGCGATCGGCATCATCGAGTCAAAGTGGGCTGATCATGCTAGCAATGGCGCGACAGCCGGAGAAACGACCCTCGAAGATCGCATTGAAGAGTTGTTCTCGGCCGGCGGCAACCCCTACGGCATTCGCACAACCTTTCAGAACATTCGCCGACTGGCCCGTCAAACCCGCGATCGGCTGTCTCTCGATTCCTGGCGGCTTCTGAATGATCTGACAAGTCGGGAAACAACACCTGCAACAGGCGATGCAGCGGCACAGCTTGTGGATCGCCTGAACAGTCGCATTGCACAATTGGCTGCGTTTAACGGCCTGATGCATGAGAACATGACGCGCAACTTCGGCTGGCACTTCATGGACCTCGGACGCCGACTGGAACGCGCGTCGCAGATGGCGGAGCTGTTGCGGCGCATTCTCGTTGAGAGCTTCGACGAAAGCGAAGAAACGGAA
>JBCDBQ010000587.1:0-4804 GCA_039183375.1 Pseudomonadota bacterium
CTCAGAACCTGTGTCGCAAGGCCAGGACTCTAAAGCTCTCGTCGATCAGATTATCGCTTGGCTGGATGAGGCCAAAGCAGAAGAAGTGATAACGATCGACCTGGAAGGTAAATCTTCTGTCGGCGATTTCATGGTGATCGCGTCGGGACGTTCCGCCCGGCACGTGAGCGCCGTGGCTGATCAGCTGCGCCGCAAGCTGAAGGACACCGGCCAGGGGAATATCCAGATCGAAGGCACCGAAAACTGCGATTGGGTGCTGCTCGACACTGGTGACATCATTGTTCACCTGTTCCGCCCCGAAGTGCGCGAGTTCTACAATCTCGAGAAGATGTGGCAGGCAGAGCCGCCATCTGACGACACGACTCACTGATCGCCTGTTGCTTGAGCTTGATCGGCGGTTCGCGTCGATAGAGCCCGTGACGCCTGATCGATGCGGAGGCGCGCCATGCGGCTTTCACTGATTGCTGTCGGTCGCCTCAAGTCTGGGCCGGATCGGGAATTGTGCGAACGCTATTGGGATCGCCTGACCAAACAGGCGCGTCCGCTTGGCATTCACTGCGAAAAGATTGTCGAGTTGGGCGAGGCACGGTCAGATAATACCGATCAGCGCCGCGCTGAAGAAGCCAAGGCTCTTCTTGCCAAAGTGCCGACAGGTGCCAAACTCGTTGTCCTCGACGAGACTGGCAAGCAGCAGGCCAGCACCCAGTTTGCCGACTTCGTGCGCGGTATCCAGGAAGATGGCGCCCAAGACCTTTGTTTCGTCATTGGTGGCCCGGACGGTCATGGCGGTGCTATTATCGAGGCAGGCCACGCTGTACTTTCGCTCGGCCGCTTTACGCTGCCTCACGGCCTGGCGCGCATCGTCCTTGCCGAGCAGATCTATCGTGCAGCGACAATCATTGCCGGGCACCCTTACCATCGCGCGTAAGGGAGGGGATTAGCGCAACTGGGTTTTAGCAATCATTGATTAGTTCCGGGCCGCAAACCAATCCAGCGCAGACGTTGGCAGGAGCCGGCGCGCGGCGGCCACGATATAGGTTGGCGTCGTCACGTAGTAGCGCCGCTTGGGTCGTCGGCTTTCAACGGCGTGAATGAGCTTTTTCGCGACCGCTTCGGGTGGCAGTTTGAAGAACTGTTTGCCGCCCTTTTCCATGCCCGCGATGATCGACTTGTAGCGTTCACTGTGAACCGAGCCCTCGATATCTACATTGGCGCGTGCGGCCGCCATGGCGTGATCGAGAAAGCGCGTGTCGATGGGTCCCGGCTCGATCAACGATATGAAGATGCCGGTACCGGCGAGCTCCAGGCGCATCGTGTCGGCCATTGCTTCCAGCGCGAACTTGGACGCGCAATAGGCACCGCGATAGGGAGCGGCGATCAGACCGAGCACGGAGGAGCAATGCACGATCCGCCCAGTGCCGTTGGCGCGCATTATTTGGACGGCGCGCCGGGTGATTTCGTGGGCGGCGAACACGTTGACTTCGAACTGCTGGCGTACAACAGCAACGTCAAGATCTTCGAGGGCGCCTGGCTGGCCGTAGGCACCGTTATTGAACACAGCGAACAATTGGCCATCGGTCAGGCGGTCGACATCATCCATGCAACGCGCGACGGACTCGGGATCAGCCAGCTCCAGCTCAAGCGTCTCCAGTCCGAAGTCCTGCTTGAGCCTCGCCAGGTCATCAGCGTGACGTGCGGTAGCCAACACGCGCCAGCCTCGGTCCTTGAGGGCAAGGGCGGAAGCTAGACCGATGCCCGATGAGCAACCGGTGATCAGAACTGACCGTCCCTGTCCCGATTGCCCCGGTTCTGGTCCGGACGACACGGTTTAGTTAGCCCCTTCAAGCAGGCGCCGTGCAATGACCTGGGCCTGGATCTCGGCAGCGCCCTCAAAGATGTTGAGGATGCGCGCATCACACAGGACACGGCTCACAGGATACTCAAGCGCAAACCCGTTGCCGCCGTGGATCTGCAAGGCATTGTCGGCGGAGGCCCAGGCGATGCGTGCGCCCAGCAGCTTTGCCATGCCTGCTTCGAGATCACACCGGCGACCCTGATCCTTTTCGCGGGCAGCAAAGTACGTGAGCTGACGCGCAATCATGGTTTCAACCGCCATCATGACGATCTTGTTGGCGACACGCGGAAACGCCATGATCTGCTTGCCGAACTGATTGCGATCCAAAGCATAGGCAAGCGCTAGATCCATGGCTGACTGCGCCACACCAACGGCACGCGCCGCAGTTTGAATGCGGGCTGCTTCAAACGTTGCCATCAACTGCTTGAAGCCCTGGCCTTCGACACCGCCAAGCAGTTGCGTTGCCGGTACTTCGAAGCCATCAAAGGAGATATCGTACTCCTTCATGCCGCGGTAACCGAGAACCTCAATCTCGCCGCCGGTCATGCCTTCCGCCGGGAACGGATTGTCGTCAGTGCCGCGCGGCTTCTCAGCCAGGAACATCGACAAACCACGATAGCCCTTTTCATCCGGGTTGGTCCTGACGAGAAGCGTCATCAGGTCGGCGCGAACAGGATGGGTGATCCAGGTCTTCTGCCCGAAGATCTTGTAAACATCGCCGTGACGTTCGGCGCGCGTTTTGAGTGATGCCAGGTCGGAACCGGTGTTCGGCTCGGTGAACACCGCTGTCGGGATGATCTCACCGGATGCAATGCGCGGGAGATATTTTTCCTTCTGCTCCGGCGTACCATTGGCAAGGATCAATTCGCCGGCAATTTCGGATCGCGTACCTAGTGAGCCGACACCGATGTAACCGCGCGACAATTCTTCGGACACGATGCACATCGCTTCCTTGCCCAGGCCAAGCCCGCCGACATCCTCGGGCATGGAGACGCCAAACACGCCGAGTTCTGCTAGCTTGGCGATCGTCTCAAGCGGAATGTATTTGTTTTGCAAATGCCACTCGTGGGCGTCCGGCAGAACCTCGGCTTCGCAGAAGCGGTTCATTTCTTCCTGCATGGCAGAGTGAATGTCATCCAGGCCGCTTTCACCAAACGTGGTTGAGCCAGGTCGCTCAGCAATCAGGGTTGCAAGACGCAGTTTGGCGGCATCATCCTGGCTGGCAAGAACAGCGCCTTCGGTTGCGTCCTCAAACTCCCGAATTGCGGCACGGGGCACGCCCAGCTTGCCAAGACGGACTGTCTCGCCCTGGCTCATCGGAATGCCACCGGCAATCTGCGACGCGTACTCGCCAACACCCAGTTGGACAATCAGTTGCTCGAACTCACCGAAATTCTGTTCGGAGTGGATACGTTCTGCCCAGCCATGCAACTGGCGCAACGCCTCGACGTAGGTCGCAAGCCAGGCAAGTCCGTGAGTGACTTCCTGATGCTCGTCCGCGGCTGAATTGCTCCCGACCTTGTCCTTGACGGAACGTTTGGCATGGCCGAGAAGGCGCTCGGCTTCAGACAGAACTCCTTCCGCATTTGCTAGTGGATCTGCTTGAAGTTCAGGTGCTTGTTTCGCAGCTGCCAGCGCAGAGTTCATAACGTTCTCGCCTCCAAAATTTGGACGTGCTGATTTGGTCTCAAGAGATCATTTTGCAGCGCAGCAAGCGATGTGGTGACACGCCGCAATCCCGATGAAAACAAGCGCAAATTGTCCTGATTTCAAACACTTAATATATAGGCTACCATGTTCTACTTTGGTCTGGGTAAGACCTAGCGCGCTTTGCGAGAGCCGGTTAGAGCGTCCAGGAAACGGCGAGATGACTGATCACTTGACCTCGCAACGCGATCGGGAACAGCTGTCGGAGCCGGTTGGGGGCGATGCGCCGGCAAATTGTGATTGGGCTTCTCCGGCACAGTTTCCGGATACGCGTCGACTTCCGGTTCCGCGCGAATGATCTGCACGCTGGCCTCTTCGATCTCACCATTGAAGCGCACAAACTTCTCGTCTTCTTCGGACTTGTAATGCGCCAGTCGGTCCATGCGGCGTGCTAGATCATAGGGCGAAGGCTCTGCCTCGCTGACTTCTTCAGCTGGCTCCTCAACAGGTCGCTTACCATTGCGATGATCAATTTCAATTGTTTCCTGCGGACTGTCTTCGGCATCAATTGACGGTTCGCGGGCAATAATAACGATCTCAACGTCAGCCTCGCTCCAATCCGCTTCAACCTGCTCATTGGACCAGTCAAAGTCGGTCTCGGCTTGTTCGCTCTCGATATCGACCAACTTTGCTTCAGTGCCTGCAACATCCGGCAAAGGTGGTGGTGTCAAAACGGGCTCAACTGCGGGTGTAACAGCAGGAACTACAATTGGAGCCACGGCGTCATGTCCGTTTCGCCGTGGCCGGTCATCGGCTTCGAACGGTTGAGGTCGCCGCAAGTCGGGCAGTGAAACTTCCGCCATTGTTCGCTCGAAACGCTCCATGCGCGCGCTCAAAGGCATGGCTTCATTACCGAGGTCAGCTTGTTCGTCGCTGTTCGTTTGCTGTTCGTCGCGAAGCGCTGCCTCATCACGCAAAGTATTTTCGTGAGTCGGTTCAAAAGTCTGTGGCGATGCACCTTGAGCATTCGACATGACCGGAGAGACTGGCGGTTCGCCCGGTGCTGCTGCCGGCATGGGCTCGGAGTTAGCGGCGCGCTCCGCCAACGCGGGAGGAGCGAAGTTGACCAGGAGTTCATCGAGCGCTGGCAGAGCGGCTTCCGTCGAGACTAGGGTGTCCTCGACAATCTCGGGCTCAGGTTCGGGAACCGGTGGCGCGGACAATTGCGTGACTGGCACTTGCTCGATAGGTTCTGGCTCGATAGGTACTGGCTCGTTAGGTACTGGGTCGTTAGGTACTGGC
>JBCDBQ010000588.1:0-4800 GCA_039183375.1 Pseudomonadota bacterium
CGGAGCTTTCTCATCGTAACCGGATGCCAATCTGGAGCGTCGCACAATCGTGCGCACAATGCTCGAAACGCAGACATTATGAGGCCCAAGGATGCATGCTCGCGCACTTACAGCTGAAGTCGTCGGCACACTTTTTGTTCATTTTGTACTGTTTGGTATGCTGCTCAACTTCGGCAGTTCAACTAACGTTGGGGCACTGCCAGCGGCAGTTGCAACAGGTCTGGCCTTGATGGCTGCAACGACGTCGCTCGGGCACGTCTCTGGTGGGCATTTCAACCCGGCAATCACCATCGGCCTTATTGCTGGCGGTCGGTTTGATGTCGCCCATGCCCCTGGTTTCATTATCGCACAGATTTTTGGAGCAGTACTCGCCGCGGCTGTCTACTACATCGTCATCTCGGCCGGGTTCCTCTCATCACCTGCAAACGCCCAACTGGGCACCATCGCAACGATCAGCAACGGCTTCGGTGCTCAGGGTTACCAATCACTGGTGGCAGTTCTTATCTTTGAAAGCCTGGCCGCAGCCCTGCTTGTCATGATCTTCATGGGAGCAACGGCAAGTCGCTCCCTGACGCCGATCGCTCCACTTGCCATTGGGGCGACTTTGGCCGGTCTCTACCTGATCCTTATCCCAATCTCCGGTGGTGGCCTCAACCCTGCACGCTCCACTGCAACCGCTGTTTTTGCCGGTGCAGAGGCCCTTTCACAGCTCTGGGCGTTTTGGATTGCACCAACAATCGGCGCAGTTGCCGGAGGGCTCGTGGCGCGCTTCCTCCTCAATGAGGCTTCGGAAGGCTAGCGCTTCGAACAGCTATGGGACCACGCCCCCCGTGACTAGTTGGCCAGCCAATCCGACATGATACGATTAACCTGATCCGGCCGCTCCATAGTCGATAAGTGTCCGCAATCCGGAATGACCTCAAGTTTGCTACCAGCAATACCGGCGTGCATCTCTTGAGCCACCTTGACCGGTGTCAGCACATCCTGCTCGCCAACCACAACAACCGTCGGGCATTTGATCTCGGATAGAAACGCACGATTGTCCGGGCGATCAATAATGGCCTGCTGTTGGCGTACAAACGCATCTCGACCCACTGCTTCAGCCATATTGAGAACGCGATCCACGAGCTCTCTTTCACCCAATCGAGACTTATGAATGAGCATCGGCAGAGCTGCGGCTTGTACGTTCCTTGGGCCAAGCGTCTGTGCAAGACCAATCAGCATTTGGCGAAACGCTACCTGATCTTCTCGGTCCGCACGTGCATTCGTATTCAGTAGGGCAAGCTTGGTGACCCGCTCTGGTGCCTGACGCAAGACTTCAAAAGCGACATACCCACCCAGAGACAAGCCAGCCAGTGCAAACTGAGGTGGCGAGACCCGCAGGATCTCGCTCGCCAGGCTTTGCAGATTATTGTGCTTAAGAACGCGGCCGACCGAAACCGTTGCAGCGTCCTTCAGACCGGCTATCTGGTCCGCAAACAAAGCATCAGAGCACAGCAACCCCGGAATTATTACAAGATTAGGTTTCGTTGACATTCTTTCCTCACATTGGGGTTATTGGCCTGTTGTTGTCGCAAATGTCCCTCTTTATTCCTCCAATTAAGCAAAAATGTACAAGACTTATTGTCCTTAACGGCACTAGGTCTTGCGTTTTACTACGACTTGTGTCAGCACCCACTTGACGGACTACATCGCCGCTCGATTGCGAGGAAAAGCTGGTGTTTACAGCTGTAGTCACGTTCAGAATCTGCCAACGTCACCGAACCTGATTTAGATTGCGCTCATCATTCTCACCTGTCGGACAGCGCTCAGCGCAGATTTGATACGCAGCCTTTGACGTTCCCAATGGAGAGCAACGCTCTTGGAAATGCCTAGTTTCACTGGACTTGGACTGAGCAGCAAAGTCGAAGACGCCGTGACCGCGTCTGGCTATACCACCCCAACGCCGATCCAAGCACAAGCTATACCCGTCGCCGTGACAGGACTGGATGTCCTCGGGATCGCCCAGACGGGCACGGGTAAAACGGCCTCCTTTACGCTGCCAATGATTACGCGTCTGGAAACCGGCCGAGCCCGCGCACGGATGCCCCGCTCGCTGATCTTGGCACCGACGCGCGAGTTAGCGGCACAAGTCGCACAAGCGTTCGAAAAGTATGGCGCAAACCACCGCATGAACGTCGCTCTGCTCATCGGCGGCGTATCGTTCGACGAACAAGAAAAGAAGCTTGATCGCGGCGCTGACGTTCTTATTGCGACACCCGGCCGGCTTCTGGATCATTTTCAGCGCGGCAAGCTTCTGCTAACCGGCGTTGAAATTCTCGTCATCGACGAAGCAGACCGGATGCTCGATATGGGCTTCATCCCGGACATTGAGAAAATTTGCAGCCTCCTCCCACCACGCAGACAGACACTGTTTTTCTCAGCGACAATGCCGCCGGAAATCCAGCGTCTCGTTGATAAGTTTCTCAAGAACCCGGTCAAGATTGAGGTAGCCAAACCAGCAACGACTGCGAAAACAATCGAGCAGACGTTTTGTTTCTGTGGCGATGGCGAAGATTGGGAAAAGCGCGAATTACTGCGTGACCTCATTCGCGGACAGAACGTGAAAAACGCGATTATTTTCTGCAACCGGAAACGCGACGTTTCAATCCTGTTCAAGTCGCTGACAAAACATGGTTTCAACGCTGGCGCTCTCCATGGCGACATGGATCAGACCAGCCGCATGGACACGCTGGACAAGTTTCGCTCGGGTGAAATTACGTTTCTAGCTGCAAGCGATGTGGCTGCCCGCGGCCTTGATATCCCCGACGTGAGCCATGTCTTCAATTTCGATGTGCCCTGGGCCAGTGATGACTACGTGCACCGTATTGGTCGAACAGGACGGGCAGGCCGTGAAGGATTTGCAGCCACCTTGGTCACTATCGATGAATTGAAAGTCATCAAGGAGATCGAGGGCATCAACGGTGAAGCATTGAGCTGGCAGGGTGAGGCCCCGACAGAGCAAGACTTCGAAGATGCCGGTAAGAAGAAGCGCCGTCGACGCGGACAAAGAAATCAGCCCGATAGCAATCGTTCGGGTCGGGGCAGCAGAAGTAGTCCGTCAAGAACAAGGCAGCGCCGCTCCTCGGATCAGGACAACGAGCAGCCCAAAGTTCGTGAGGTTGCAGACCAACAACAGGCTGCACCTGCTCGCGAGGCCAACAAGCGACCACCAAGAAAGGCTCCGGACAGGGACTCGAACGCCGGTGGTTTTGCGCCAGATACGATCCCAGCGTTCCTGCAAAGGCCTGTGCGCAGAGCGAAGCCACCGGCCAAGCCCGCTAAAGTCGTCAACGAGTAAGATTATAGGCGGCGCGAGTCAGCAGTGATTTTAAAACCCACTGCCTGGCTGGGCTAAAAACTCAATCTCTTCCGGGGTCGAAACACGCCCAAGTATGGCGTTGCGATGTGGAAATCGCCCAAACTTTTCGATAACATCAAGATGAGCCTGCGCGTACCCGAGATAATTCTCATTTCCCAAAGCGCGAAACAGTTCAACGCAACGCTCTTGATCCTCCCGCGCCTCACTGTGCTCCAGCGGTAAATAGCAGAACGCCTTCTCATCTTCGCTGAGTGACACATCTAGTCCGCGTTGCAATATTTGGTTTGCAAGATCCAGGGCCTTGGCATCACTCGCAAAGGAAGCCGGCGTACCTCGGAACATGTTTCGTGAGAACTGATCCAGCACGATCACTGATGCGAGTGCGACACGCGGCGATGCGGTCAACGCGACAAGGTCCAAGTCAGAAACTTCGCCATGCACTGCCGCGAACCGTTGCTCTATCGCAGCATCAACCGCGTCGTCCTTCGTGAACCATTGGGGTTTTTCCAGCTCAGCGAACCAGAAGCCGAGAACGTCACTTACCCAACCCGGCTCAACCGTCATCGGATTAACTCTCCCGATAGATCAAATGACTAGGCTTTGATTTCTTCCAGGCGTGCCTGATCGGCCGGTCGCAGCTCTACAGACTCACCACAACCACAGGCAGATGTTTGATTGGGATTGTTAAACACGAACTGCGCGGAGAGTTTATCGACCTGGTAGTCCATCTCGGTACCAAGGATATAGAGCGTCGCCATAGGATCAATGATCACTCTGGCGCCTTTATCCTCAATGATCTCATCGAACTTTCCAGTCTCTTCGGCCCACTCCAGCGTATACTCCATACCGGCGCATCCGCCCTTCTTAAGGCCGATCTTGAGACCAACTGCTTCCGGTTTGGTTGCCATGATATCGCGCACACGCTCTGCCGCCGCATCGGTCAGCGTCATAATCTGTGGGCGAGGCCGAGTTGCATTTGCCATTCTGATTGCGTCCTAGCGCCGAACGTTCAAGCGTTCTCTACTGACAAGATAATGCGTCGATCGTAAAAGTCGAGTAACGAACCCAGTTTCCGCCCGGCCAACAGCTTAGAACATGTTGAGAGCTAATCGTGCTTCATCCGACATCCGGCTCATGTCCCAGGGTGGATCGAACGTCAACTCCACAGTCGTGCCGCTAACGCCGGCCACGGAATTGACGGCATTCTCAACCCAAACCGGCATGTCGCCGGCCACCGGGCAACCTGGTGCCGTCAGTGTCATCTCCACGTCAACCTGCCGATTGTCATCGACGTCGATCTTATAGATCAACCCGAGTTCATAAATATCACAAGGGATTTCAGGGTCGTAGACGGTCTTGATGGCGGCCACGATATCTGCAGTGAGCTGCTCAATCTCCTCCTGAGACAGGGCTGACCCTTCCACCGGCGTACCACCGTC
>JBCDBQ010000589.1:0-4789 GCA_039183375.1 Pseudomonadota bacterium
GGCGAGCCGGTCGACCTCCTGGTCAATGGACAACACTTTGCCCGCGGTGAGATCGTCGTTATGGACGAATCCGCGCGCACGTTTGGTGTCACGCTGACCGATATCACGCCGCGCAAATGACCTTAGTGGGCATCGGATTGGCATTGTGCTGTCAGTATATGAGCAGTCGTTCCGAACAGCTGTCGCGCACCGCGACGTGATCGTGTCCAAGCACAATACAAAGTAGCTCAAACGTTTATAACGAATTGGCTCGAAACCAGGCACTGTCGCATTCAGCCTGGCCAGATTGGATAAGGCAGTGGCCGAGAATCAGAGCGAAGAGAGCAAAACCGAAGAGCCAACGGACCGAAAAATCCAACAGGCGCTCGAGGAAGGCAACGTCCCCTATTCTCGAGAAACTGCGACTTTCGGTTCAATGCTGGCCATCCTTGCGATCGTGGCGGTCGTCGGCGAGTCGGCGGTCGCTGATGTCACCCAGGCGCTCTACAAGGTCTTCGAAGCATCTTCGAGCCGACCGATTGAAGATACGCATGACGCTGAGTCCTTGCTGCGCGTGATGATGCAGGAAGTCGGGTTCGCTTTGATGCCAGTGCTTGGCCTGCTCACAATATTCGGCCTGTCAGCCGCATTGATGCAAAACAAACCCCGAATGGTCGCGAAGCGGGTTAAACCGCAATTGTCGCGTATATCTCTGGAAAAGGGCTGGAAAAGGATCTTTGGCGTCAACGGCGCCGTCGAATTCGGCAAGATACTATTCAAATTCATTTCCATATCTTTGATCGCCATGATTGTTATGAATAGCATTATGGCCGAGATCACAAACGCGTCACTATTTCACCCATTTGTTCTTTTAATAACTGTTCAAGAAAACGCATCACTTTTATTAGCGTCACTTTGCGTTGCGGCGGCTATTCTCGCTATAGCTGACTTTTCTTGGTCTCAGGTGCATTGGCGCATGCAACTTAAAATGACGAGAGACGAAATCAAGAAAGAGCTGAAGCAGGCCGAGGGTGACCCGCTTTTGAAATCCCGCATGCTGTCTCTGGCACGCGGTCGGACCAGGCAGAGAATGATGGCGGAAGTGCCACTGGCGACGCTGGTGTTGGCAAACCCGACCCACTTCTCGGTTGCTTTGCGCTACGATGCGGAGCGCGATGCCGCTCCTGTGGTTGTTGCCAAAGGACAGGATCTCATCGCGCTCAAGATCCGCGAAGTCGCAGAAGCAAACAACGTTCCAGTCATTGAAGACAAGGTCCTGGCGCGTGCGATCTATAAGAGCGCCCATATCGATCAAATGATTCCAACTGAGTTCTATCGTGCCGTTGCGGAAATCATTCTCTTCCTCGGTTCGCGGCAAAATGGCGGTCCAGCAAGCAACGCTGGCTTAGCAAGATAGGTTTTGGCTGTGCCATGAAGAAAGAATGCCCCGTACTAATGCTTGAGCGCGAAGCAGCCCTCGCCATCGCGATGGAAGAGGTCGCGACCGAGTTGCGCCTTGTCAACTTGCTGGACCTGGCTGCCTTCACGCGGCTGGAGCAACTGGCGAACATTGAACACATTATCAATGCGTCGACGGAACTCCATTTCAAGCCGGGTGCCTTGCGGTTCTCGCAAACTGCAGACGTGGATCTGGATTGGAACGGAGAGCCGAAATTAAGTTTTGGAATGATATTTGATTACGGCGGGGTGAAAATTTTTTTCCGACTTATTCTACTCAGGGAAAATGCGGCAGTTGAGATCGATTTTATCGATGTTGCAAACGCAAGCTCAAATCCAGTTGATAATACATATCGAATCCAGCAAATGACGATGCTAGCGAGGCGCGAATTTACCGCTTTTGCCTATTCGTAATCTTTTCTCGAGACGAGAAAACCTTATTTCTTATCAATATTTTAATTGGCAAGCCTCGGACAAGGGAAAATCCGTACAGTCCTATCTGAATTATAAGGGCACGTTTTGCCTCTGTGGCAGCGGTGCTGATGGGACAAGGTTATGGAATCCATAGGGTTATTCAAACTAGCGGAACTCCACAATTCCTGGCTTGCCGCCCGGCAGGTAACGGTCGCTAGCAATGTGGCCAATGTGGATACCCCTGGCTATCGATCCATCGATGTGAAGCCTTTTGCCTCCGTGATGTCGGAGATTGGCGATGAGGCGGCAGCCAGAGCGCGCCTATCAGGTGCCAGCGGCAGCCTGCTCGGAGCATCAGACATCAGGCAGCTCAACCCTGACTGGGGCACGAAGCTTTCAGGCAACACAGTTTCTGTTGAGCAAGAATTGCTGAGGGGGCAAGAGGTCCGTGCCTCGTACTCTCTGAACCTGTCGGTCACGAGAGCTTTTCACAACATGCTGCTTGCAGCAACGCGGGGGTAGGTCATGGCTGGCGAACTCATAGGGGCGATGAAGGTTGCTGCCTCCGGTCTTAACGTTCAGTCGACGAGACTTCGGATTATTTCAGAGAACCTGGCCAACGCGAATTCAACTGGCAAGACGCCGGGTGCAGATCCTTACTCGCGCAAGACGATTACTTTCGCCCAAGAGTTGGTGCAGGCCAATGGCGCTAATCGGGTTGTTGTCGACGCCATCTCCCGGAGCGCGGATCCATTCAGAATTGAGAAGATTCCCGGCCACCCTGCAGCTGATGGTGATGGGTTCGTTAAACTGCCGAATGTTCAGACGTTGGTGGAGCTGACGGACATGCGTGAGGCCAATCGGTCTTATGAAGCGAACCTGCAAGTCATCAAACAGGCGAAGGACATGATTGCAATGGCTATCGATTTGCTGAGGTCCGGACGATGATTGATAAACTGGCACCAAACGTTGGCGTCAGTCCTGCGACCAACGTGTCGCTGGACCGTCTCGGGATCGCGGGTCCAGTGCGGTCTGATGTGACCACGAACAGTATTAGTTTTGAGCAGGCGATGGCAGATCTTGCCATTCAGTCCGCGAACAAAGTGCGGTCCGCTGAACTGGCATCAAAGGCTGGAATTGTCGGCGAAATGCCTGTCCAGCAGGTTGTCTCCTCGGTGATGGAAGCCGAACGCACTTTCCAAACAGCTATTGCGGTCCGCGACAAGGTGGTTGCGGCTTATCTCGAAATCAGTCGGATGCAAATCTAGGAGAAGTTCATGAGGGCTCTAGCGATCGCGGCGACTGGTATGTCCGCGCAACAGACAAACGTTGATGTCATTGCGAACAACATTGCCAATATCAATACGACAGGATTCAAGAGGTCGCGGGCGGAATTTACGGACCTGCTGTACCAGGCGGAGAGAAGTGCTGGTGTGGCGAGCCGTGGCGGGGAGGCTGTCGTGCCGGAAGGTGCCCAGGTCGGTCTTGGCGTTCGGACGGCTGCAGTTCGTAACCTCCACTTGCAGGGCGGCCTATCGCAAACTGGCAACCGGCTCGACGTTGCTCTCAACGGGCAAGGTTGGCTCCAGGTGACGTCGCCGGATGGCGATACGCTTTACACGCGTGCCGGTGCCTTCAATATGAACCAAAACCGACAGCTGGTAACCGTCGACGGATACTTGGTGCAGCCATCGATTACGTTCCCTGAGAACACAGTTGAAGTTGTCATCAACGAAGTCGGTCGCGTGTTTGCGCGGGAAGGTGGCAATTCCGAGCTCACCGAACTGGGTCAGCTATCACTCTCGACATTTGCCAATGAGTCAGGACTGCGCCCGCTGGGCAGCAGTCTCTATCAAGTGACCGAAGCCTCCGGGGATGCCGTGACCGGGGTTGCGGGTGACGCGGGTTTTGCAACGATTCGCCAGGGGTATCTGGAAAACTCCAATGTCGACGCCGTGAAAGAGATTACTGAGCTGATATCTGCGCAGCGTGCCTACGAGATGAATTCCAAGATCATCAAGGCGGCTGACGATATGCTGTCAATGGTCACGCAAGGGATCCGCTAATCATGTTTCGCCATGACTTCGTTCTGGTCCAATTGATCTTGGCAGCTGCGGTGGCATTCATAGTGCCGTCGGTAGCATCCGCCAGCCAGGTCAAGCTCTTGGTTGCCCGCACGACAATCTATCCGGGGCAGGCCATCCACGCAGACTCACTGCGTTGGAGGAGCTGGCGCGGAACGAAGCAGCGGCTGCGTGGCTACCTGATGGAGCTGAACGGGGTTGTTGGCAAGGTTGCAAGACGCACCTTGGTTGCCGGACGTCCGATTGCCCACACCGATTTGCGCGTCCCCAATCTGATTACCCAGGGCCAGGTCGTCTCAATCATTTTTCGATCAGGTGCCATTCAGATTGTTGGGCGTGCTGTGGCCATGCAGGCGGGCGCCGGTGGTTCGATGATACGCGTTCGTAACGTCGATAGTCGTCGCATCATTATCGGAGTCGTCCAGAACGACGGATCTGTACTAGTTGGAGCGCCGCGCTAACAATGCACAAATACATCTGGCTATTTCTTACCGGACTGCTGCTGACTGGGCCGGCCCATGCTGAACGATTGAAGGACATCATATCGGTCCAAGGTGTGCGCGCGAACCAACTGGTTGGCTACGGCCTGGTAGTCGGCTTGCGGGGAACGGGCGATAGTCTGCGGAATTCCCCATTCACCTCGCAATCGATAAAGTCGATGCTCGATAAGCTGGGTGTCAATGTGCGTGCCACTGAGAGTAGCACGCGTAACGTTGCAGCTGTTGTTGTGACAGCCGAGATGCCACCGTTTATCGGCCGC
The DNA here is from genome assembly GCA_039183375.1 of Pseudomonadota bacterium. GTDB lineage: Bacteria > Pseudomonadota > Alphaproteobacteria > Rhizobiales > Hyphomicrobiaceae > Tectiglobus. Next base: position 4,696 of record JBCDBQ010000589.1, read on the forward strand.
GGCTCTCGTATTGACGTCACGGTTTCATCACTCGGTGATGCCTCGTCGTTATCCGGTGGTTCCTTGATTATGACCCCGCTGCTTGCGGCTGACC
>JBCDBQ010000590.1:0-4772 GCA_039183375.1 Pseudomonadota bacterium
CACACCAAAGTTCGTCTCACCGTCCGATCCGGCAGCGCAATGGACCGGTGCCCATCGTGGGCCTGCGTTCTTTGCTTATGCCACCAACTATTTGATCGACACCGACAACGCCATCATCGTCGATGTTGAAGCATCGAGGGCTATTCGGCAGGCCGAAGTCGGCGCTGCTCAGACCATGATCGATCGGGCCATGGATCGCTTCGGCTTGTATCCGGAGAGCCTGGCCGGTGATAGCGCCTATGGGGCTGCAGAGATGGTCGGTTGGCTGGTGGAAGAGCGAGGGATCGAACCTCATGTCACGGTGATCGACAAGTCTGGACGCAAGGACGGCACCTTCTCCCGCAGTGACTTCTTCTATGATCAGGAGGATGACGTTTACATCTGCCCTGACCACAAGATGCTCACAACGACGGGAAAGCTGGTGAATGACGGCGCCACCATGCTGTGCCGAGCCAGTAAAGCTGACTGTTCGGTCTGCCCATTCAAGGCTCAATGCTGCCCCAAAGAGCCTGCTCGCAAAGTTCCTCGATCCATCCATGAACGAGCGAGAGATATGGCGCGAGCGATCGCTGATACGGATGCCGGCGACGCCTCAAGAAAGGCGCGCAAGAAGGTCGAGATGCTGTTTGCTCATTTGAAACGCATCCTCAAACTTGGGCGTCTGCGACTAAGAGGGCCGTGTGGTGCAAGTGACGAGTTCCTGCTCGCTGCCACCGCACAGAACCTCCGAAAACTCGCCAAACTCAGACCTAAACCCCAACCAGCTGAAGCGTCGGCATAACAACAAAGGAGAAGAAAACCATCATGATTACCAGGTGACTTAACAAGCTGGGCAGATGCCCGGCACCAACCCCACGGCTTCATGTCAGAGCAGCGAGCCGTCGCTCAGAAGCAAACGACTAAATCAACAACATCAGCACATCCCGGAAGCCAGCCTAGCGTCAGAAACGCGCTAAAGCCGCCACTCCGCGTGATTTTCTGGTGGAGCGGCTGCTTGGCGGAGCATAGCGGACGGTTGGTCGGGAGCGCTCGCGTCGCAAGTTGACCCTGAACCGCCAATAACGCTTTGTGGGGGAAGATTGTGATGGCAGATTTGATCCTGAGGGAGCTCGTGCCTTTGCACAGCTAGAACTTCCCGTTGGAATGCGCCATTTCAGAAGGTATACTTGCCATCACGTCCCAATGTTCAACGATCTTGCCATTTTCAACGCGGAAAAGGTCAAAGTACGCCGTAGGGTTGGTGGTGCGAAGCATCCCTTCGGACGCAAGAAACACAAAATTGCCCTGAGCAACAACCAAGTGAGTTTGCGAATAAGGTGCCGGATGTCCTTCTGAAATTTGAGCTCTCAAATTGGATGCTAGGCTTTCGTAGCCGTCTGCGATGTTTGGGTTGTGTTGGATGTACGTGTCGCTAGAGACAAATTCGGTTATTCGGGCGACTTCGTAGTTTGCCAAAATGGCATCGACGAACTTCTGTACCAGCGCCTTGTTTTCCGATGTCTCCTCGAGATTGAATATATCCGTGCCGCCATCGGTCATCGAGTGACCGGAGGTCGATTTCTCCGGCAGTTCGCGAAGGTTATCCCAATGCTCTTTGATCCTGCCGTTCTCAACCCGGTACACATCAAAGGCCACCAAAGTGTCGCCACCAAGGACCTGCGCGTTGGAATACGTCGCGTGAACAACAACCAAGTTTCCTTCGGCAATCACTCGATGAATCTCAATACTTATGCCGCTGTCTCGCAAAACTGGGACAAGTTCCAAGATTGGTTTGGCGCCAGTGGGTATGGTCGCGTTGTGTTGGATGTAATCGGAAGCAAGAAGATCTTCTGCTGCCTCAACATCGAAGCGCACAAATATCGCGTCAGTAGCGGCTAGAACGACTTCACTCGGTGTCACTAGGGTGTCCAATCAGCGTGGCGTTTTTTTGTGTTAATTGAACCGCCGAAACGCGGCATGTCCCAGGGTTAGATAGTCCCTCTAAACACAATCTTCTTGATGGCTCAAGCCGTACGCTCCAGGGGCAATGTCTACGCTCGTTCATTGTTAGGTTAGTAGGCATGATACGATTGGCGAAGGTCCGACTCTGACACATCGCGGCCAAGGCCTTTCTGGCGAGAATGCGCTCGACTACAGACATGCCAGGCGACTTCTCGCCTTAAGACTGCTTTGCCCAGCAAAGCGGGCGAGGCTCGATGTGGTGCTAATTCGCCCTTTTGGCCTGAAGCCTCTTGCCAATCACTTCGAACCGGCAAAGGCTAGGTTAGTTTAGGCGAACTGGAAGTTTGATCGTGGTGGCTCACAAAGTCTGCCCTGTGCTGTTGCGTGGCGTTGGGGCTAATACCGAAGTCCTTGCATTTCGCCATCCAATGGCAGGCAACCAAATTGTCAAAGGCACTGTTGAGCCAGGCGAAAGCCTACGAGATGCTGCAGCGAGAGAAATGCTCGAAGAGAGTGGCATAGTCGTTTCGATCGAGCGATTCCTCGGATCGCTGCGGTATGACGACATCGCGCAGGATTGGCATTTCTTTCAATGCAGCGCTGAACCGTGCCTTGATTCCTGGGAACATTGGACAAGCGACGATGGTGGCCACATGTTCAAGTTTTATTGGTATGCGCTAGGCAATCGGCCCGATGACAATTGGCATGTGGACTTCATTCGCGCCCTCTACTTCATTTCCGATCGCCTAGAGGGATGAATGTGGAGCTTCTGTTCCTCCACGCCCTCCCGCTCGATAGCACCATGTGGGCAGATCAGATGGATCTGTCGCCGAATTCTGCGATCGCGCCAACGCTCTACACGTTTGGTGATTCTGTCGAGAAATGGGCAGCCAGGGCACTTCAGCTCACAACGAGTGATCGGCTTATCGTCGTCGGGTGTTCAGTTGGCGGCTCCTGCGCGGTCGAAGTGGCCATCGCAGCACCGGAACGCGTCATCGCCCTAGTTCTCATTGGCACCAAGGCAGCGCATCGACCTGATCCATCATTGTGTGCCTCCGCACTTGAGCTATTGGAACGTCGTGGGATCGATGTAGCTTGGCAGACCTATTGGGAACCGCTGTTTTCCAGGCAAGCCAATCAGGCCGTCGTTGAAGCAGCCCGAAAGAATGCGCTCCAGCGGCTCCCTGCAGATCTTGCTCGTGGCGTTGAAGTTTTTCACAGTCGTCCAAACCGTGATCAATTCTTTGCAAACTGGCCGAAACCAGTAGCCGTTGTGACTGGTGAGGAAGACGTGGCACCGGGTGTAGCCATCAACGCCGCGGCTGCAGCGTCTGCGACGCATGGGCGTCTTCACATCATCCCGTCCTGCGGTCACTACGTGCCGCTGGAGCAGCCATGCGCCCTCAATGCGATACTGAGCGAGGTCATCTATCTCGCCACTAACCCGTGATGATGACTAAAACCGACTGCGGTGCGGGGTCTAATGACCGAAACTGACACTTCGCTGCCAAGATGCTCCCGTGAGAAATGCGCCCGAAGCCTGCCATCCTTCACAAAATTCTGTCTGAAGAAGAAATGGGCCGGGCATAGCAGACATTACGCCAGGACAGCTGGGTTCCAGAATTGATCCTACATTGCCATAGCGAGCGAGTGAGTTGGCGCTAAAACCATCCATCAATAGCGAGGCGGTGCGGCACAGCAGTGGTCAAAACGAGCGATTAGCTAACACTACCGGGTCGCGGCCATGATTGCGCTGCCACCGAGAATACAGGAACCACCAGCGTAACCCAGCCTCTTTCGAGCCTGAATGCTTTGTAGTCCTGTACTGACCTTCGCACTCAAGCATGCGTAAGTGCCCAATACAAAGGCTACAATCACACTTGACGTCGTCATAAGAATGAGAAACTGAGGAAGTTGAGCAGCATTCGGTTCGATGAACTGGGCCAAAAATGCCATGTAAAACATAATGGCTTTTGGATTAAGTATTCCCGTCAAAAATCCTGCGCCGAAACTTCCTCGAACAGATGTCTTGCTGACAACTTTGATTTCCTTGAGGTTGCGCGCTGCGATTATCTGCGCGATCCCAAGATAGGCCATGTAAGCAACGCCCACCCATTTCATGGCCGTAAATGCGAGACTGGAAGATGCTAAGATCAGCCCTAAGCCGAGATATGAGGCAGTCATTACGATGATCCCACCCACTAGATCGCCTGCGATACAAACCATTGCCGCACGATTGCCACGCGAGAGGGCCTGCCCGATCACCATGAATACACTTGGGCCGGGGATGATCGAGATCACGACATAAGCGATCGCATAGGCAATCCAGTTTTCGATTGGCATGCTTATGGACTCCTAGCCAACACTTCCCAGTCATCTATTCGCGACCGGTTCTAGATCGCAAGTATCTAAATCCTGCTGCCCTAAGAGCAATTCTCTTCAGCAGCTAAATCTGGCAGATGACGTAATTCAAGGCTTGCGTCTCACTATGTGCCGACAGCTATTCCTGCAGCTCCAGCAGATCAGTTGCCAGCCGAGATCACTCGTCGTGGGTTTCGTATCGCGCTTCGATATCCGCCAGGCCCAGTTCAATGATCCTTGCGAGCACCGCGAGGTCGATGTCGGCGAGCTTGTTAATGTACAGGCACGACTTGCCAATGCGGTGCTTGCCCAACTGCTGAAGTTCTGCTGCCATATCACGATAGCCCGGCATGATGTAGACGACTTGATGAGCTTTTCGCGGGCTAAAGCCTGTCATCAGAAACTCACCCTCGCGCCCGCTTTCGTACTTATAGCAATATCGACCGTAGCCGATGATCGATGCACCCCAC
>JBCDBQ010000591.1:0-4754 GCA_039183375.1 Pseudomonadota bacterium
ATGGCGGAAAAGATTTATCGGTTTGGCATTGTCGGCGCCGGCATGATTGCCGAGTTTCATGCTCTGGCTATTGCAGCCATGGACAATGCAGAGCTTGTTGCTGTTTTTGCGAGACGGCCCGAGGCTGCGGAGAAATTCGCGGCAGAACAAGCCTGTGCCGGGTATACAGACTTCGAGGCATTCCTGGCCCATGACGGGCTTGATATCGTAACGATTTGCTCGCCCAGCGGCGCGCATCTTGAGCCGGTTATCACGGCGGCCCGGGCTGGGAAGCACATCATTTGTGAGAAGCCGCTTGAAGTCACGACGGAGCGCGTCGATGAGATGATTGCGGCTTGTGAGACGTCCGGTGTCATGCTCGCCGGTATCTTTCCGCGAAGGTTCAATCAGGCGACCAACTTGCTGAAAAGCGCAATTGATAGTGATCGTTTCGGGACGATCGTGACGGCTGATGCGTCGATTAAGTGGTGGCGTGATCAGGCCTACTACGACAGCGGTGCCTGGCGTGGAACCTGGGCCCTTGATGGTGGTGGTGCTTTGATGAACCAGTCAATCCACACCATCGATCTTTTGCTGCATCTCATGGGCGACGTGCGCCATGTTCGTGCACAGACGAGGTTGGCAGCCCACACCGGTATCGAAGTCGAGGACGTCGGTGTCGCTATGCTTGAGTTTGAAAACGGAGCCTTCGGGACCATTCATGGTTCGACAGCGTGTTGGTCGGCCGAGGGGCATGCTGCCGAAATTCAAATCTGCGGGAGCGCTGGTTCGGTGTTTATGGCCGACGATAAATTCCGCGTCTGGGAGTTCAAGGATGAGCACCCTGATGACCAGACAATCTTGTTGGATTACGGATTGAATGCCGATGTCGCCGGGGCCGGCGCAGCTGATCCCAAAGCAATTGACTTTACGTGGCATCAACGCAACTTCGAAGATGCGCTTGCAGCTCTCAATGGAGGACATGCGCCGCTTGTTGATGGCCGGGAGGGTCGGCGGGCGGTGGCTCTGATCCGCGCGATCTATGAGTCGGCTGAGCGGGGCGGTGAGCAAGTGGCAGTGGCGTGATCTCGAATGAGCACCGCGGGCGTGCGTTTGGTGCTAGTGTGGCCAGAGTAACGGTAAACTGGATCAATCTCCTTATGTACAGGCTGTCTTTTTACTTCGTGCTTCTCGCCATGGTTCTGTTGGGCACATCGGCGGCTCATGCAAACATTGGCGAAGGCATCAAGTCAGTTGTCTCGATCTTACCCGTGCGGGTGGGCGCGCCGGTTCAAGCCGGGCAGGGGCGGGGGCAGGTTCCGGAGGCAAGTGGGATTGTCGTCGACAACGACGGTTTGATTGCAACAGCTGCGCATGTGCTCAAGGCTGTACGGCGCATTGACGTTCGCTTATCAGATGGCCGGATTCTACCGGCAAAGCTTGTTGGTTCTGACGTGGCATCTGACATTGCGCTCATCAAGGTCGATGCGTCGCTTATCGCTTACAAGGCGGCACCGCGTCCCGCTATCGCGCAACGTGTCTGTGCGATTGGTAACGCATATGGTCTCGATCTTTCCGTTACCTGCGGTGTTGTTTCGGCTCTTAATGTGAGCCACGCCGGGTTCAATGCCATTGAAGATTTTGTGCAGACGGATGCGGCGGCCAATCCTGGGAGTTCCGGTGGAGCGCTGGTTGATAGGGACGGTCGTTTGGTTGGCATGATGTCAGCCATTTTTGCTGCCAAGAGTGATACCAACATTGGGGTGAATTTCGCTGTCTCCGAGCAGTTGTTGCGACGCGTCGTGGATGACCTGAAAGACGATGGTCGCGTCGACTACGTGAAGGGCGGTTGGCAGCTTTCGCCATTGTCACGAAGGGCTCGTTCCCTGGGTCACGGGGCGAACATTGTCGACGTCACTGCAGGCGGTGCGGCTGCAGGCGCGGGCTTAAAGGCAGGAGATACGCTGCGCTCAGTTGGTGGGCGTTCTGTTCGGAACCCAAAAAGCGTACTGTCAGCTCTGGCGCTGGTTCGTGCTGGGGGATCGGTGGAGATTGTCTATGAACGTGCAGGTCAAAGACGATCGACCAAGCTTTCGTTCGCCCTGGCTCGGGAAGGAACTGTGCCCGCTCGTTCTACGAATTCACCAGCTGGAGCCGACTGTCCATACCCACAATCGGTTTGCCGTGTGCGCCAGGCTGTGTTTCCGATTGAGAGCTTTGATCCCATCGCGAGCGCTGTGCGCATCGCGGATGATTTACTGGTGACGAACCGACACGTTATTGGCGCGCGTCAAACGGCACAGGTTTTTACGCCGACGGGCAAACTAATGGCGAAGGTTTTGCCATCGACCTATGCCGGGGACTTGGCGCTGTTACAGGTCCAAGGCCTTCCCAAAGATGGTCTTGTCTTGAAGTTGTCGGATGTCACAGTGAGGTCCTCGAACTCAAAGCGCTACTTTGTTGTGGGTGCAGATGTTGCGCGTAAGGAAGTGCGTGTGTTCAAACCAGGGCCACTACGATCAGGCCCTGCACGGGGAGCTGAACTTGGTCGATTGCACGTGGGAGCACAGATGCAACCAGGTGTCAGCGGTGGTGCCTTGGTGAATGCAAACGGAGGTCTTGCGGGTATTGCTGTTGGCGGCGGAGAAGGTCGCAATGAAGCAGTGCCGTTGGCCCAAGTTCGCATGCTCATGGAAGGCTTGAACGGAGCTGGTGCAACTCAGCTGCAATCACAGTTGGGCGTTGCATTTGAAGAATGTGCGGGTGCGATCGACAGGTCGAAGCGACGGCGTCGCGGACAGCGGCCCGATCCTGAAGTGATTGAAAAATTGAAGTCGCAGTGTCTGGTTTCGCAAAATCCGGGGCAGCATTTGAAGGCGTCTCGGTTTCTCGCTTTCGCGCGGCAGTATGATGCGTCGATCGTCCTCAGTAAGGCAGCCGTTGAACAAGTTCCTAACTCGATCAATGCGCGGGTGTCATATCTTGTGGCGCTGCAACTGGCGGGTCGCTTCGAGGACATGCTTGCTCATGCACGCTGGGTGATGTCAGCAGATCCAAAAGATCCGCGATTGCTGCGGTTCGGAATTCAGGCCGGCATTTGGGGTGGTGATCGCGCACTGGCAGATGAAGCCTACAGCAAGCTGGAAGCTGCTGATCCAAGGCAGGCACAAGCTGCCAGACGGTTCATTGATCGTCCACCTCCGAAACCGCGGCGCAGATGAGTTAGGTCACATTGTGTGTGGACTAATCGCGCGTAGGGTCCGGTATCCAGCCAACAGCTACCACGTTCTTCTCGTAGGGCGACGGTGTCGCTCGGGCGAAGATCTTTGCTTTTAACTCTTTGGCAGTAAGCCTGGGTTCCTTTGCGAGTAGTCGCGCGGCAAGGGCGGCGAGACGCGGCACGGCATAGCTTGAGCCAGACGCCTTGCCCTTTGCGCCTCGAAAGTCGAGGACTGCCACATTCTCTGCCGGGAGCATGATGTCAACGCTCCGCTTTCCCCAGTTTGAACCTTCGGCCAATCGACCAAATGCGTCCGCAGACGTAACGACGATCATATTTTCAAGCGTGAGAGTTGCCGGCCAGATTTTGCGTTGGTCGATATCTTCGCCGTCATTTCCCGCGGAGACGATTGCCAGAATGCTGGGATGGGCCTTGAGTGCCTGTTCAAACGCTGACCACTGTTCTGGTTTGCGGCTGCCGAGTGGCATGGCGAGGATGCGGGCGCCGGCACCAGACGCTAGCTTGATTGCGTCGGACATGCGTTTCATGTCGGGGCGTGGATATCGCAGTGGAATGAGGGCTGCTGTCGGTGTCTCGCGGACGAGCACGGAAGCGACAGCAGTGCCATGGCGAATAGGTAGGAAGGCGCCACGGGAAACATCACCGTCGTAAGGCCAGCCATCCATGTCCCAGTAGTCGAAGCCGAGCGGCTTGCCGTCTTTATCCCGTGCTAGCCGATTGCGAAAGGCAGCCAAGTCATAGGCTAATCCAGAATCGATTAGCGCCACTCTTGGTCCACCTAGATCGCGGCCCGATGGCCATGGTGCCTGCAGGGTTTCGGCCCAGCGCACCGTTGTGAGGTCACCATCAAGCTGTTCGAGCTTGACCAATGGTCCTGACGAACTTCGGACGATGCGGCGCCCCGACCGCAAGGTGCAGGCTCCGTCTGCCATGCCCTGGAGGTAGGGCTGCAGTTGACCGTTCATCTGTCGATGAACTTCAACAGAAAAGCGTCGGAGGCGTCCGCCCGGTTGAAACCTAACTACGCGAAGTTCATCGCCCACTGGCAATGAAAAGCGCTGTTCGATGCGGAAGACCTGGCCGCGGCGCTTGCCTTCCGTCTCATTCAGGAGCCAGGCGCCCTGTAGTTGTTCCTGCGCGAGTAGACCGTCGACCGGCTCGACGCCACAAAGTTTCTCAACGGCTAACTTGATCCAATTTTGCGGTTTGAGTTGTTCGCTCGCGACGGACGGCGTGAGAGAGACTAGCAAGCTCAAGAAGAGGGGAACGAGAGCAGCGAGTGTCCGGCACGTGCCGGTGGTCCGCCTTGCGATAAACATCTGTCGTGCCACTCTTGTTTTGTCAGGACCCTCGCGAGCCAGTTTAGCGTTGTTGCTGCTATGGCGCTACGCCCGCGCGCGCGCGAGGCCCCAACCCGATTCTCAGGCGCTCTTCGGCGAGCGCTATATACTCGCACAGAATTGGTCGGGTCTCACGCGGGTCAATGATCTCTTCGACACCGAGGGCTTCGGCTGTCCGAAACGGTGATGTATAG
>JBCDBQ010000592.1:0-4752 GCA_039183375.1 Pseudomonadota bacterium
CGGACGGCAGCAAAGCGCTCTGCCATTTCATCGAGCGCTTCATCCCAGCTGATCTGTTGCCACTCGCCAGAGCCGCGCTCACCGACGCGACGTTGTGGATAGAGCAGCCGCCGTGGGTTGTAGGTCAGGTCCGGCGCACCGCGAATGCCCTTGATGCAGAACGCACCTTTGGAGTGAGGATTGGCTTTGTTGGGCGCGTATTTGACGACGCGTCCGTCTTGGACGGTCGCAAGTGCTCCACAGTTGGTTGAACACTCCCAGCAGGTCGTCGGATAGGTGCCGTCCGGCAGAGCGGCATTGCCAGGAGGGTTCTGGGATGCGGGCTGAGATGGAGCGGCTGACATGGGAGGCTTCCCGAAATGACCATAAAATGGGATTTTGACAGCCGATGCGGGGATAAACAAGCCAAGAGTGGCGTAAGAGCCGGGATTGGCGGCAACCAGCATCATGATTGCTGAGCTGACAGTTTTGACGTCAAGTTTACTTCGACTATTCTGCCATTTCACCGAAGCTATGCCTGGAGCAAGCCGATGGCTGCCGAGACTGTGACACCACGCGATGCCAACGGGGACTGGCGACCAGCCCAGACAATAAAACTGCCGCCAATCGTGGCCTGGCCACCGCGGCCACTGATCGTCGCCAAGTGGATGTTTGGGTTCCCCGGTTATCTTTGGCCAATGAACACGATATGGCTGGCGATTGCGGCGCTCACATGGGTATTTCTGACGCCAGAGCTTGCTGCGATGAAAAGCTTTGAGTTTTGGTGGATTGCCCTGATTTTCGCGCGCAACTTTGCGTTTGTATTGGTGCTCTATGGCGGCTTGCACCTTTACTTCTATGTCTACAAGCAACAGGGCGATGAGCACCGGTTTTCCAACCGGCCATTTGCAACGAACAATCCCAGGTTCCTTTTTGGTGACCAGGTTCGCGACAATATCTTCCGAACGCTCGGGACCGGCGTACCAATCATCACTGCTTTTGAGGTCGTGACCTATTGGCTTTTCGCGAATGGCTACATCGGTTTCCTGCCTCTTGATCCCAACTCAGTGGGCTTCTGGATATGGTTTGGCGTGATGGTGCTACTCGCGCCGGTGATTCATGCTGTGCACTTCTACTTCACGCATCGACTGTTGCATTGGCGGCCGCTCTATAAGTCGGTGCACAGCACGCATCACCTGAATGTGGAAATCGGCCCATGGTCTGGTATTGCCATGCACCCGGTCGAACAAGCGATATACTTCTCTACGGTGTGTGTGCAGTGGCTGCTGGCACTTCATCCCGTGAACGCGCTCTACCAGATCCAACTGGCGGCCTTCTTGCCAGCGATGAGCCATAGCGGCTTCGAGAAAATGCTGGTGAATGGCAAGGATTCCGGTTGGGATAGCGGCAGTTACTTCCATTACCTTCATCATAGGTATTTTGAATGCAATTATGGTGGCGCGATCGCCCCGCTTGATCAGATGTTTGGCACCTTCCACGATGGTTCCAAGGATGCACAATATGCCATGCGCGAACGCATGCTCGCCCGCCGAGGCACCGCGACGTGATGTGGTGGTCATCTCTTCGATGACCGCGGGTACGAGCCAGAGGATCAGGCGTTGAAAATTACAAAGATACAAGACCTGCATGCGGATGCCGGCTGGCGCGTTTTCTCTTTCTTGAAGATCGAGACGGATGCTGGGATCGTTGGCTATTCGGAATACAACGAGAGCTATGGATCTAAAGGACTGACAGCCGTCATATTGAAGTTGGCCGAGACTTTGATCGGACAGGATCCGCGCCCCGTTGAGAAGATCTCGGCTAACCTCTATGCCATGACGCGCCAGGCGCCGGGAGGGCTCATCCAACAAGCCATTGCAGCCTTGGAGAACGCACTCGTCGACGTAAAAGCAAAGGCGCTCGGTATTCCGGTATATGAGTTGCTTGGCGGTCCGGTACGCGATCGCTTGCGGCTTTACTGGTCACATTGTGGTTCGTACCGATTGCATCACGCCGACATTATGGGTGTGCCCGCTTTGCGCAACCTGGACGATGTTCGGGATCTTGGCGCGCACGTTCGCGATCAGGGCTTCTCGGCCCTCAAGACGAATATCTTCCTCTTCGATGAAGAGACGCCGAAGCTTTACATGCCCGGGTTTGGGCGCTCGCCCGGCAGCCCGGAACTCAATCTGATGCCGCGGATCATTTCCGCACTTCACGATCAGCTGAGCGCCTTGCGGGATGGGTCAGGTAACGATGTCGAGTTTCTGCTCGATCTCAATTTCAATTTCAAAACGGAAGGCTACATCCGCCTGGCACGCGCCCTCGAGCGTCATGGTCTGATGTGGGTGGAAATTGACTCGTTTGATGCACGCGCGTTGAGCCAGATCAGGCAATCGATTCAAACGCCCGTTGCGAGCTGCGAGTCTTTGTTCGGGCGTCGCCAGTTCAAAGACTACTTTGAAAACTATTCCATGGACGTCGCGATCATCGATGTACCATGGAATGGCATCTTGGAATCAATGAAGATCGCGGCCATGGCGGAAGCCTATGAGGTGAACGTCGCGCCGCACAATTTCTACGGACATCTGTCGAGCCTCATGAGCGCGCATTTCTGTGCGGCGCTGCCGAATTTCCGCATCATGGAAATTGATATTGATGATGTACCGTGGAAAGACGATCTCGTCACAGAACCACCACGCATTGAAGGCGGAGAGTTTATCCTGCCCACAGGTCCAGGGTGGGGCGCGGATATCAACGAAGATGCTGTCCGCCGGCACCCACCTAAGTAGCCCTCTCTCACAGCGGGAGATTGGTGACATCAACCGCTCGGGGGAGCCATGAGATTATCAGAGTTGGGGACACAGATATGAAAGCGATCCAGGCACATGCATTCGGCGGTCCTGAGGTTCTGCAAGTGAAGGAACTCGATGATCCTGTGCCAGGGCCCGACGAAGTGGTTGTGGACATTCGAGCAGCCGGGGTCAATCCGGCCGATACCTACATGCGGACCGGCGTTTACGCGATTGTTCCGGATCTGCCCTATACGCCCGGCGGTGATGCTGGTGGGGTGATATCCGCCGTTGGCTCAGGGGTCACAGATCTCGCGGTCGGCGACCCTGTCTTTGTTGGAACAGGCCTAAGTTTTGATCTTACCGGCTGCTACGCGGAGAAGGTCAAGCGCAAGGCGGACGAAGTCTTGCCACTCCCCACAAATGTAACATTTGCCCAGGCCGCCGCATTTGGTGTCTCCTACACAACGGCTCACTACGCCCTGTTCGAGCGCGGAGGCGCGAAGTCGGGTGAGACGGTCTTCATCCACGGTGCCAGCGGGTCAGTCGGAACATCGGCGATCCAGTTGGCCAAACGTGCCGGCCTCAAGGTTATCGGCAGTGGCGGCACAGACAAGGGTCTCGCGTTGATCACAAGCGAGGGTGCAGACCTCGCCGTCAATCACACGACCGACGGCTACCTCGATGAAGTCAAGCAGTTCACTGGCGGTCAAGGCCCCGAACTTGTTCTGGAGATGCTGGCTAACGTGAACTTGGCAGCAGACATGGAGGCTGTTGCCAAGTACGGGCGGATCATTGTGATTGGCAACCGGGGTGAAATAACCGTCAATCCGCGGGTTGCGATGATGAAGGAGATCGACATTCGCGGCATTGCGCTGTGGAACGCGACGCGTGAGCAGATGCGTCCAATCATGGAGGACATACTTGCCGGCGTCGCGGATGGTGCATTGAAGCCGGTTATTGGGCGCGAGATGCCATTGTCCGAAGCAGCCGCATCCCATGTGGCGGTTCTGGAGCCCGGCGCCTACGGGAAGATCGTGCTGGTGCCGTAGGTGCCACACTTCGATAGCTCGATGCTCTTTCAGCAACTACGTTAGGGCGTCTTTGAATTTCAGAAACCTGGCGTCTGCCATCACACGTGAGCCCATTGCCTCGCGCAATGCGCCAATTGACTTGTAGGGCCGCATAACGACTTCAAAACGCGAGATCAGGCCGCTTTCATCGAGGGTGATGAGATCAACGCCGACTGCATCAAGATCTCCAACTTTGCATTCGAACTCCAATGCCCAGTCGGAACCGTCTCCCATCACCCGCCTGTAGGTGAATTCAGAAAAGACCTGCGCGACGTGAGCGAGCAATGCCGCGACAGGTTCCCGACCGACCCATGTCTTATAGTAGGTCGGTGGCAGGAACTCGACATGCTCTGCCAGCAACGTCCTGATCTGATCTTCGTCACCGGTTTTGACGACCTCCAGAGTGGCTTGAATGGTTGGATGCATTGCGTTCTTGATCATGTGGTCCATCGGCAAGTGGACATTGAGGATATGATGGACGTGAGGTCCTAAGCGTTCCGTCCTCGGCGGTAGTGCGCGACGGTCTCCGCAACACCTTCCCGTATGGTAGTCTGCGGAATGTCGGGATAATCCTCACGCAATGTCCCAGGATCAATTTGAGGTGCAATCGGCAATGTGGGACCATCCGCGCGCACCTTCGCGTTGGGGGCTGCGCGCATGATCTCATCGGCGAACCCTTCCGCAGTTCCGAGGTCTCCGACAACGTTATAGACGTGTGCACCCGGGCGTTCTTTGACGGCAGCAGCAGCATAGGCAGCGGCCACGTCAGATACGAAGATGAAATCCGTGTCGCCACTGAACGGGATGACATAGTCATCACCTTGCGCTGCCGCCTTGCAAGCCAGAGACGGACCGGCCGTCAAACCTGTTTCTCGGCCCGGGCCGTAGACGATTAAGGGGCGGAAACC
>JBCDBQ010000593.1:0-4748 GCA_039183375.1 Pseudomonadota bacterium
CCCCATTCCTCATCAGCTTGGCCGCTTCGTGCGCCTGCCGCAGCAAAGCCACTCAAGCAATGAAGCACGATTCATACGGATTGAAGCCGTCATTGGTCTCTTTATCAAAGAATTGTTCCCGTCATTTAAGGTGAAAGACTACGGTTCGTTCCGCGTTCTTCGCGACAGTGATATCGAGTTCCAGGAAGAGGCCGAAGACCTTACGGCTGCCTACGAGGCGCTACTGCGACGAAGGCGACGGGGCAGCGTCATTCGCCTCGAACTCGAAGGCGGGATGTCTACATGCCTAAGAGAGTTCGTTACCGACAAGCTCGACGTCAATGAGGAGGTTGTGTTCGTTAAGACCAGTCTGCTTGGTCTGGCTGATGTTTCCAAGCTGATCAGCAATGACCGCCCGGAATTGCTGTTCCGACCGTTCAATCCACGTTTCCCGGAGCGCGTCGAAGAATTAAGCGGCGATGTATTCGCTGCCATTCAGGCGAAGGACTTCGTCGTCCACCACCCCTACGAATCCTTTGAAGTTGTGCTGCGCTATCTTCGCCAAGCGGTTCAAGACCCAAACGTCATGGCGATCAAGTGGACGCTCTATCGTACATCAAGCGAAAGCCCGATTGTTGAAGCTTTGCAGGAGGCGGCTGATCTCGGCAAGTCCGTTACGGCAGTTGTCGAATTAAAGGCACGGTTCGATGAAAGCGCCAACATCAATCTTTCACGACAGTTGGAGCAGGCCGGCGTTCACGTGGTCTACGGCTTCCAACAACTGAAGACCCACGCCAAACTCGGTATGGTGGTCCGACGCGAAGGACAGAACGTCGTAACCTACTGCCACATTGGGACAGGTAACTACCATCCGCAAACAGCGCGCATCTATACCGATCTGTCGTACTTCACCGACGACCCTGCGATCGCACGCGACGTGGCCAAGGTCTTCAATTTCGTAACTGGCTACGGCAAGCCGTCTGATCTGGAGATGATGGCAGCAAGTCCGCATGGCATCCGACAGCGGATTGTAGAGCACATTGATCAGGAGATTGCCTTTGCCAAGGAAGGCAAGCCGGCTGCTATCTGGTTCAAAATGAACTCGTTGGTCGATCCGGGCATCATCGACAAGCTCTATGAAGCAAGTTCAGCCGGTGTCCAGATAGATCTGGTCATCCGCGGAATCTGCTGTCTGCGCCCGGGCATCCCGGGCCTATCGGAGAACATTCGCGCCAAGAGCATCGTCGGCCGCTTTCTCGAGCATGCAAGGATCTACTGCTTTGGCCAAGGCTTCGGTCTGCCGTCCCGACGTGCCGCCGTTTACATTGCCTCCGCAGACATGATGCAGCGCAATCTCAATCGCCGAGTGGAGGCCATGGTGCCAATCACCAACGCGACCGTGCACGAACAGGTTCTTGACCAGGTGATGGGAGCGAATCTCAGGGACAACGAACAGAGTTGGGAAATTCTGGCAGACGGTTCTCACCGCAGAATCAAACGCAAAGATGGTGAGAATCGCTTCAATGCCCACGAGTACTTTATGACCAATCCGAGCCTTTCCGGTCGCGGCCAGGCTCTCGAACAGCACAAACCACCGCGCCTGCGTCTGAAAAAGAGCTAGTCGAGGCAGACTGGCAATTGAGATGTGGAGTGAAGCGGCTGTGCCAAAACAGTCGCTCGACGTCGTCTTTCCTGGCTGCTAAGCGAACGCAGAACGAAGTATCGGAACGCGACGTTGCAGTTCTGCTGCAACTGCAAGGACTGGGACTGCCTGACGAATGTTACGTGCTACCACGGATCAGGGTCGGTTCAAGGAGCTCGAGCCGATTGCCGTCGTTGACATTGGCTCAAACTCGGTCCGTCTGGTCGTCTACGAGGGTGCGGTGCGCGCGCCCTTCCCGCTCTATAATGAGAAGGTGCTCTGCGGTCTGGGGCGCTCGCAGTCGGAAGACGGTGCGCTCGATTTGGAGAGCATCAGGCGGTCACTGTCGACGTTGCGGCGGTTCAAGGCGCTCGCCCGCAATGCCGGTGCCAAATTTGTCCACGCCATTGCAACGGCTGCTGTTCGTGACGCACCGAACGGCGAAACGTTCATCACGGAAGCAGAAGATGCACTGGGTGCACCGGTCCACGTGCTGAGTGGGGATCGCGAGGCGGAGCTTGCCGCCAACGGCATTCGTATGGGCTTTGTCGACCCTGACGGCATCGTTGGTGACCTGGGTGGCGGCAGCCTGGAACTCATTGATCTGACCAAGTCTGACATGTCGTCAGCGATAACCCTGCCACTCGGTGGATTGCGTCTCTTGAATGCCACAAGGGGCCGAGTTGCCAAGGCCCCAGCCCTCATTGAACAGCAGTTTGACAAGACGCCGTGGCTCAAGAAGGGCCGTAACCGACGACTGTTTGCAATCGGCGGGACTTGGCGGGCGCTGGCCAAACTCCAGATGGAAGACGTCGATGCACCGCTTCGCGTCATGCACAGCTACGCGGTCGGTGCGCCGGCAATGATTGCATTCTGCGATAAAATCCTCAAAGCGCGGCGTCCAGGAGAGGTGCAAGGTTGGGAGAGCTTGTCCCGCTCCCGCCGCGAAACATTGCCCTACGGTGCCTTGGTCCTGCGTGAATTGATAGAGAAGACCCGTCCCAGTGAGGTCGTCTTCTCAATCTTTGGAATTCGCGAGGGCTTGCTGTTCAGCTATTTGTCGCCAGTCGAACAAGCCAAGGATCCTTTAGTGGCCTTCTGTGAGGACTTCGCAAGGCTGCGTTCGCGTTCGACAAAATATGCGCATGAGCTCTGCCGTTGGACGGACCGATTGTTTGAACGCGCAGGTGTCGCCGAGACGCCCGAAGAGCGTCGTTTGAGGCATTGTGCGTGCCTGATCTCAGATGTGGAGTGGCGAGCGCAGGCTGACCATCGCGGCGAGCAGGGAAATTACGTGTTGGCACATGCCCCGTCGACCGGCACAAACCATGATGGGCGGCAGTTCCTCGCGCTCACGATTTACTTCCGCCACGCAGGGCGCGGTGAAACCCGCGGCGAAGAATTATCAGGTCGATTGAGACAATGCATTGATTCAAACCAGCTGGAGCGCGCGCATCTGGTTGCAACGAGCATAAGAGTTGCCCATATGTTCTCCATCGGGTTGCCCGGTATCATCGAAGATATTAATATAGTCGTCGATAACGGCTGCCTCGAACTCCGAGTGCCCAATGTCCATGCCGATCTTGATGGCGAACGACCTCGCCGTAGACTGGCAAGCCTGGGCGCAATACTAGGTATGGAAACGGCGTTGCGAATTGTGGAAGATTAGCCATCCCGGCATTAATTTGATTGGATGACTTGTTCTGCAGCCTTACCCAAAACTTCGATCAGTTGGGCAAAAGATGCGTTAGAACGTCCTATCGAACGGCCGAATTGCGCTCTCCTTCGCTTTAAGGCCAAGATTCCTGCTATGATTTACAGAATTTCGGTGAAATGGCGGATGCCGACATAATGGCGGAAGATCCTTATTCAGTTCTGGGCGTAAGCCGCGGCGCGTCCGATGACGATATCCGCCGGGCTTTTCGTCGGCTCGCGAAAGAGCTACATCCTGATATCAATCCAGGAGATGACGCAGCGGCTGAACGCTTCAAGAAGGTTTCGCTCGCCTACGACATCCTAGGTGATCAGGAAAAACGCCGCCGGTTTGATCGCGGCGAGATTGATGCCTCTGGCGAACCCAGGCACGCGTTCAGCGGCGCGGGCGGACCGTTCGGAGGCTTTGGCGGTGGTCGTGCGCGCGGTGCGGGACCTGCAGATGATCTCGGGTTTGGCGATATCTTTTCAGATCTGTTCGGTGGAGCCCGCGGGCCCGGCGGCCGAACAGGCGGCAGCGCGTTCAATCTGCGCGGTCAAGACGTTCGCTACACTCTGGAAATCGATTTTCTCGAATCAACGGGTGGCACACGAAAGCGAGTCACCTTGCCGGAAGGAACCGTCCTTGATCTGACCGTGCCGGAAGGTGTCGTCGACGGCCAGGTTCTACGCCTCAAAGGCAAGGGCCAGGCGGGCATTGGCGGTGGCGAACACGGTGATGCCCTCGTCGAGATCAAAGTCCGTTCTCACCCTGACTACGAGCGCGACGGTGACAATGTTCACTATAACCTCCCGATCTCGATCGACGAAGCCGTGCTTGGCGCCAAGATCGAGGTTCCAACCATTTCGGGCACGGTTAATCTGACTGTTCCAAAAGGAACGAGCTCCGGGCGGAAGTTCCGGTTGCGCGGAAAAGGTGTGCACAATACCACCACCGGCGCCACCGGTGATCAGATTGTGACTGTGAGTATAATTCTGCCGGATCGTGTCGACGACAGCCTATCCTACTTCATGTCGGAGTGGCGGCAGAACAATGCTTACAATCCGCGCGAAAAGAGCTCTTAGGCATCCCGATCACAGACATCGTGGTTGCGCCTACCGGGGCGGCTTACGCAGATACCGCCACAACGCGGCCGTCCCTAACGGTCAATGCGGTCTTTCCCGACTTGAGGCGGAGCGCATCCTCGCCGAACAGCTCTCGTCGCCAACCTTTCAGAGCAGGAATATCTGGCGCATCCTCAACCGCGATGCTCTCCAAGTCGCTGGAGTCCGCGATAAGACGCGGCGCTACGCCAAAGTGCGCTGCATTGGCCTTGAGGAGGACGCGCAGCAAGTCAACGAAGGCCGTTGCTTCAGCTGATAGTTGTCGGCCATTCTTCAGCGATGGAACACTCGACAGATCGCGTTCGCGGCC
>JBCDBQ010000594.1:0-4745 GCA_039183375.1 Pseudomonadota bacterium
AACGTTTCTTCGGTCGATAATCAGCTGCTCACAGCGCGTGCAGCATCGAAGAAAGAAGCAGTAGAGATCAAAATCCTGGAAGTTCGGGCTATCAACTACAGACCCAGCCCCGATTGTCCGTTTCCACACAGCCAAGACCCGGAGCAGAACACGGCTCACCTCGAGCTACACAGTCCGTCAGTGGGTGGATGATCAAAAGAAGGACCCTTTGTCAACAGCCTTGGCTGAAACACAAAATCTGCGCTATGACAAGTCAGGTGCTATTGCCAAGATTCCGAATTTAAGGTTGGGACGAAGCAAGTTTAGCTGACTGCTTACTCCATGCAACTGATGTGGCCAGCGCCTTTCACACAAGTCCGACTTCGAGTGCTTCGGCGTCTCTCCTTATTTCCTCTGATGCGGAGAAATTGGCTTTCTTCGAACTAGATTTTCTGATCGTCGTAACAACAGTTGCGATCATCGGGCCAGCAACCCAAACCGAAATGGGTAGGATAAAAATCTGCCCTAAAACGCCAATGAATATACCTTCGAGAATGGTGTCATGACTGGTCACGGTCAAAAGCGTGATCACAACCCAGGCAGCAATCGCAAACGGAATAAACAATATGTCATCATAGTCTTTATCAACGGTAGAAGAAGCCGTCTGATCACCCTTCTCCCGAACCGCATTTGCACAACTTTTTAAGTCAGCAACTAGTGTGCTTATCTTGCTTGGGAGTCCTTTGTATGCAGAAACGAGCGATGAGAGACTCAATGATTTTTGGTTGTTTTGCCACTCCTCAAAAAAAACCGTCAAATCTTCGGTCAGATCCAAACTGTACTTATTCAATATGGGCCTTTTTGATTGAGGGAAGACCTTCTTGAATGTCTCGGCATGCCGTTCAATTTGTTCGGTGCATTTGTCTTTTAAAGTTTCAATCTCTGATTGGAGAGCTGGATCGTGTTTTCGGAAGTCGGAGTCACTTCTTGCTCGTATTGCATATTTGGGATCTGCCTCGAGCACGGACCGCAAATGCTCTCTCCCCTCGGCAACCTTATCCGTGTGCATCAAAAGCTTGGCGAAATCATATCGACTTTGTAAGTCCGTTGGATTGATTTCAAGTGATTTCCCCAAGTGCTGAGATGCGTTAGCAAAATCCCCCTGGCAATAGCTAGCCCAACCCGCCAAGCCCAAGGCTCGTGCTTGATCTGATTTATACTCTTCGGGATCGTACATGATGAATGTAGCTGGATCGTTGGTCTCATCACCAGCCGGTTTTGTTGGAGAAGCTATGAGCATCAACGCGGCTGATGCAGCTCGTTCTGAGGCTGCAGTGAAGTTATCTACCGCATCTTTTAGGTTGACAATCGAGTCATCAAAATGTCTATTATTTCCGAGCCGTATCAGACCCCGCAGAAGATAGAATCTGTGATCTAGGCGGTAGCCAAGATTAGAAGCGTGGCCATTGAGCGCTAGATTTATGCTGCTCATCGCTTCGTGAAAATCGTTTCTCAAATAAGCTTCTTTGGCAACTTTAAATTGTTCATATGCCCAGACTCGACTCGGGTTATTAGTTAGTTTTTCAATAGACTCTATACGAGATCCTAGTCTATTGAGGTCCAATGATACCCGCGCGAACCCTTCATTGCATATCCAAGCAACGTTATCGATTGCGCCCTTAATGTCATCCAATTTTAGCGCAAGCGTTTCGAAGCCATGGGAAACGGTATCAGCAAGTCCAGAAACAACCGCAATTTGATCCCGGGCCAACTCCTCATTGGAGACAATTAGTCGACGAAAGCCTTCGTCGACATTTGACTGAAGTCTGTCAAAGTGACTCTGAGTCTCTAGATACGACAAATAGTCAAAATCCTTGCGATACGAATAACGCTCGAAGGCTAAATCGAGTCCGTTCTGCATGCTGCGCCTCTTGTAAGTTCTGGCTCTGCTGGAAAAAGTATTCGTCGCCGAGACCGATGATAACTTAAGATCTGACACACGCTTTTAGTCGGAAGAAGACGTCCGAGGCAAGTCGCACAGGTCCATCAAGCCCAAGCATGTGCTAGTGGAGATGACGAGTTAATACATTGGAATATCATCGTTGCTGATCGCCTCTGTCTCCATCGCCTGGAATAAGGAAGCAGCTCATCGATAATACGGTTGCTCTGATATAACGTTCTGGGTCCGCCGGGAAGTTATGGCAGGTCTTGGCCCGAAGGCGAAGAACTTAGCATGAGATCATCACTTCAGCTTTCAGAGGTAAGAGCGGCTTCATTTGCACGTCCTAAGTCCGTGCTCAACGTGGTTTCGCCACTAACGCGTTGAGCGCACAGCAACGATGGAACTGCCCGACAGTGCTAGGACGTCCCGCGTCCTATCTCAGCCCCGCATGAGGCTCGGCAGCCAAGTGATGATCCCAGGGAAGATCATGCACAGGGCAAGCCCCACGATCATCAGCAGGACAAACGGCGTTGTCGATTTGTAGATGTCCATCATCGTCACGTCTGGTGGCACGACCGCCTTCATGTAGAACAAATTGAACCCAAATGGTGGGGTGAGATACGCCAACTCCATGTTGATGACGAAGAGAATGGCGAACCACAGTGGATCGAACCCAAGCGACGTGACAATTGGGAAGAAGATCGGCGCTGTCAGCAGGACAATGCCTGTCGGATCAAAGAACATGCCCAGCACAATCAGAATGAGCTGCATGGTGATGATGACCATCCATGGATCACCCACACCTTTGATCAAATCGGCCACCAACGAGGAGGCACCGGTCACCGCGTAGAGCGCAGTGAAGGCCGATGCTGCGAACACGATCCAGATGACCATCGCGCTCAGCCGCAAGGTGATAAACAGGGCGGAGGTGAAGTTCTCCCAATTCAAGGTGCGCTTTATCAAGGCGCTGACGATTGCGCCGAGGGCGCCGATGGCAGACGCCTCACTTGGCGTGGCAAGGCCGAAGAACATCGATCCCATGACCGCGAAAATCAGACCGACAGGCAATAGAAGTGCCCTCAGCAGCTTTAGGCGAGCGGCAGGCGGCAGGCGATCTTCCGGTGGTACGCTCGGCCCCATGTCTTTCTGGATGTAGCTGCGGATCAGGATGTAGCCAACGAACAACGAGCTGAGCAGAAGGCCAGGCAGAATGCCGGCGATGAACAACTGGCCGACCGACAGCCTCGATGTCAGGGCGAGGATGATCATCAAAACGCTTGGTGGAATGAGAATGCCGAGTGAGCCGCCAGCGGAGATGCAACCGAGCGCGATGTCCTTCTTGTAGCCGCGCTTGAGCATCGACGGCAGTGCGATAAGCCCCATCGAGGTCGTCGCGGCGCCGCTGATGCCGACCATCGCCGCGAAGAACGTGCAGATTATTACCGTGCCAGCTGCCAGCCCTCCGCGAAGCCCGCCCATCCAGTGATACATTAATTCGTACATGTCTTCGGCGATGCCGCATCGCTGCAACATGGCCCCCATAAATATGAACATGGGAACGGCCACGAGCAGGAACATGTCCATCGACATGTACGTTCGATTGGCGAGTATCGGCAGGGCGTGCGGGCCCCATAGTATGATGATGAAAAACGTCGCAACTCCGCCAATCGCGAAGACCAGCGGAAGGCCCGCGAGCAATAGAACGACGAGACTGCCAAAGAGGATAACTGTCAGCCACTCTGGGCCAAGATCCATCATCAATATACTCCTTCCGGCTTATCGTCAGCGCGTTGGTTTTCGGAAATGAAGAGTTGGTTTTGGCAGCTACGGCACTTTGATGGTGACCGGAAAGACTTCTTCACCCTTGATCACGATCGCCACATCGCGGATGAGCTTGGCGAGTACTTGCATGAGAAAGAGAAAGCACCCGACCGGCAGCGTCGTGCGCAGTGGATAATAGATCGGTTTCCAATGAGACATTGTCGTCTCTCCGATCTGCCAGGAGTTGATTGTGATCTCCAGCGACGCCCAGAACAGCACACCGAGAAAGAGAAACGTGAACCCGCTTGTGAAGACGTCGAGAAGAGCGCGGCCGCGCGGCGATAGTCGTCCCCAGATGATATCGACGTTGACGTGACCGTTGGCGAGGTGGGTGTAGGCACCGCCGAGCACGATGTAGGCACCATAAAGGAACAGCGAGATCTCGTAGGCCCACAGGGATGGCGAGTTGAAGAAATAACGCATCACGATTTCCCAGATCATGATGCAAAGCATCGGGATGATCATGAAAGCGACGATCCACGCGAACTTGGCATTCAGCCAGTCCGTGAAGCGCAGATAATACTCGATTGCTTTGACCATCCTGTCCCCTCGAACCCGGTCCAACCGGCAATGATGGAACAGCTAGCGCCGGCCGCCTGTGAAAGCGTCAAATAGAGGCCGTACGCACAGCTGATCTGGACCTGACGGGCCTGTTTTTAGCGGACCGGCCGGCGTGAGCCGCCCGGGTTGTGTGATTGTAAGTGCCTGAAGCGGTGATGCTTGGCACGAGAGGCGACTAGGCAGGGCACGACACGCCGATCCAGAGCAGCGTATCGCGCCGTGTACTGCCCCCGTCCGTTGCCGGGGCTCGATACGATTTCCTGCGCAGCGCTCAGACCGGCAGCTGCTTCGGGCCGTAGTAGTCTTTGTGCAGCTGTCGGGCCTTACTGTAAATGTCGATCAGTCTGTCAATGTAGGGATCCTTGCCCTTCAAGCCGACGAACCGCTTCCAACTCCATTCGGCTGCTGCCTTCAACTCGTCATCCGGGATCATGATCGTCTC
>JBCDBQ010000595.1:0-4745 GCA_039183375.1 Pseudomonadota bacterium
CTCGAGCTCCCCAGCTCGACAGTGAAGTTTCGCGGGTTTTTATCAGCCTGCAGTCATATTTGGATACTCGAGTGGAGCGCATCGTCTCAAAAGCGGACATTGACGCAGCCTCTGCGAAATGGCAGCTTTTCGCCGGATTGTAGGCCTCAGCGCCCGATAGCCCGCTCCAAAAAGGACAATAACAATTCGTGGTGGCGGTTTTCGCCATCACTCCCAGGAATATGCCCTTCGTCTTCATAAAAGTGGGCTTCGACTGGCAATCCTTCGGCCTCTCTTCGCTGTTGCAGTCGTTTGGTCATGTCGGGGGACCAAGTACGGTCTTTCAAGCCTACGGATAAAAAGAGAGGCCCCTGATAGGTGGTTACGTCAATCGGCGTTGTGGGCAAAAGATTCTCAGATGATCCGTTCCATGTCCAAGCTCGCCTCGAGGGATCCCACGCTTGCCATCCCGGATCGCCGCTGTCGCGAAAGCTGCGCGCATCGAACGCGCCGCAAACAACGTCCGGGGCGGCCAAGCAAGCCACTGCGTCAGGTTGGTCTTGCATACCAACCTCACTCATCAGGGCGGCCAAAAGCAAAGCATGCTCCGCCCCGCGTGACACACCATAAACGGCGACTTTTCCATTACATGGCTCGAAGTCTCGGAGTGCCGAAAGGGCCTCTATAGTTTGCCGAATCTCGACGTTCTCGATATGCCCCGCGTTCCATCCGTTGCCACCTTTTGAGTAGCTGTGCGGATAGCACAGGAAGCCGTCTGCTGCGAGAATGGCCGACGTTCGATGGGACCACCCAGACATCCCGCCCTCAGAACCGTGGAGTATCAAAACCCCAGGAAATGCACCCTTGCCTGACGGTCCGTAGGTGGTTCCCCACTCGGGCAACAAACGTCTTATGATTGAGGGCCGCATACGGTTGTGCTCTAACTCTGTTCTGCAATTTTCACTCAAGAAACATTCGCCGCAACGCAGAGCAGATGCAACATGGGCGCTCACCCGGCTTTGGCCGCGTGATCCACGGATGGCTGCTCACTGGATCCGCGCCACTCGCTGCACCATGCATAAACGGGAAAGATGCGGACTTTGCTGAAACTCATTTTGTCGAAATCAGGGTCCGTTTTAGCGCGGCAGAAGCGTCAACGGCGCGGATAGAAGTCCTAGGTTTTCACGGTCTCCCAAAGCTCTGGATATACTTGGACAAAGCTAAAGTCATCAACCGTCAGCTCGGCTTCATAGCCGCTGTCAACCGAAACGTATTTGTATGCGTTGCTACTCAGCCGCTCATATCGCTGTTTGAGAGGCTTGAACGTCCAGCTTTCATCATCCAACCAAACAGCGGTGAATTCTGAAGAGCCACCGACACCCAGGTTGAGCCTCTTGATTGCGTTGGTATTGGTAGCTGGTGTGAAACCCAAATCGATATCGAGCAATGCATCCACGCCGTCGATAACCTGATCATTTGCCGACCATCGACCGTCTTCAAGCCGCCGTAGTGAGATCTTCAGTTTCTCTTCGCCAATCCACCGGTCAACCGTAGCTGCGCTGCACTCCCAATCACTAGTGCAAGTCACAGAATACCCAATTCGGACCGGCGCGTTCTCAGAAGCGTAGATGGCCATCCCCGAGATGACGCTGCCTGCGCTGCCTTTTTTGATCGAGCAGGCCTCCATGCCGGGTACATCGATCCGTCGCCACATGGTACTTCGCATATCTGCCTCCATCTTCGCTAACTCATGGTCGAATCGCTGGTAGCAGACATTCGTCACCGGCGCAGCATCCGGTAGTTTGGGGCTCCAAGCCGCCGAATGCTTGCGCGGCAATGCCGTCGCGGCACGCAGACCAACAACGGCCATCTGACCCTTCGGCCAAGCCGCCGCAATCGCGGGCGTCCCTGTGATGAGCTTTCATTGGCTGATCCGCGGCTGCCGTTCGTGTACTGGGCGGCGAAACTTCATCGTGAGCCCAGATTACCGAATGCTGCACTATGCACCAATGGCCGCGACAGATGCATTGCAGACTTTGGCGAGTGACCAACTTGTTCACTTACGAAGGGGACGTTTGTTCGCGCAGCCGAAAAACCAAAGGCAATATCGCCAAGATGAGCACTGCGCCTACTAGAAATGGAGCTCCAGGAAGGTAGAACCCCGAAGAAGTCACACCCCAGTCGAACACACCGGTTAGAACCAAGGGTGAGACGACAGCCGCTACAGATGACAAAGAAGCGATTACGCCCTGCACTAACCCTTGCAAGTCTTCCCCAACCTTGTTGGCAGCAAATGCTGTGAGCAAGGGGGGCACCATGTCCGAAAGTGCAGCGATAGGCAGAACTATGGCGACGATCCAGACTGCGCCTGCGACGCCGAACCCAAGGAAGCCAACAATTGCACATGTCATCGCAATGACGAGCGTTCTGTAGTCACCTAGTCTTTTCGTCATTTGCGGAAGGATGCCAGCTTGCACAATCGCTATCAGGATACCGTAGGCGGAGAGTGTCAGCCCAATTGTAAATCCATCCCACCCAAACATCTCCCGTCCCCAGAATGCCCATAAGGTTGGATAGACCAAGTTGGCAAACTCAAAGACTAGGATGCACAAAAGCGGGATTGCCAAACCGCGAACTGCAAATGCACGAAGGATCGTACCGAACGGATTCAAATCGCGCTTGCCGAATGGCCGACGGTTCTCGGCTTTGAGGGATTCCGGCAATATGAAGATGCCGAACAAAGCGTTCAGAGCTGCCAGGGCGCACGCAATCCAAAATGGGGCGGTTACATCCCAACCCGATGCGAGACCACCTAGGGCTGGTCCGAACACGAAACCCATTCCAAAAGCAGCGCCTATCATGCCAAACGCAGCGCCGCGCTCTTCCGGCTTTGTGATGTCAGCGATGTAAGCGGTCGCTGTGATGTAAGTCGCTCCAGCAATTCCAGCTATGATGCGACCAACCAAAAGCAGCCAAAAAGTCTGCGCTGTCGCCATAATCGCATAGTTTATCGCCATGGTTATCAGAGCGATGATCAACACAGGTCTGCGGCCGAAAGCGTCAGACAGACTACCTACAATTGGGCCAAAGAGGAACATTGCTGCCGCGTAGGCAGATGCGATGAGACCTGTCCATAACGCGCCTTGAGCGGTGCTCTCAGCCCCAACTCGATCCATCAAATCCGGCATTATGGGAAAGACAATACCGATACCCATCGCATCGATCAGAAGCGTAAGCAGTATGAAGATGAATGGGCCTGTGAATTTCATCGCGTGAGTTGCCTACTTAGAACTTGACCAGGTGCACATAGCTTCCCGATTTTGTGCTTCAAGCAGCAACCTTAACCGGTGCAGCCGGTTAGCAGATTGACAGTTTCTGCACCAAACGGACTTTGAGTTCGATCAGGCCCATGTCGGCTTAGTACGCGTCTGAGTTGTCGGATCGGACTGCGGCGAAAGTTCAGTTTCGATTCGAGCCAAATCGAAGCACTGGAATGACTGCTTCGGTGACTTGCGCTGCACCGCAACAACAAACGTTCTGCACGGGCGAGGAAAGGCTGCGCTAGCAATAGCCGCAGCTGCACAAGGCCGCTCCGTCCCGCGTCTTGCCAGTTCGTGCACCGCGCCGCGAAAGGCGTTCCATCCCAAAACGGTCTTTCATGGATCTCGCGGCGAAGGTGTCGGGAGAGCCCATTATTACCTAATGCTGCGCATCGAATGAATGACTGCAATCCAAGCCATTGCGGACCGGGGCTTAGTGCGCGACAGGCGCATGCACTTTCCGCCCACTACGGACTTGAACTCTTTGAGCTATCATCTTTGTCTACCCTGGGGTGCAGAGAGAAGGTGCCATGCGCCAGAGTGTTACAGTCAGAGACGGTTGGGAAGGCATTGTGACCGCGCTCGCGAGCGCTGAGCCTGAGACCGTCGTCGAATTGGAGCGCGGCACCTACAGTGGAAGCTCAACACTTCATATTCCCCAAGGCGTCACGATTTTGGGTCGCGCGGCGGTGCTGGATTTTTCAGGGACTGGCCCTGTGATCGCCGCCCATGATGTCGCGCGTGTTGCGGTAGAGGACGAGACTATCGACGCTGGTCGAGCCGACATACCGTTTTGCCGGCAGCCAGGCGAAGATCCCTTTGATCCGAGTGAAGAACAGACGTGGGTAGAATGGGGTTTGATCTGGTTCCAGCAAACGGACCGCGCTTCGCTGTCCAATGTGTCGATCATGGGCTGTGGCAAAACCGTTCCGGGCGTCTATGTATCCGAAAGCGCAGGCACAAGCTTAGAGAGCTTGCAGGTCGACCATGCGCGGCACGGCGTAGTCTTCGCCAACGCGCGAGGCGGACGTATCAAACGCGGGCAGTTTTTTGAGAACGACCTGTTTGGCATTGTTCTGACCCAGTCGCAAGGCATTTCAATCGTATCCAATCGCTGCCATGACAACACGCAGTCCGGCATCCTCCTTGTCTCCTCGGACAGCGAGGCGGTCGAAGACAATGAATGCTGGGGCAATGGGAGCAGTGGGATCGCCCTGCAGCGCGACGAAAGGAGCCCCGATGCGGCCTCTCACGCGCGGCTGACCGGCAATCGCTGCCATGACAACACGCAGTCCGGCATTGTCCTTTTCTCCCCGGACAGCGAGGCGGTGGAGGACAATGAATGCTGGGGCAATGGGAGCAGTGGGATCGCCCTGCAGCGCGACGAAAGGAGCCCCGATGCGGCCTCTCACGCGCGGCTGACCGGCAATCGCTGCCATGACAACA
>JBCDBQ010000596.1:0-4737 GCA_039183375.1 Pseudomonadota bacterium
GACCGATGATGTAGTTACGCTTGAGGCGATAGAGACCTTCGACGCTGTCCGGCCATGGCGTCAGGCGATGCCAGATCGTGACCAGATGCTCCGTCTCGTGCTCAGCGAGCATTGTGATATCGTAGCGGCGCAGAAGAGTGATGAGGCTTTCGCGGTGGAGCGTATCCAGGATGGTGAAGTCGCGTCGGTTCGTGCGCACTTCTTCCATCGACGGCTGATAGAGCCCACGCCAGTCATCGGCAAACTGTGCCCAATCAACATTGGTAATGCCGCGGGCGTTGCCAAATGATGTTAACTCGCGGATACAACTTGAGCGCCAATCAACAACTGTGCCGAACACATCGAATACCAACGCTTTGACGTCGTCACGTCCTGCCACGATCTACTCCTTAGTCTCCCACTTGTGCCCGATGACGCAGGTAGTGGTCAGCTAGAACCAGGGCCACCATCGCTTCGCCGACCGGTACGGCACGAATCCCAACGCACGGATCATGCCGGCCTTTTGTCAGGATCTCAGTCTCGCTGCCAAAACGGTCAATGGTTTGGCGGGGAGTGAGAATGGACGAGGTCGGTTTTACAGCGAACCTCGCCACAATAGGCTGCCCGGTCGAAATCCCACCCAAAATTCCGCCAGCATGATTACTAAGGAACCTTGGTTGGCCGTCGTTACCGATTCGCAGCTCATCAGCATTGTCTTCTCCGGACAAACCTGCTGCTTCGAAGCCATCGCCGATCTCGACGCCCTTAACAGCGTTAATGCTCATGAGCGCAGATGCGATATCCTGGTCGAGTTTACCGTAAATTGGTGCGCCCCAGCCTGCAGGGGCGCCTTCGGCGATGATTTCGATTACGGCTCCCGCTGACGAGCCAGACTTTCGCACGCCATCGAGATAAGCCTCCCACTCCTTGGCAGCGACAGGGTCGGGACAGAAAAACGGGTTATTATCGACTTCTGCCCAATCCCATCGGTCCCGATCGATCTTGTGTGGGCCAAGCTGGACGAGCGCGCCGCGGACAGTGACCTGGGGGATGACCCTGCGCGCAACGGCACCGGCTGCGACCCGCATCGCGGTCTCCCGGGCCGATGAGCGTCCGCCGCCGCGGTAGTCGCGAATGCCGTACTTTGCAATATAGGTATAGTCGGCATGTCCGGGCCGGAATTTGTCTTTGATATCACCGTAGTCTTTTGAACGCTGGTCGACATTCTCGATGACGATGGAGATGGTCGTTCCGGTGGTGATCTGTTCGCCATCGTCATTTTCGAAGACGCCGGACAGGATTTTTGCCTCGTCGGGTTCGCGCCGCTGCGTCGTGTGGCGCGACTGTCCGGGACGGCGCTTGTCGAGGTAGGTCTGGATGAAGTCGGCTGTTAAAGGGATGCCTGGCGGGCAACCATCCACGGTGCAACCAATGGCCGGGCCGTGACTCTCGCCCCAGGTTGTCATCCGAAACATGTGGCCGAAAGTGTTATGTGACATGCGGTTGTCTCACCGGTGGTTGTGTTGAGCAGGCAGCTGACAGTACTGGTTGCGAATTCTTGACCTCATGTGACTCATAAAAGTCAGTGTTGCCCGTCGCAAGTGATGTCGGGATCTTAAAACGCGTGACAAAACAACAAAATGCAGCATATTTTTGCAGTTGGAGTACTGCGTGATTCCTGTGCATCGGCAACTTCGATGGCACAGGTCGCAGCGTTGTAACATAACGGTTCGTGTTTCGTGCGACACGCAGGGCAAACTCCCGGGTGGAAAAACAGGCGAATGCCGCCACCCTTCGCTATGAGACGATGTCTCAAGCCCGCTACGTTGAATGAAGCAGTGAAACCTTGTGCCGCCGATTTTTGTCACTGACCGGCGGGTGAATTGCGTGACCGCTTTCTGAGTGGTGCACGCTATTTGATGTGGGCATCAGGTCTGAGCAACCTGGGTGCAGACATCCAATCCCGGAAACCGGGACTGAAAGGGCTGGGGGTCGCTACCCAGCCCTTTTTGTTTGCGCCATCGCGTTTGGCGACTGACCCTCTGTCGGGCTCGAATCCGGCTTGGATGCGCGGTAGGATAACAAGCGGCAACTGTAGTAGGATGCGCTGCGTGAGGATCTTGACGATACTTCATGCATTAACCGTCTAGGACCGGCAGCTGGCTGGAGGTGGATGATGGCTCGCTTGATAGTTTCTCTGGCATTGGCATGCATTCTGGCAGCTGGCTGGTCGTGGACGCCGGTCTCTGCAATGGATGGTGCGCAAAGCCATCCGCCTGGTCTGACGCTGGTAAAGGCGGACACGAGAGGGTTTGCGAAACTTCCTGACCTCCTAAATCGCAGCGGCAAGCTGCTTGAACGGGCGCAGTATAGCTGTCATCGCGGGTGTAAGCGTTGCCGGCGGCGATGCATCGTAGATTGGAAATGGGATTGTGACGGTTATGGCTGCCGGCGGGAGTTTTCACGCTGCATGAAGCACTGCTGGGCGGATATCTGTCGTTTCTGTAACTGACGGTGTGATCATGACTGAGGCGGCGACAGGAACGCGGATGATGTGCTCACCATTTGGCGACGTCGGGGTCGTCGAGCGGGATGGAGCAATCGTAAAGCTCATTTGGAGCGGAGAAGACGGTGGCGAGACCACCGCAGTGGCTAACGAGGCCATTCGTCAATTGCAGGCCTATTTCGATGGTGAGCTGACCAGTTTTGACTTGCCGCTCGCACCCAACGGAACGCCGTTTCAGCAGCAGGTCTACGCTGAGATGCAGGCCATTCCGCTAGGTCAAACTAAAACGTATGGCGCCATAGCAGACAATTTGGACGTGCCACCGCAGCCAGTCGGGCAGGCTTGCGGATCGAACCCTATACCGATCATCATTCCGTGCCATCGTGTCGTTGGGATGGACGGGTTAGGTGGGTTCTCTGCCCCGGGTGGTGTCGAGACCAAGGTTAAGCTGCTGAAGTTCGAAGGCGCCTACTCGCTTTTGCTTTGAGGTGATGAGTGAGCGCGCTTTTGGGCTTTGAGTTCTTATCAGAAGCCAAGTCCCTTATAGCACTCACTCAGCAGTTGGATGACTTACTGTAAGGATCGACCCTCAGCCGCCAATTTCTTGTTCAAGATCTGACGGACGCGCATGCCTGCGCTGTCAGCACCGAGCGTCACTTCGAGATAATCCATGCCGCGTGGATCCTGGCTGATTTGTGCCTGCATTTTTTCAAGGAGATGTTTGTCCTCGTCAAAAGCTGCAACAACGCTCTTCTTGGTTTTTTCCGCAACATCATCTGGAATGTTGGGCACATCGAAAGAGGCTCCCCAGAAGTAATGGGTATGGCCGCGCCGCGATGGTGTCACGATATGGCAGCCGCGCATAATGAAGTCGGATCTGCGTCCTTCTTCGGGGGCTGGGTCATGCACGTTCCAGTCCGAGAAGGAAATAGCCAGCGTCGGCATGCGTCCGACCTGTTTGCGCTTGATGGGTTTGTCTTCGGGCAAACCCATGCCAGCACAGAACAGCGGCGAGAGCGGCGCGAGATCGAACTCCTGCTCGTAGCAAACCGTTTCACCATCCATGTAAGTGTCCGGCGCGCTAATCCAATCGTCCTGCTTGAAGGTGTTCTTATGCAGGAAGGCGATGTGGGTCAGGTCGAGAACGTTTTCGCGAATCAGCACCCAGTTGGCGGCGACTTCGTAATATCCGGTAATGAAGCTCCAGCCTGGATCGATCTGATAGTCCACATCTGGTGGATCTCGATCTATGGCTTCTGCATCACCCATCCAGATCCAGACAAAGGCGCCGGCTTCGCGGACAACGTAAGCCGGAATCTGGGCCGTATCGGGCGTCATGTTCTGGGTCGGTGCTTTGGTGCAGTTGCCGGCTGTATCGAATTCCATGCCGTGGTACGGGCAGATGATTCTGTTGCCGCTAACATGTCCTTCCGACAGGGGAGCCCAGCGATGTGGACAGCGGTCGTAAAGTGCAGCGGGTGTGCCATCGGCTAGCCGGTAGAGGACGACAGGTGTTTCAAGCAGCCAGCGCGAGATCGGCTTTTCCGTAACTTCTTCGCGCCATGCTGCGACCCACCACATGTTGCGGGGGTAATTGTCCTGGAGCATGCCGTTGGGGACGCGTTGTCCGTTTCGGGGTGCGATGGGGCTGAGTTCATTCATGCTCTTCCTCCCGTATTGCCGGCAGTTTGGGTGGTCTGTTGGGTGCACTGTTCGGGGCATTATAGGGGGATGGTGCAGTGATCAGCAACGTTGCTTTGCCGTCGCGTGCAAACTATCTGCTCTCTTGGGCATGAGCGGTGCTTTTCCCGCGGCTTTATTGGCTTTGCGGAACGTTGCGTTCCGCTCAGCCATTGCCGCTGTTCCAAGGTCTAGGCCTGTTCAAGGTAGAGCGCTTCTTCCACACCCGCCCGTCGCCGCGGAAACGGTGCAAGGGCGCTCATTGCGAGCCACTTTGGCAATGCTCGCCGGTCTTTCAATGTGCCTTCAAGGCGGATGTTGCCGTTGGCAATCTCGGTCTTGAGACAACGGAAGCCGCGCCAGGCTTCGACAAACCGGCGGATGTCTGACATGACTTTGACGTCGGTTTCAAATCCCGGGTGCTTCATGCACATGTCGACGACGCCGTCGCTATGGACCAACCAGAAGCGCGAGAAGCCTTTATCGATTCCAACAAACTCGAACTCGATAACTGTTCGTCCCTTCGGCATTGCGTCCGTATTGAGTCGGGTGTGCATGCTCCAGGCCAGGAA
>JBCDBQ010000597.1:0-4710 GCA_039183375.1 Pseudomonadota bacterium
GTCTGGAGGTAGTCTTCCATGTGCGCCATCACCCGCGGCGCACCACCGGTTGTGGTCGTCACGTGGAAGCGGTCTTCGGCAATTCGCGCGACGACGCCATCATCGAAGATAAAGCCGTCTTCCTTCAACATCAGACCATAGCGACAACGCCCAGGCGCCAGTTTCAGCCAAGCGTTGGTGTAGATGCGATTGAGAAACTCCGCTGCATCTGGCCCAACCACTTCGATTTTGCCGAGCGTGGAGGCATCAAGCAGACCGACGTTTTGACGAACCGCCAGGCATTCCCGGCGAACCGCGGCTTCCATATCTTCGCCCGCCTGCGGGAAGTAGTAAGCGCGTTTCCAGAGCCCGACGTCCTCAAACTCCGCACCTTGCGAAACGGCCCAATCGTGTGTCGGCGTTACGCGAATGGGATCGAACAGCTCACCACGGTTCTGACCGGCGAATACGCCGAATGTGACAGGCGTGTAAGGTGGGCGAAACGTCGTGGTTCCAACGTCACCGATCGGCTTGCCCATTTCGTTGGAGACAATCTTCAGCGCGTTCAGGTTGGATGTCTTACCCTGGTCCGTCGCCATACCGGTTGTCGTATAGCGCTTGACGTGTTCGATCGATTCAAAGCCTTCGCGCAACGCCTGCTTGATGTCCTTCTCGGTGACATCGTTTTGGAAATCGATAAACGCTTTGCCTTTTTGGTTGGTGGATTTGACCGGCTCACCAGTTTTGAAGCCGACGAAGGACGAGTTAGCTGCATGCACTGTGGCTTCGCTGTCGGGGGAACCGGCTCGCGCGCCCTCATTCAGGCAGTCAGCCAGCTCAAACGTTCCGCGGCAGGCGCCAGCGCTTTGCTCATTCTGATTGCTCTTGTCCGGCACGAATGCGTCGAGATCCGCCTCGTAGCGCAGTTTAGCTCGAGACTGCGAGGCCATGTGAACAGCAGGTGTCCAGCCACCGGACATTGCGATGCAATCGCATGGCAAAACTTCTGGTGTGGCGTCTGGCAAGTCGGTTGGTGTGACAGCGACCCCGGTTACGCGCCGCTGACCTTGCGCATTTACAGCGAAGTAGCCATTGCGGACCTCGACACCAGCTTCTTTGGCTGCGGCCAACTCAGGACCGCAGTCGGCGATTTGACGGCTATCGACGATCTGCACATTGATGTTCGCATCGTGCAAATCCATCGCTGCACGATATGCCGAAGCTCCACACGTTAGGATGACAACATTGCGGCCCGGCGCCACGGCATATCGGTTGACGTACTGTCGAACGGAATCTGCCAGCATGATGCCTGGCCGGTCATTGTTGGCAAAAACCAATGGGCGTTCGTGGGATCCGGTTGCGATGATGGCGCGCTTGGCACGGACCTGCCAAAGCCGCTCGCGCGCAAGTCCGGATATTGGTCTGGCGACGTGGTCAGTCAGGCGTTCGTTGAGAGCAATGAAATTGTGATTGAAGTAGGCGAAAGCTGTTGTCCGGGGCAGGACGTGGACATTTTCTCTCTGCTCCAAGTCTTTCAGCGCGTCTGTCAGCCATTGTTGTGCCGGCACTTCGTTGATGGTCGACGACACATCATGCAGCAGCGAGCCACCAAGTTCGTTCTGCTCGTCACACAGCATGACCCTTTGGCCGGCGGCACTGGCACTTAAGGCCGCCGCCAGACCCGCAGGTCCGGCGCCAATCACAAGCACGTCGCAGTGCGCATACTGCTGGACATAGCGGTCGGGATCCGCAACGTCCGGTGACTTGCCGAGACCGGCTGCGCGGCGGATGATCGGCTCGTAAAGCTTGGCCCAGGCTTTGGGCGGCCACATAAATGTCTTGTAGTAAAATCCAGCTGAGAAGAACGGTGACATCACGTTGTTGACGGCACCGATGTCGGCGCCCAAAGACGGCCAATGGTTTTGCGAACGCACTGCCAGACCATCGAAAGCTTCGACGACGGTCGCACGGTTGTTCGGTTCACGCCGATTGCCGCCCCGGTCCACATCCAACAGCGCGTTGGGCTCTTCGGCGCCGGCTGCAACGATGCCCCGCGGGCGATGGTACTTAAAGGAACGACCGACGAAGTGTACGCCATTGGCGAGCAAGGCCGACGCTGCCGTGTCACCGTCAAAAGCCGGCACTTCGGTACCGTTGAAGCGCATCACGATCGGCTTTTTGCGGTCGATCCGGCCACCCTTTGCAAGGCGATAGGGCTGGCTCATGTCGTTGCCTCGTCATTAGCATCCATTGACGGACGAGGCGTTCCCATTTTGTAAGTCACAATGAACTTATCGGTTACCGAGTCACGGAGAGCGTTGAACCAGCGCTGGCAGCCACCTTGATGGTTCCATCGTTCGGCGATAACGCCCTTCTCGTTGCCACGATAAAACAGGAACTCCGCCCACTCCTCATCGCTCATGATTGATGGGTCACCTGGTCGGGCAATATGGGCTTCGCCACCACAATGAAACTCGTTCTCTGGTCGCTCGCCGCAGTAGGGACAGTTGATTAACAGCATCGTCGTGTTGAACCCGCGTTAGTGTGCAACGGCGGCAGCGGCCGCTTCGTCAATTAGGCGCCCTGTACGGAAGCGCTCTATTGTAAAGGGCGCGGCGATAGGGTGCGGATCATCCTTGGCCATGGTCCAGGCAAATACGTGAGCCGAGCCTGGCGTGGCCTTGAACCCGCCCGTACCCCAGCCGCAGTTCACGTAGAGCCCGGGCACAGACGTCTTGGAGATGATGGGTGAGCGGTCATAGGTCGTGTCCACGATACCGCCCCAGTTGCGCAGCATCCGCATCCGGCGGAATTGCGGGAACAGCTCGCAGATGGCCTCAAGCGTATGATTGGTGACAGCCAAACCACCTTGCTGGCTGTACGAGACGTATTGATCCGTCCCGGCGCCGATCACCAGCTCGCCCTTGTCAGACTGGCTGATGTAAGCGTGGATGGTGTTTGACATCACAACGCACGGGAAGATCGGCTTGATCGGCTCTGATACCAAGGCCTGGAGCGGGAAGCTTTCCAGCGGCATGCGAAGCCCCGCGCGTTCCATCACGACGCTGGTATGACCGGCTGCGACCACGCCGACTTTCGGCGCCTTGATGTAACCGCGTGTCGTGTCGACGCCGCAAACGCGACCGTTCTCATCGCGATCGATCCGCATCACTTCGCAGTTCTGGATGACATCGACGCCAAGTTGGTCAGCAGCGCGGGCATAACCCCAGGCGACAGCATCGTGGCGGGCGACCCCACCACGCCGTTGCAGAGCCCCACCCATTACAGGGTACCGGATCGACTTTGAAATATTGAGCGGCGGGCAGAATTCCTTGGCTTGTTCCGGTGTCAGCCACTCATTGTCTACGCCATTCAGCCGATTGGCATAGACGTGCCGCATGGAGCTTTGCACATCGTGAACCGTGTGGGCCAACATCAGAACACCGCGCGGGGAGTACATGACGTTGTAGTTCAGCTCCTGTGAGAGACCGGCCCACATTTTGACGGCATGGTCGTAAATGCCTGCGCTCTCGTCATAAAGATAGTTCGAGCGAATGATCGTCGTATTGCGGCCGGTATTGCCGCCGCCAAGCCAGCCCTTCTCGATCACAGCAATATTGCGCAGGCCGTGCTCTTTCGCGAGATAGTAGGCGGTACCGAGGCCGTGACCGCCGGCGCCCACGATAATGGCATCATACGATGATTTCGGCTCAGGCGAGCGCCATTGGCGCGGCCATTTGCTGTGACTCGATAGTGCGTTGCGGGCGATTGATAGAGCTGAGAATTTCATATCTGACGTGTTGAGTTGCCGTGACAATCCGAAAAACGGAACCAATAGTTCGAATTGCAGGTGATCGTACACGCCGGCTTGCTGCTGTGCGACGTGCGGTTTTGCAGCAGCGACGGGAATCTGCACGCGATACGTTATTCATCTAAAGCGAATGTGAGCCGGATTAACACTTGCCCCGTAATCCGGCTATGCAGGTGCCATATTGTTCAGGCACAAAAAAACGACGAACCACGAAAAGTGGCGACTTTTTTGATGATTGAGAGCAAGTCTGGAGATTGATGGTGGAGCCGCGCGATAAGAACGAACTGGCGCGAATTGAAACGACCCAACCCATGGTACAGCAGGAGGGTGGGGTCGGCCTCGGCGTTACAGAACCGCCGCGCCAAACAATGGCGGCCAGACTTGGACGCATGTTTCTCCAGTGCCTGTTTCCGGTTCTGATCCTGGCCGGAGCGATAGGCGGGTACAATTACCTCAAGGCAACCAAACCCGAACCACCCAAGCGAACGGCGAACCCGATCGTCTACTCGGTACAAACGCTACCGATTAAGTTTGCCGACTACGAGCCATCGCTTGTGCTCTACGGCACAACTGTTGCCGGCCGAGAGGTGGAATTGAGGTCGCTGGTCTCGGGCAAGGTCGAGAAGACCGGGGCGCAGCTGCAGTCGGGAGGTGTCGTCAAGGCGGGCGAGACACTGATTGAAATCGACCCCTTCGACTACCGTGTCGCGATCGCCGAGGCTGAGGCACAACTCGCTGAAGCCAAAGCGAAAGTTGTCGAAACCAAAGCGTCAATTGCGGTTGAGCAAGGCAACTTGAAGTCGGCAAAAATCCAGCTCGATCTTGCAGAAACAGACCTGCAAAGAGCGATTCCGCTCGCCAAGCAGGGCACGGTTTCAAAGCGCACTCTGGATGATCGCCGCCTGCTGTCCGTGCAAAGA
>JBCDBQ010000598.1:0-4709 GCA_039183375.1 Pseudomonadota bacterium
GTGAGCGCACTCGCAGGTGCTGATGCGATCTCTTTTGAACAGGCAATGATCCTTGTCCTTGGCGCCAATCTTGGAGGCGGCCTGCTACCAGTGATGGCGACTTGGTTGCAACCACCTGCCGCGAAGGTCCCAGCGATGGCAAATGCCAC
Organism: Pseudomonadota bacterium; assembly: GCA_039183375.1. Taxonomy (GTDB): domain Bacteria; phylum Pseudomonadota; class Alphaproteobacteria; order Rhizobiales; family Hyphomicrobiaceae; genus Tectiglobus. The sequence continues at coordinate 150 of JBCDBQ010000598.1, forward strand.
CATTCGCGGTGCCGGGGTTCTACTGGTTGTGCCGGCGTCGGGGATGCTGGCATCTTATGGTGTGCAGTCTGGTCTCAATGGCCAACTGCTTGTTGCGCATTTTCATACACTGTTCAATTTGGCTCTTGCACTGATCGCGCTGCCCTGGGTGGCGACAATTACTGCGATTGTAACCAGGTTCTTTCCAGAGCCAGCATCTCCGGCTCTCGCGCAATTCAAAACGAACTTACAGGAAGATGCCCTCGACAGCCCAAGTGTCGCTTTGGCGTGTGCAACGCGTGAAACCCTGCGCATTGGTGATGCTATCGAAGATATGCTCGAGCGCTCCTTCGATGTCTTCCACGATGACAATGCAGAGCGACGTAAGCAAGTCGAGGCAATGGATGATGAGGTCGATCAGTTGCACGATGGTGTCAAACTCTACCTTGCACGTTTAATGCGGGAAGAGCTCGATGACGATGAAAGCAGTCGTGCAATCGAGATCTTGAGCTTTGCGACTAATCTTGAGCATATCGGCGATATCATTGATAAGAATTTGATGGAACTTGCCGCCAAAAAGAAGCGTGCCAAGGCCGTCTTTTCTGAGGAAGGGTTGCAGGAACTCGGCAGTTTTCATGTCGAAGTGAAGGGCAATTTGCAGCGCGCTATCCATGTCTTCATGACGGGCGATGTGCAACTTGCTCGCGAGTTGCTCGCACAGAAGACCAGTATCCGTGAGAAAGAGCGGCTGTCGATTGAGCGCCATTTTGAGCGTCTCGGCCGAGGAACAGCGCAGTCGATTGACTCAAGCTCACTTCACCTTGACATCCTGCGTGATTTGAAACGCATTAACAGTCACATTACGTCAGTCGCATATCCGATCCTGGAACGGGCTGGTGAGCTCGCCGAAACGCGGCTGCTTGGCGCTGATACAGATTGAGCCTGATCTAACTCAAGGCATTCTCGGGTCCATCAGAAGCTGCGGGCTTGCGCTCCCACATTTTCATATTCTTGGAATGATGTAGTCCGGGATAATCATCGATGTATCGATGCAGTCAGCGAGATTGAGATCTTTCAATACACCGTGGTCGGTTACCAAAATTGTTCCTAGACCCGCTGCGGCACCACCGAGAATATCGGTATGCAGGGTATCACCGACCATCGCAATACGACATCGCGGTATATCTGGATCGAGCCTCCTTATCGCTACCTCAAAAGTATTCGCAAACGGCTTGCCAAAGAACTCTGGCACAATGCGCGTTTCATCCATAATCGCGTGGGCATAACTTCCCGGTTCGATTGAGAACCAATCTTCTCGCGGGGCAGCTAGGTCAGGATTGCCGACCAGAAGGGGGCGTGGCCGCTGCTGCAACGACCTGCAAAGTAAACCCTGAAGTTCGGAATTCCATCCTGAGCTACTCAGCAGTATGAAGCCATCCGCTGCAGAGAATAGCATCTCGTCCGTTCCTATGCGCTTTGCCCTAATATCGAGTTCGTCAATCTCTGAGGACGCAGGTGCGGCGATAGCCCAGAGCATACTTCGGTCATACGCTGCCAGACTTTTCTGCAGCACCTCTCGGCTACTCACGATTTCCTCAATTGAGAAATCGAAACCCAGTCTTGCGTACTTCTTTGTCAGACTTGACAACGGGCCAGTCGCTGCATTCGTGAGGACTAGCACCTGCTTGCCGGCTGCACGCAACTTTCCGATGCGTTCCGCGGCGCCAGGTATCGGTGTTTCGCCTGCATTCAGAACACCGAAGGAATCAAAAAGGAATGCATCGAATTGATCTGTTAGAGCGGAAATATCCTGGTGCGCCGCATACGTCGTCTTGAACTTAGCTTTGGGCAAACGCTCTCGGATCTGCTCATAGCGTGAGAAGATCCATTCCGCAGTGCAAGTCTTTGGGGTCGTCATTGCTATCCTAACTCAGGCGAATGCGCTGGGTTACCATGAGCTTCCAGAGATGCAAATTGTTCAGATCATGTGTGAAGTCGCTGGCCATTACTCAAAACGTTCTCCATTATGTCTTCTGGCAGCAATGCGAGACTGTTATCAGCATGCAGCCAGAAGTAATATTGGGAGGAAACAAAAATGAAGAGACTGTTTGGGGCCGGTTTACTCGCCTTTTCGCTCGTGCTGCCGGCTGGTATGGCGAGTGCGCAGGAATGCCATCGCGGTACTCTCGACAAACGTTATTGCGATCAAAACTATGACCAGGTTGCTGACCTGCCAACGGATTCCTCCAAGTGGGCCAATCCGGGCACGATTATTTTTTCCTACACACCGGTCGAAGACCCGGCTGTTTATGCCAAGGTTTGGGACGGCTTCATCAAGCACATGTCCAAAATAACTGGAAAAAAGGTCGTCTTTTTCCCCGTTCAGTCTTACGCGGCTCAGTACGAAGCAATGCGCTCAGGCCGATTGCATGTTGCCGGCGTTAACACAGGCGGCAACCCTGTTGCCGTGTCGTGTGCTGGTTTGGTGCCATTCGCGATGATGGCTGCCAAGGATGGCTCGTTTGGCTATGAGATGGAAATCATTGTTCCAGCCGATAGTCCGATTCAGTCACCGAATGATCTCAAAGGTAAGACGCTTGCCTTTACGTCGCCGACCTCGAACTCTGGCTTCAAAGCACCCTCAGCGATCCTTAAGAGCAATTTCAAGTTGGTCGCCAAGGAAGACTTCAAGACGACGTTTTCCGGCAAACATGACAACTCCATTCTGGGCGTGGCAAACAAGGACTACGAGGCAGCTGCAGTTGCTAACTCCGTACTCAAGCGCATGATCCGCCGTAAAGCAGTTGACCCGAGTAAGATCCGCTCGATCTACAAATCTCAAACGTTCCCGACAACGGGTTATGGTCATGCTCACAATCTTCACCCGGAGGTCGTGGCCAAGATCAAGCAGGCATTCTTTACATTCCCCTGGGAAGGATCAGACCTTCAGAAAGAGTTCAAGAAAGAGGGTCGCTTTATCGGTATTCACCACAAGAGTGACTGGGCCGTGATCCGCCAGATCGATGCAGCGAATGGCGTCAAGTACGAGTGCAAGTAGTCAAAACTTTAGCTGCTTTCCACGAGAACAACTGCGCTGGAGCCCACCGTTGATGAAAGTCAATGGTGGGCTTAGCAACAATTTTGGCTGGCTCTCTCAGGGGAATTCATGCTGCGTCTCGAAACACTGACTAAGCGTTATAGAACTGGTGACCTCGCCCTCAAGGGCGTCGACCTGGAAATTCCTGATGGGCAAGTCGTGGCTCTTATCGGCCCCTCGGGCGCTGGCAAATCAACATTAATCCGATGTGTCAACAGGCTCGTCGAGCCGACGTCAGGCAAGGTGACACTCAACGATCTTGAGCTGACATCGCTATCTCAGAGTGCTTTGCGCAAAGCGCGCCGGCGTATGGGAATGATCTTCCAGGAGTACGCCCTCGTTGAGCGCCTGACCGTAATGGAAAATGTTCTTTCAGGACGACTAGGTTACGTCGGCTTTTGGCAAAGCTGGTTTCGCAAATTTCCCCCTGATGATATCAGCGAAGCGTTCCGACTTCTGGATCGCGTCGGCCTTTCTCAGATGGTCGACAAGCGGGCAGATGAACTTTCTGGCGGTCAGCGGCAACGCGTCGGTATTGCGCGCGCCTTGATTCAGAACCCTGACCTGCTTCTGGTAGACGAGCCGACTGCCAGTCTGGACCCGAAGACATCCCGCCAGATCATGCGCCTGATCTGCGAACTCTGCGAAGAGCGGGGCCTGACCGCAATCATCAATATCCACGACGTCCTCTTGGCACAGCTGTTTGCAGAGCGGATCGTCGGACTTCGGCTCGGTGAAATTGTTTATGACGGTGCACCATCCGGCCTGACAACAGATGTTCTGACGGATATCTATGGCGAGGAAGACTGGGAGGCGACTATCGATCCTGTCGACGACGATGACGAGGAGGATGCCGCTCTTAAGGACGCGGCCGACAAGCTTCGCGGAGCAAAAGAGACGGTGTCACAGTCATGACTGATACCGGCGCGTCGGCAACAGCAAGCTATCCCACAAGCTGGAAGAAGCCGCCTTTTATCAAGAGCTCACTCCTGCGGTGGCTGCTGTGGATCGGTGTCGCCGCATATCTTGCGACGGCGTTTGGCACCATGGATGTCAACTGGGCACGGGTGGCCGAAGGAATTCCGCGGGGTCAAAAGTTCATTCTATCGTTCTTTCCTCCGGACTTCGTCAGCCGTTGGGAGTCCATCGTTGATGGCTTGCTGGAGAGCGTCTGGATGGCGATCATATCGACCGTCGCCGGCATCGCGCTTTCCATTCCGGTTGGTCTAGGCGCTGCCAAAAATCTATCACCGACACCAGTCTATTTTTTCTGCCGAGCGATCATCGCTCTATCACGTACGTTCCCAGAAGTGATCCTGGCGATTTTCGCTGTGAAGTTGTTCGGCTTCGGTCCTTTCGCTGGCTTCCTGGCACTGTCGATTGCAACGATTGGGTTTTACGGCAAGTTGCTGGCCGAAGATATTGAAAGCATGAACCCGGCTCCCGCCGAGGCCGTTCGGTCGACTGGTGCAGGCTGGTTCCAA
>JBCDBQ010000599.1:0-4707 GCA_039183375.1 Pseudomonadota bacterium
GGGACAACTGGGACAACTGGGATAACTGGCTAAAGCAATACAATCACATTCGTCCACATTATGCTCTCGGCAAGCGAGCGTTGGTGCCCGAGACGTTGTTAGAGAAAGGCTGAGTAAGTGACTCAAGCAATGGAGGCTGGACAGTCCGTGTCGGTGTGCAGCTGATAGCAAACTGGAGAAAAGCGGTCGTGATTTGTTTACGAGTAATTCTTCCGCCGACACCCCTTCGCGACCATTGCCTCAGCGCTGAGCCATGTCCGCGATGAAGGTAATAGCGGACAGGATTTGTTCAAACAGGCATTTGCCGGTCATGACCCATCTCGGTCATCAATCAGTTTCTGCCTTCGCATCGCAACAACAAGAACAACTCCCAATAGTGGACCTGAGCAAATGCAGCATTAGCTGACGGGACAATAGCAGTTCCGCCACTAGATCCGCTGCCCGTTTTGGAGTCTCATCAATCCTGGCGACACTTCGGTAAGGTTAGGTAAATAGGAAAAGGACGAGACGCATCCTTCCCCAAGCAGCGCACGAGTATACGACTCTCCAAGGCTCGTCCGAGCATGAATTCTGGCGGAGAGGCATAAAGTTCTACATTAATCCGGGATTGGCCTTGGATCGTTCTACGGCCTCAAGTGTAAGGATATCATCAGCAGGAAGCTCGGATATCTTCACGCGATCTTCTTCCGGTATAAATCCGCGCAATTGTAGATCAATAAACCTCAAACAGCATACGCGTAAAAAGGATGTAAAATTGCCAACATCGTGGCCGGCATCAAGACTTTCATTGTAAAGCCGATGCAGCAGTTGTGGAACGGTCAAATCATCTCGTTGTCCGATTGTTTCAAGCGTGCGCCAAAACATCTCTTCCAGCCGCACGCTTGTGACCATCCCATCCATTCGAAACGATCGAGTGTGAGACGTCCAAAGTGCGGGATCGGCATCGATAAACAATTTACACATCTGAACGTCTCCTTTTCCGGATCAGCGGCCGACGCGTTCTTTTACGTCTGCGGCAAAGCCTTCATAGGTTCGCAGAGCAGTCACATCGACTTGCACGTGCTGCCCCATCTTCTTCATGATCGGTAGATCAAGCAAGATCTGGTCCAGCATCTCCATGCTTTCGACTTTTACTATAGCGATGACGCGGCGTGCCCCAACTGCTTTCCACAGATCAACAACAACGCCTGCTTTCTTTGCCCCTAACGCGGCACCTGCTTCCTCTGCCCAGATTTCGAACAGATCATTCTGCGTCATTGCAGCCGAATACTCGACATTAAAGTCCAGATGAAACAACATAGATACTCCTCCCTCAGTTGTTTGTGCAGCCAAAATTGAAGGCCACTTTAGGTTTATTATTAGGCCGCCTGTTACGACGCCAGCTTTGATGAAGTTCCGACGCGATGTTTGAAGACGACCTTTATGGTCGCGAGATTTCATTTAAATCGCCCTCCTTTCTCGATGACCTCGATTTGATAGCCATCAGGGTCTTTTATGAAAAAGAATCTGGCAATTCGCTCTCCGCCCGGGCGGAAATCCACGATGTCACCAGGACTGGATTTGGCACTTTCAGCCGCAGCGCGCGCTGTTTCCAGATCATCCACGACGACTGCTAGATGGCCGTAGCCATCGCCCAGATCGTATGGCGTCTCGCGGCCCTTGTTGATGGTGAGTTCAAGTTCAAACCCAGACGTGGGAAGAGCCATGTAGATGAGCGTGAAGCTCTCAAAGTCTAACCGGTCAACGACCTCTAGTCCGAAGGTGTCACGATAGAACTGAACGGAAACCGCTTCGTCGAGAACTCTGATCATACTGTGAACGAGTTTGGTCATGTTTTTCCTCCCCAGACGACGCTTATCAGCAACTATCTAGAAAGTGGTATTATGCCGTTACTACATTCAATGTTGCCGATATCGGCTTGGGCCGTTTCCAATGGGCTCACAGTTATAGAGTTGGTTTAAGCTGGAATCAGAAATAAAGACTGAGACTAGAGTTGAGTTCGGAAACCTGAGCGACCATTGAGGCGAAGTGGGGAGTTGTTGATAGTGATGCCCGCCCCCTAACGTTATTGAGCGTTCGGTAATCGGCCCAAGCCCGACCCGGAGAGCATGCCGCCAGGGCAGCAGCTCGTAGACCGAAAGCTTACGTTCAGTTCAGCTCTATGGACTTCGCGTCGTTGATGCAGTGAAGCCAGCGATGCGATTGCGATGTCCGCTTTTGACATCGCGCCTCGTTGAGATACGCCGAGCGTGCTGCACGTGCTCAGGACTCTTCCTGGCCCGGCTCGGAATACTCAATGTTCAGCCTATCTCGTCTGCTTTCAGGGGGAACAGCGTGCGTTCCATGCTGCAGTTGATCAGGCTTACTAGTGACCCTGAACGGCGATTCAAGTCCAACTGCGAACCGACCTAAGGAGTCAATTGCAATGACATAAGAACTGATTTGATAGTTATTCGCCGAGGATCCTTTTGATGAACAGCTGGTCAACTGCGAATGCCAGAAACACGGCGAAGACTACCGCAAGCCAAGTAGGCTCAAGTTGCAATCCCAATATCAATAGCATCGCGAAGATGAGCACGGCGATATGCAAGATCGCAAAGCGTAAGAAGAGCCGAAAACCTTCGCGCATATCGCTCCACCACATTCGTTAATGTTTGCGGGTCAATCTAAGTCCAGAGACACCTTGTAGCGTGATTGCCGCTGTCGATGACCAATAGGCTGCAACAAGCGACGTTATCATCACTGCCTGCTTGGTGTCCCTCGTAAATTCCCAACAGGCCCAAGCGATCAACGCCGTTAAAGCAACACCCGCGCCAACGAAATACCAGTAAACGGGTCGCTTGATGCGATGAAAGGGTCCAGTGATTGAGAGGACGGAAAACAGAGTTGCCGCTATAGCGTGTCCTAAGACCGTCACGAGGGAGATAACTAATACCACCTCTCGCATCATGGTTACTTCTTCGGCCCTCGAAGCAACTGTCAGAGATCCAAAGAACGCGACTTGATAGGCGAACAGGACGAGAGAATACCAGAGGCTGTGCATCGTTGTTCTCGGATCGATGGCTGTGTTGGGAGAGGCTATCAGTCACGTCTTGTCAAACACTAAACGTCTGTTCATGGCCCATCTCGACCGTCGACCCGTTGCTTGGCCATGTCTGCTTAGAACCGGTTGAGCGGAAGCAATGTGTTTGGACTATGCAAATCGCTTGATGCTCCTTTGCTGCCCTGCGCAGTTGCTGCATCTGTCGTCTGAGGATCAACCTACTCAGAAAGATCCCTGCTGGCTCTAACCACAGCGTTCTACATCCGCATCCGCCCCAAGACACGGCCGGATCGCGTGACGATAATAGTTTCACCTGATGCGGGTCCGATGCCGATGAGCGCGCGAATGTTCGACTTGTGAGTGATGAGTATCGTTGCCATACCGCTTGGCGCATTGCGCAGGAGTGCGCGAAAGCCGGCTGTTTGTTGCCGCGCAGTTGGCCGTGATAATGCATTGATGTCGTAATTGGTCTGAACGCCTCCTAGGGCAAGAAGTCGGGCGGTATCAACCGTACGACAATAGGCACTGGAGATAATCCGCGCGCTCGAAATACCCCGCTTGCGGAATGCCCGCCCGATCCGCCGCGCCTGGGCGCGGCCTGCGGCGGACAAATTGCGCTGGCTAGAGCAATCCATCAAATTAACAATACGCGGCCCTTTTTGCTTCACGGCGCCTGGCCTTAGAGGTGCTTTTGCGTGACGCAAGAGCGCAACAGCTTTGCCACTCTTGAGGGCCGACCAAGCTGCACGGGACTGCGCTTGCGCATCAACGATCGAAAAACAGAGTGCAACAGAGAACAAGCACAGCAAGGCAAACACGCAACAAATTGGGTTCTGATACATTTTCGATGATTGGGACATTCGTAGACTCCTGCAGCACTTGACGACATGGCAACCCCGGCCATGCTGCCGAGTACAGAAACCATTAATTGTAGGGAATAACACTGACAATATCTTCGCGGCCACACGTGCGGATTGATGTGTGGTTCTCCTGGTCGGTCCGCAACAATCGATGTCAAAGACAGCCTACGATCGCGATATAATTCAAGCCTCGGCTATCGCGTCAGCTATGTAGGTTACGCGAGCTGACATTAGGGCAGTAACTCGTCAGGTTGGTTGCTCGGCTGGACCAGCGACGGTCTGTGCCATAGTCTCTTTCTCGCCCGACGCCGAAGTACTCAAGCGAGGTTATGGTGTCTGTTTTGGGGAGCTATAGCGGACAAGATCTACGCGCGCGTACAGCTTCTTTTCGTGAGGCATCTCAGTCCTGAGCAAGAGCAGGGCCCGGAGCAACGACCGAGTCACAGAACCGAGACAGCGGACATCTAGGAAACGGACCGTTACAGCTGGTTGACGGCCGACACGCGCTCCGCTCCGCTGCAGCTGCTTGCGGTCACAGCAATACTTCTGCTCATTAGCATTTACGAGTCGAGCGCTTGGCTCTATTGCGCTCGCTGGTCAAGGTGGAGTTCGACGCGCCGATCGAGTTGGTACAGCTGCTGCCGCGAATACTTGGCTCGATCGACACCTGCAAACGGCTGCCTCTTGCCGTGAGGACGCAGTATCAACTCACCCGAGTAGCCGTTGGCCCGAGCATAGCGATAGACTGTCTGAAGCCGAGCGCTCGACAATTCGTAGTTGAGCTTGTGAGAGCCGCGTTCGTCA
>JBCDBQ010000600.1:0-4705 GCA_039183375.1 Pseudomonadota bacterium
AAGTTTGGTTCCGCCTACGCACCTTCCTGGATTGTAGGCTACGGTGGGATCGATTTTGCGAAGGACGCCTATTACTACTATGGCGGCTTTGACATGGCGGTCCGCGGTGATGTCCGCCGCTCCGGAATGATGCTGAGAGGCACGATCGGTTTCAGCGATTATGATTATGCGAGCAATGCTGTAGCAGGCAGCTCTGTCGAGGGTGACTTCCGCGAGATTTCCGGTTCAGTTGGCTGGAAGATTACCAGGCAGTATAGCTCGATGTCGTTCTATGCCGGGGCTGATTATCGCAACCACTCGCAGGATCCCGAAGACTCAAACGCTGCAGTGTCCGGCGGAAAGTTTGGTGGCGTCTTCTCCGCCGACTATCGCTTCGACAATGGTCGCGCCTATCTCACTCTCGAAGGTCTCTATGCGACGGCCTTCAACAGCTACCGCGGTACAATTCGCGGCGGCTATACGATCGAAAGCGTGACTTTCGGACCGGAAGTCGCCTTGATCGGAGATGATGCATTCAACGCGCAGAGGTTTGGTGGCTTCATGCTGCTGCGCTACAAGCCTGACCCGAAGGTCCAATCCGGCTTGTTGCTATCGGCAGGCTATCAGTTCGTCGATGATCCCGACACCAACATCCAGTCTTATGCTGGTCATGAAGGCGCCTATCTGACTGCCAACGTAGCCTGGCCGTTCTGACCTCTTCGAACCCTGTCGATCCGCTGGCCCTACCAGCGTAGATCGCTAAAAGCCGACGTAGCCTCACAAGGCTCGTCGGCTTCTTCTTTTGATGATCCCGCCATTGCCAGATTCGCAAAATCAAACAGCGAGCGATCCAGGAGGTGCGACGGCCGCGCATTCGCCAAAGCCTTGAGCATCACGCGCTTGCGCCCCGGATTTGATTGCTCCCAGCCAGTCAGCATCGACTTGATCACCTGCCGCTGCAGACCATCCTGCGAGCCGCACAAATCGCAAGGGATGATTGGAAAGTCCATGAGTCCCGCAAACTTCGTAAGATCAGTCTCAGTGCAGAGCGCCAACGGGCGTAACACCGTTAGGTCGCCATCCTCATTGATCAGCTTGGGCGGCATAGTGGCTAACCGACCACCGTGAAACAGATTCAGAAAAAAAGTTTCAAGAATATCGTCGCTATGATGACCCAGGACAACGGCTTGGCAATCGTGCTCACGTGCAATCCGATAGAGAATTCCGCGGCGCAGCCTTGAGCAAAGTGCACAGTATGTTTGTGCCTTCGGTACTTTGTCAGTGACAATTGAGTAGGTGTCTTGTGTCTCGATGTGGTGGGCAATTCCAAGGCGGTTCAGAAAGTCTGGTAGAATATGCTTGGGGAAACCGGGCTGGCCCTGATCAAGATTGCAAGCCAGCAATTCGACGGGCAACAGGCCGCGCCATTTAAGATCCAGCAACAAGCTCAAGAGACTATACGAATCCTTACCGCCTGACAGACATACCAGCCAGCGCTGTCCGGCGCTCAGCATTGCATAATCATCTATGGCCTGGCGCATCTCCCGGATCAGCCGCTTGCGTAGCTTCTTGGCTGTCACGGAGCTAGGATAACTGGCGAAAAGCGGGTGGTTAGTCCCGTTGTCTTCCGGCTGGCCCGACTCGGCACCTGCCTGTCGTCCGTCTTTCAGGATTACACCTGCGGTATCCATCGATCGCCTCGTCTATAGCAACTTGGAGCGCTCTATATACTAGTTTCGCTCATCGTCACAGTCTCCGCCAGATGACTTCTCCCAGATCGATACGCCTGCTACAACAGCAGAAATTCCGGATCATGAGGAGGACGACCAATGGCCCTTGCCCACGAACCTACGACCGCCGCATCCGTGCAGAAGCACCAGATGCTGATCGATGGCAGTATGGTGGATTCAGCCACTGGCGATACGATCTCTATCGAGTCACCGAGCACGCGCGAGTTGTTTGCGACGGTGCCGAGAGGCAACGCGGAAGATGTGAACCGTGCCGTTGCTGCCGCCTCAAAAGCTTTGCCGGAGTGGTCCAAGGTGGCGCCGCGCGAGCGCGGAAAGATCCTGCTTAAGATCGCGGAAGCACTGGAAACAGAAATTGAGGGCCTCGCGCAGATTATTGCGAAAGAGACCGGCAACGCCATTCGGACACAAGCCCGCCCGGAGGCTACACTGGTCGCTGATGTCTTCAGATATTTCGGCGGTCTCGGCAGCGAGTTGAAAGGTGAAACACTTCCGCTGGGCGAGAATGTTCTAAGCTATACCCGGCGCGAGCCACTCGGTGTCGTTGGTGCCATCATCCCCTGGAATGCACCTGTCATGCTCGGGGCGCTGAAGATCGCGCCCGCATTGTGCGCCGGCAACACGATCGTCATGAAAGCCGCTGAGGATGCTCCGCTGGGCATCATGCGGGTCGCAGAAGTCTGCCAAAAATTCTTGCCGGCAGGCATTGTCAATATTCTTACCGGGACAGGGCCTGAGTGCGGCGCACCACTCTCAGAGCATCCCGACATTCGCAAGCTCTCTTTCACGGGCTCGACGGCCGTTGGCAAGCTCATCATGAAGGCGGCTGCCGATCGTATTGTACCGGTGTCACTCGAATTAGGCGGCAAGAGCCCGTCAATCGTTTATCCGGACGCCAATGAAGATTGGGCAATAGATGGCATGATTGCCGCCATGCGCTTCACGCGCCAGAGCCAGTCTTGCACCGCAGGCTCACGCCTGTTTCTGCACGACAGCATCTTCGACAGCTTCCTCGATAAACTCGCGACCAAACTTGACGCTATCAAGATTGGTGACCCCTTGGCGGAAGAAACGGACATGGGCGCGATCATCAACAACAAGCAGTTCACAAAAGTCTGCGGTTACGTTGAAGATGGCCTGAAGCACGCTGATACCAAGCTTGTTTGTGGCGGCATGCCTCCAGAGAGCGGCCCGCTGAGCAAGGGCTACTTCACAGTGCCAACAATCTTCGCGAACACATCGAACGATTGGCGATTGGCGCGCGAGGAAATCTTTGGGCCGGTTCTCGTGGCGATCCGCTGGACCGATGAAGCTGAAGCTATTCGCATGGCAAACGACAGTCACTATGGCCTCGCAGCTTATGTTTGGACGCGCGATATCGCCCGCGGAATTAATGCGGCGCACAACATTGAGGCTGGTTGGGTACAGGTCAACCAAGGCCTTGGACAGGTCCCTGGCCATTCCTATGGTGGCATCAAGCAATCCGGCATCGGGCGTGAGTTCTCTCTTGAAGGCATGCTTGACAGCTTTACCCAGCGCAAGAATGTCACCATTAACCTTGCGACCCCTCCAGCCCCGCTCAACTAGTAACCATTGACTTGCATTCATCCCAAGCCATGGGCAGACTGACCTCTGTCCTTGGCAGGATGAGGCCAGATGTTTTTTCGTCCGCTCTTATTGCTTTTGCTCTTTGCTTTCGCGCTGACGCCTCAAGTCAGTGCAGCGGAAAGTTTTGATTGGCGCCTGCCGCCATGGATGCCGCCACCGCCCGTACCAGCCAATAATCCAATGAGCGCGTCCAAGGTGGAGCTTGGCAGGCGCTTGTTTTACGACATTCGCCTGTCTGGACCAGGCTACATGTCCTGCGCGAGCTGCCATCAGCAAAGCCTCGGCTTTGCTGATAACAAGCGCGTTCCGATCGGGATTACTGGCGAGCCCCATCATCGCAATTCGATGGGACTGACAAACGTGGCCTACTTTCAGGCACTGACGTGGGCCAACTCAAGTGAGCGCCACCTTGAGCTGCAGTTGCGTCGCCCGCTCTTCGGCACGAAACCGGTAGAGATGGGTTCGCTCGGACATGAAACAGCTATCGTTGATCTGCTTATGTCGAATAGCGTCTACCGAAAGCTGTTTGCCGAGTCGTTCCCAGGTACTGATGGCCGTATTGATTTCGAGAACATTGGGAAGGCTATTGCAACATTCCAGCGAACATTGATCTCTGCCCGATCACCCTATGACCGCTACCGCTACGGTGGTGAACCAAGCGCTATCACGTCGGCAGCAAAGCGCGGGGAAAAATTGTTCTTTGGCCAGCGACTGAGTTGTGGGCAGTGTCATCAGGCACCCCACTTCACAGAAGCTGCGACCTCGGCGCGTTTTCACAACACAGGGCTCTATAATCTCAAAGGCATCGGGCAACTACCTGGCAATGATCAAGGCTTGTCTGATATCACGAGCAAGCCCGAAGACGTTGGACGGTTTCGTACGCCATCTTTGCGTAACGTAGCGGTGACGGCTCCGTACATGCATGATGGTTCGATTGCGACTTTGGCCGAAGTGATTGAACATTACAAACAGGGAGGGCGGGCATCACGAACCGGTGCTCCATCTCCCCTTCGCTCGGAATTCGTAACCGGCTTTGAGCTGACGAAGTCCGAGAAAGCCGACCTTCTGGCCTTCCTAAATTCTTTGACAGACCAGGAGTTTCTTAACGACCCGCGCTTTTCTTCTCCTTTTAAGTAGCGTGCTATGGCCTCATAGCCTCACCCCCGGTCTGAACTTGGTCCAGACAAATTAAAGTCATCATATCGTCCTGACTTTTCGATAAGCTTATTATTGGATCACAACAATTGCGGGAGTGGAGCGTGCAATACGTGTGTGACGCTGCGCCTTTCACCTGGTTCAAGATCGACACGCTGGCTGAGGCGAGCGAAGAGTCGCGTCTTATGAATCATGCTGTCGAGAAATTCTTCAAA
>JBCDBQ010000601.1:0-4702 GCA_039183375.1 Pseudomonadota bacterium
AAATCTCTGAAGCCGTGCGGCCGGCACGTTGGCCGAAGACAAGTGCCTCGGTAATGGCGTTGCCGGAGAGGCGATTGGCACCATTGGCACCGGCGACTGCCTCGCCGGCTGCAAGTAGGCCCGGCACATCAGTCTTCATGTTGCTGTCAACAGATATGCCGCCCATATGATAGTGGGCGATCGGTGATACCTCGATCGGCATCTTAGTCAGGTCTATGCCATTCGACTTGAGCTTTTCGATCACCGGACCGAAGGCATCTTTCAGAGTTTCTTCGCTCAAGTGCTCGAAGCTTAAATACGCACCGCCATTCGGCGTGCCACGTCCGGCCGCTACCTCTTTGGTGATGGCGTAAGTGGCAGCATCGCGCGTGATCACGTAACGGCCGTCCTCAGCAGTGCCATAGCGATCGGTAAATTCCTGTCGTTCGCCATTGAGGAGACGACCACCGAGCTTGTAACGGAATGGGTCCCACATAATCGGATCAAGGCCGATCAGACGCGGTGCTAGATGGCCGATCGGAAAGAATTGCACGAACTCCATATCCATGAGCTGTGCCCCAGCTCTCAGCGCGAGTGCATAGCCGTCGCCGCCCATGTTGAAGGACGCACTGCTGCGCCTGTAAAGCCGAGTGAGACCGCCCGTTGCGATGATCGTTGCATTGGCGGAGATGATAACGGCACGGCCGGAGCTGACATCAAGCGCGACAGCACCTTTGATCCGACCTTCCGATTTGATGAGGTCGACGATCAGCAAATCCCCGACCCTGCGCACGCCATCGTAGTCACGGAGCACTTTGCGCAATGTCTTCGAAACCGCTGGTCCGGTGTTGAGGAAATCAACGTAGACGCAGCGCGGGCGATCGTGTCCTGGTGCGAACGCTGACTTTATGTTGCCGCCTTCGCGCGCCCAGCCGACCCCCCATTCGTCCATCTCGGTTATGCAACCCGGACCGTTCTCGCAAAGTAGACGGGCGATGCTTTCATCGCACAACCCGCGACCAGACTGGAGTGTGTCGGCAAAGTGAAACTCCGGATCGTCTGGTCCTTGCGATCCTAGCGCAACGGCGACGGTCATCATGGCCATGACGGTGGCACCGCCGCGGCCAATCAATCCGCGGTCTGCGAGTAGGACCTGCTGACCGTTGCGGGCCGCCTCGATTGCGGCGTACATGCCAGCGCCACCTGCACCAATCACCAGGACGTCGGTCTTGAGATGAATTGGTTCGCGCGTCACGGCATGACCTTGTTGAGAATTTTCGGGTCGAGCATAGGTGCGCCTGTGCTCGAAGTTGGTTTCGGCAAGATCATTTCACTGGCCGTTTTCATTGCTTGGCTGGCAGGCATCTATGCTGCAATGGCATCAGGGACCAGAGGAGACGTGATGTCGTAACGAACACCGTCTCGCAGGCAGAATGCAGGAAGAATAAGTTTATCGGCTATCTCTTCTGCATCGCTATTGTCGTAGAGGAAGAACTTGCCGTTCTCGACCTTCAAGACACTGACGTCAGCGGCGTGGCCGACCTGAAGTGAGCCAATTTCGTCAGCTTGTCCCAGCATGTCCGCCGGATTGGACGTGACCATCGGGATAATGTCCTCAAGCGCCACGCCGAGGTGCAGAAGCTCTGTCATGGCTATGGTCAGGTTGAACGGTGCAACGCCGAAGAATGGATTGGCTTCTCGATCGCCGTCGGCGCTTTGTGCCGGTATCTTGACGTTGTAGCCGTGCATATCCGCGCCCAATGTGTAGGGCATGATCCCGGCATCGAGAACTGTCTTGGCGACCTCAAAACTGAAATGCGATCCATGACCAACGTCAACGCGAACGCCTCGCTGATGGACGGCTTCCAGCAGGATTGGGTGAACTTTACCGTCAGCAGAGACGAAGCCGCCCGGATGCCGCGTGAATGGATGAGCCATGATATCACCGGGCTCCATCAGTGGCGTGAGCTCACGGATCAGCTCATCAGCATCAGGGATCGGTGCCGAGTCTGCCGTCGGCCAGAGTTGACCGAGATGGATGTAGAGCGGCAATTCGGTGGCGCGCGAAATCTCCTTACCGATCTTGATGACGTCCATGCCCCAACGGGATTGTCCGCCGATCTCAGCATGAGCCTTGATGCCGCGGACGATATCGCGATTTTCCAAGGCAGCTTTGATCGTGTGCTCTTTGTTGACACCGTTGGGACCATAAAGGTCAGGGTAGAGATGGCCTTCTAGGCCGCCGACCAGGTAGCAGGAGATGAAGCAGAGTGCGCGCGTTTTGGATTGGTCTGTTACATAGTGACGATAGCCGCCGATCGTCATGCAGCTCGGGCCGCCCTGATCAATCAACGTTGTGACGCCGGAGTGAACACCCACCAGATCGGCATTCAGACCAAACTTGCCGGTGACGTGTTGATAGACGTGAGCATGAGTATCGATCATGCCCGGTATGACGACATGATCCTTGGCGTCAATCCGCTGCGTGGCTTTGGCAGCGGATAAGTCGGATTCAACGGCTGCAACTTTGCCATCCTTGATAGCAATATCGAAACGGCCGTCGCGTTTGGCTGCAGGATCAATCAAACGGCCCTTCTCGATGATTGTGTCGTAGGTCCCAGCAGCTGCCATTGCGCTCTCCATCAACTCACGTCGGTACAACTTTCCCGTCGACCGCACGAAGATCAGTCACTTTGATCGATTTTTGTACAGCTGATCATCCAGCGGGTTTTCAATTGCCGATCGTTGCCAAAACGGAGCGTGTTTGCTTTCCTTGCGGGTGTCAAGCGCGGCGGCCGGTGGCGATAGCGCAATATTAGTCAGTTGATGGCTTCGGTCGTCTCAGGGAGCGCGCATGGCAGATATGGAGTCTCAGGATCGTCAGCGAGGGGTTGGCGCGCGACTAGCGCGGAAGGAAGACGATCGGTATCTGCGTGGCCGTGGGCGATATGTCGGAGATATCCGTCGCCCCGGCATGCTTGAGATGGCTTTCGTGCGCAGTCCGTTGGCGCACGCCTGTATCAAGTCCGTTACCAAACCAGACGATAGT
Source organism: Pseudomonadota bacterium (assembly GCA_039183375.1). GTDB lineage: Bacteria > Pseudomonadota > Alphaproteobacteria > Rhizobiales > Hyphomicrobiaceae > Tectiglobus. The sequence goes on from JBCDBQ010000601.1 coordinate 3,029, forward strand.
GACGATAGCGTTTTTGTTGGTGGCGATCTTGTCGGTGTCTCCGGTATCGAAGCGAACAGTTCCCTGCCGGGCTTTCGCAATTCAGTGCAACCAGTGTTGGCACGAGACAAGGTTCTTCATGTTGGCGAGCCGATTGTTGCCTGTCTGGCAGAAACAAGGGCTCAGGCCGAGGACTTATGCGAGCGCGTCGATATCAATTTTGAAGAACTGACCGCGGTTGTCGAAATGACAACAGCGCGCGATCCGTCGATGCCTATCCTGCATGAAGGTTGGGATGAGAACGCCTTCTTGCAGTCGAAAGTCGACACAAATTTTGAGGAGGCAATCGCAGGTGCGGCCGCTGTCATCACGCGAACCTATCGGACCGCACGTCAGTGCATGGCACCGATTGAAGGGCGTGGCTGCCTTGCAGAATGGGACCGGCATCTTGAGTTGCTCACGCTCTACACGGCGGCCCAGATGCCGCACATTGTACGCAGCGGACTGGCGGAGTGTCTGGGTCTGGAACACGCACAGGTTCGTATCATCCCGCCAGATGTCGGTGGCGGGTTCGGCTATAAAGGCATTCTACTCGTCGAAGAAGTATGCGCAGGCTTTCTGGCGATGAAATTGGAGCGTCCAATTCGATGGTTGGAGGATCGGCGCGAACACCTGATCAGCGGTGCCAACTGTCGAGAGCACTACTACGAAGTCACAGGATATGCGGCTGCCGATGGAGAATTGCTCGCGGTTGAATGCGAAGCGCTCGTCGATTCTGGTGCCTATTCCTGTTATCCGTTTTCAGCATGTCTCGAAGCTGCGCAGGTCACCAGCATCCTTCCCGGTCCCTACAGGATGCGCGGAATTCGCTGCACGGCGACTTCGGCAGCAACGAACAAGCCAGGCATTCTGCCCTACCGGGGTGTCGCGCGTACCGGCGTTTGCTTCGCGATGGAGCTAATGATGGATGCGCTGGCGGAAGATCTCGGCATGACGCCCGAGGCCATTCGGGCACGTAATCTGGTAGAACCCGAGGAGATGCCGTTCACGAATATCACCAATAAGTATTTCGATAGTGGCGACTATCCGGAAGCGCTCCGGCGCGCGGTTGAGGCGATTGATGTCGATGGTGTGCGCAGGCGACAGCAGGATGCCGCCGGGCGCACGCGCATTGGTGTTGGCTTCTCGATTTTCTGCGAGCAGGGCGCTCATGGCACGTCGGTTTATCAAGGCTGGGGCGTGCCGATGGTCCCAGGTTATGAGCAGGCCACAGCGCGCTTGACACCGGACGGAGGCCTGGAGTTGCGCGTTGGTGTGCACAGTCACGGTCAGGGTCTGGAGACGACGTTGGCGCAAATCGCTAACACCGAGATCGGGGTCGATCCTGCCAAGGTCAAGGTTGTCCACGGTGATACCGCCTACACACCTTATTCGACTGGTACGTGGGGATCGCGGGCGATTGTCATGGCCGGTGGTGCGGTCGGTACGGCGGCGGCTGAACTCGGCAATCGAATTCGTGCTATTGCAGCTCACTTGCTGCAAGCCAAAGCGGAAGACGTCGTTCTCTCGGAGGGATCTGCCAGAGTCGGCGATGCCGAGGTGACGCTCGAGGAAGTCGCCCACACCTGGTATCGCAAGCCGCAGTTCCTACCACCCGATGTCGATCCGCGAGGCCTTGAAGCGACCGAAGGCTAT
>JBCDBQ010000602.1:0-4686 GCA_039183375.1 Pseudomonadota bacterium
AACACCGCCCTCGTAGAATTGTTTCTCCCAGAGCAGGCACGACAAAACGGTCCGACGCAGTTCCTGATATGACGTCAGTTTAGCAACAGCTGGCGCGCCTTCATGCGTGCGCGCAACGCTCTTTCTGTTCAATCGTGCCATCACACTCTCACTTTCTGCCCGGTGACAGGCAGTACGAAACCCCGAGGAACAGCGGCAACGGTCTGGGCTCGCTTTCTGGAACGAAGTAACCGCGGCCATGACTACGGGGCCAAATTTTCAAATCCCCTTTATCGGGGCAGTTCAGCCGACCAGAGGAAAGGCGGAAATGGTACGTAGGTGCTCTATCCACTGAGCTACGTCCCCACAGTGTTGGAGACGACGGGATTCGAACCCGCGACCACCCGGTTAACAGCCGAAGTAACCACGTCCTTGACTACTGGTCGTAATCTCTAGTGTTCCGGTTCGGACATTTGCCTCTAATCGCGGTGCAGTTCGGTGCAAATGTCTGAACCAAGAGGAACACTAGGGTATCTATGTATCTAGTTTAGCTTTTGATTTGGCGTTTGCTCACAACAGCTGCTGCTTGGGTTTGCAAACGTCAATTTCGCTACACTAGTCGCCCGAGAAACAGCGGTAACGGTGCTCAGTCGAGGGAAAGTCGAAGTAACCGCGACCATGACTACGGGCATTTTGTTTTAGGTCATTATGTCCTAACTGTCAACTCCTATCTCGGATTATTTTTCGTTTATTCTATCTCGATGTCCGGTTTTTGTTTCTGGTTCGATCATTGAATAAGGCGCAGATCTTTATTCACGCGCAGATATTAATTGCGCACGTTTCACCTGAGGGCAGAAACATTATATTGGCGGACGATGGAGGGATCGAACCTCCGCAACCTCTCGGCCTCGACGGCTTAGCAAGCCGCTGCATTACCACTCTGCCAATCGTCCAGATTCATAGTGCTCCTCGTTCGTCGCGTTCAGGCTCTGATAAGTTCAAATTCATACTTCTGGTGCCGGCGGTAGGCATCGAACCCACAACCTTCGCTTTACAAGAGCGCTGCTCTGCCAGTTGAGCTACGCCGGCCAATTCTTTTGTCTCGCGGTGCCGTTCGCGCATCGCGCGGCACCTCCGACTGGGCGGCCTTGCGGCCGGGTCGCGTTGCTCCCTGACTGAAATGTCTAGCCGGCAACAACCACTTTGCATTCTCAACTTCCAACGCCGACGGCGTGGACTTCATGGGGCGGACTGTCGGGATCGAACCGACGACACCCTGGGTGGAAACCAAGTGCTCTTCCTCTGAGTGGAGCACCGGTCGGCAAACTGGCGCCATTCTGCCGAGCGGGATTTGCCGCAAGATCAAGCAGGCTGGCGAAGAGCGTGGTGGCACCACGCACAAGACAGAATGCGCAGAGATCGAGGCAAATCCCGCCGGCCCTCGGGTTTCCAAGCGGTGGCGCGAGTTTGCCGACCGATGCTCCGAGCCCGCTCTATTGGTGCGGAAGGCGGGACTCGAACCCGCGTTTCCGAAGTGGCGATCCAGCGTTCTGCCTTTGAACTACTTCCGCTTCTCTCTATTTTTGGATGTGCGCCCCGGAATCGAACCGGGTCATAACCGAATTGCAACCGGCAGCGTTCCCATCTCGCCCGCGCACCATATCTTTTCTCCTCAGTCGAGCCGCTTGACGGCCCACTTCTCATATTGGCAGGAGCGGTAGGACTCGAACCCACATCTTTGGACTTGGAAACCAATGTCCTTGCCTTTGGACGACGCTCCTAAATTGGTGGAACCGGCCGGATCTGCCCCGGCATCCCCCGCTTGCAAGGCGGGTATTCTCCTGATTGAACTACGATCCCTTAACTGCTGTGCTTCTCCTGCATTCTGGTAGGGACTGACGGGATCGAACCGCCGCTGTCGGAGGGTGTAAGCCTCCCGCTCTTCCGCTGAGCTAAGCCCCTGTAATCTCCTGTCGTGCCGCCACTGCAGCGCGTTTAACTGTGGTGCCAAGGGTTGGTTTCGAGCCAACATCTACCGGGCTTCAACCGGCCGCATGAACCATCATTGCTACCTTGGCAGCTCCTCTTAAATTCTGGTGCCGAGGGGTGTTTTCGAGACACCGCCGCACGGGATTTCGGTCCCGCCGCTCTCCATCTGAGCTACCTCGACTTCACTTATGCGGATGCAGGAAACGTGAACCGTCTCATACATTCGCGTTCTAACTGGTCCCGGCGGTTGGATTTGAACCAACGACCTCAACCCTTATGAGGGGCGCGCTCTGCCTGGCTGAGCTACACCGGATTAACTGGTCCCCACGGGTGGGCTCGAACCACCGCACATCGATTATCGATCGACTGCTCTACCACTGAGCTACGCGGGACAATTCTTTCGCTCACGGCGCAATCCTTCGCTCTGTTCAGGCGCCTCCGCGAGAGCGGCCGAGCGATGTCGGATGTGTCCGATGTCGCCACCTATGCAAACAACTCATGAACACACGAGTTATGAGCGGCCGTGTCGCGTGGCTCCCTTACAGAAGGAGTGATCACCGATTCCGTGATCGTTCAGTTGTGGAAGCGTGGAGAGTTGCCCGAGCTGGAGTGGTTTGCCTGCGTATTAGACAGGCTCAGCCACGATCCATCAGACTGCGCTTCCTGGTTTGGGTGTTGGCGCGGATGGATGCTGCTTAGCAGCGTCGCAATGTCGGGGGATTTAGATCTGGTTAAGTCAGCAACCCTCCGCGCATCAACAATCAATGGCACACCAGCTCATGAGGCTGGCGGTGCTACCGACTTTATTGAATGCTGCGGATATGAAGAACATTGGTCTTCTCTTAGGTTTCTAACACACAGCTCTTGGCTGCGGCTGGCTTTATATGTCGAAGAGTGTTTCCAAGTCAATAATGTTTTTGAAATTTTTTCTCATGCATCAATTAAGGCGTTTGTCGGGCAGAAATAAGCGAACGAAAGTCGAAATATGTAAATTGATTTATGTGCCGCGTTCATCCGCAGTTGACTAGGTTTTACCGATACACCATCCGCGCGAGCAGAGGTAGTCTCCTGTTCAATCTCGGCCTGATGCAGGCGTTTGAAGGCCATGCACTGAAAGACCGATTGGCGCTCGGTACTTGCGATGGCTTTGGGGCATGATGGAGCCACAGTAAAGTTGTGCGAAGCGCATGAACCGCCATGGAGAGAGAGTATGGTTAGCGATGCCGAGAACCACGGCGGCTACTTCACTGAAGAGAACTCGGTGACAGCTGTTACAAGCCGAATGTCTGACTGCGATGATCCACGCCTGCAGCTGGTCATGGAAGTCATTGTTCGAAAGCTGCATGAGGCGGTGAAGGAAATTGAACCCACCGAGCAGGAATGGTTTGAAGCGATTCAATTTCTGACAACGACTGGTCAGACCTGCAACGACTGGCGGCAGGAATACATTCTGCTGTCCGATGTGCTTGGTGTGTCAATGCTGGTGGATGCCATCAATCATCGCAAACCAGAAGGTGCTTCGGAGTCGACTGTTCTCGGGCCATTTCATGTTGCCGACGCACCGCAGCTCGACATGGGAGCCAATATCTCACTCGATGGGAAGGGAGAACCAATGTTCGTGCATGGTCACATCACGGATACGGATGGCAAACCTATCGAGGGTGTCACAATCGATGTGTGGCAAGCCAACGACGATGGCTTCTACGACGTCCAGCAGAAGGGCATTCAACCGGACTTCAATCTGCGAGGCGTTTTCAAAACCGGTGCGGATGGGCGTTACTGGTTTCGCGGTGCAAAGCCACGATACTATCCGGTGCCTGACGATGGACCGGTTGGTCAGCTGCTCACTCGGCTCGGGCGCCATCCTTATCGCCCGGCCCATCTTCATTACATCCTGTCAGCCGCCGGTTTCGAGAAACTGACCACGCATATCTTTGATCCCGACGATCCTTACATCCGTTCAGACGCGGTCTTCGGCGTAAAAGAGAGTCTTTTGGCCGAGTTCAAACGTATCGACGATGCCGAACGTATTGCCGAACTCGATTTTGAGGGCCCCTTCTTCGATGTGGAGCATGACTTCGTCCTGGCCGCCGCTGACTAGCGCCGGCCCGTTGTGCTCGCACGAGGTCAGGGAAGTAATTTGCGCGGCTTTGACATCTTGGGCAGGCGCTTTGCGTCAACCGGCTAAGCGGGTTTGCTTGCCAGCTCGGCGCGATTGTGAGGCGCCCAGAAATCTATTCCGGCCGGCATAACCGGGACGATGCCATGCGGATTGATGCTGCGGTGACTCTCAAAGTAGTGGCGGCGCGCGTGCTCCATATTCACCGTATTGGAGATGCCTGGATGTTGATACAGGTCCCGCGTGTAAGCCCATAGATTGGGATAATCAATGAGGCGGCGACGCGAGCATTTGAAGTGTGAATGATAAACTGCATCGAACCGGTAAAGGGTCGGGAATGCGCGCCAATCAGCAGCGGTGGGCTGGTCGCCAACCAAGTAGCGTTGCTTTGCCAGACGATCTTCAAGCCAATCCATTGTTTCAAACAACGGTTCCACAGCTGCAAGGTAGGCTGCTTCGGTAGTTGAAAAACCGGCTTTGTAGACGCCGTTGTTGAGGGTGTCGTAGATCCGTTGATTCACGGATGCCATCTCGTCACTGAGATGGGTGGGAAAGTAGTTTCCGGGCTTGGCACCGACACCATCGAAAGCTGAGTTGAA
>JBCDBQ010000603.1:0-4671 GCA_039183375.1 Pseudomonadota bacterium
ATGCTGCCGCGCGTGAGATTGCTTTGGCTCTCGGTGTGCCCCCGATGTTGCTCGGCATTCCAGGTGACAACACTTACTCGAACTACCAGGAGGCCAATCGCACATTCTGGCGCCAGACTGTGTTGCCGTTGGTGCAGCGAAGGCGCTCCGATTGCAAAAGTCTACGGGCGTGCGCGGCTTGGCGGACAGGTCATCTGGGCGACAGACTTTGAAGAAGTCGCGTCCACCGAAGAAGTCGGTTCCGGTGGTGGAAAAGGTGGCGGCGGTGGATCATCAAGCGGGAGTGCCACTCAGACGACCTACAGTTATTATGCCAATTTTGCTGTCGCTATTGCCGAGGGGGAGCTTACCGGACTTGGGCGCGTGTGGGCCGACGGTTACGAGATTGACCTCTCGACTACGGCCTATCGCTTCTACACGGGATCCGACACGCAAGAAGCGGACAGTCTCATCGTTGCCAACTTGGGTGCAGATGACGCTCCGGCCTATCGTGGCGTCGCCTACATTGTGTTCGAGCGACTGCCACTCGCGCAGTTTGGCAATCGCCTGCCGCAGCTTTCATTTGAAGTTTTCCGATCCGTTGACGATCTGAGGGACAGGATACGTGGTGTCGTTGTTATCCCGGGATCAGGCGAGTTCGTGTATTCCACCGAGCAAGTCACCCGCGATGGTACGGCCGGTGCGCGGGTTTCAGAGAACGTTAGCACCCGGCTGGCTGATACCAACTGGGCTGCCTCCATGGACCAACTCGAGACGACTTTGCCGAACGTTTCGTCAGCATCGCTCGTTGTCAGCTGGTTTGGCACTGATTTGCGCGCTGATCAGTGTGAGATACGGCCAGGCGTCGAGAGGAGCGAGAAAGATACGCGCCCGTTAGAGTGGGGTGTCGCGGGTGAGACCCGATCAACGGCCTACACGGTCAGCCTCAAAGATGGCCGCCCGGCCTATGGTGGGACGCCTTCTGACCAAACCGTCGTTGCCGCGATCCAGGATCTGCACGAACGTGGCATCGCCGTCGCTTTGACACCGTTCATCCTGATGGACATTGCAGACGGCAATACACTCGACAATCCCTACAGTCCAGGCGCCTCTCAATCGGTTTATCCATGGCGAGGACGTATTACGACCAATCCCGCGCCGGGTGTGAGCGGATCACCTGATAAGTCAGCTGCTGCAAGCATCCAGCTCTCAGCGCTTATCGGCACAGCCCAGCCAAGTCATTTCTCCATAAGCGGCGAGACGGTTGTTTATAACGGTCCCGACGAATGGAGCTACCGGCGCTTTGTTCTTCACCAAGCCTTCCTCGCGATGGCTGCCGGTGGCGTCGAGACCTTCCTGATTGGAACCGAACTGCGTGGACTGACGCAAGTTCGCGATAGTCAATCCAGCTATCCGTTTGTAGACGCGCTGGTCGAGCTGGCTGCAGATGTGAAATCGGTCCTCGGGGCGCAGACGAATGTCACCTATGCCGCCGATTGGTCCGAGTACTTCGGGCATCAACCGAGCGATGGCAGCGGAGATGTATACTTCCATCTCGATCCGCTTTGGGCGTCGTCAAACATCGATGCAATTGGGATTGATCTCTATTGGCCGCTGTCAGATTGGCGGAGCGAGGATACACATCTCGATCAGGCTGCGGCCACGTCGATTTATGACCTCGGTTATCTCAAGTCGAACCTGTCTGGCGGCGAAGGGTTCGATTGGTACTATGCAAGCTCTGAAGATAGAGACGCACAGGTTCGCACGCCTATTACGGACGGTTCCAACAAACCATGGGTGTTTCGCTATAAGGACATCCGGTCCTGGTGGACAAGCACGCATTTCAATCGACCGGCTGGCGTTGAGGCTGTTGAATCGACAGAATGGACACCGCAGTCAAAACCGATCTGGATTATGGAAACCGGATGTCCTGCGATCGACAAAGGCGCCAACCAGCCGAACGTTTTCTATGATCCGAAGAGCTCGGAAAGCGCTGTCCCCTACTTCAGTGAGTCGCATCGCGATGACCTGATGCAGCGACGCTATGTTCAAGCTGTTGTCGAAGGCTTTGATCCGAGCCACGCAGCTTATGTTGCAGACAGCAATCCGATCTCCTCGGTCTTTGGTGATCGCATGGTCGATCTCGATCACATCCACATCTATGCTTGGGATGCACGGCCCTATCCGGCTTTTCCGAATGATGAAGAGACCTGGGGAGATGCGCCAAACTGGCGATTTGGGCATTGGCTCAACGGACGCTTTGCGAGCTTGCCGCTCAATGAGGCCGTGGCGCGGATATTATCTGACTATGGGTTTCAGGACTTTGATTCGTCTGAGTTGAGTGGGAGCATTCCGGGTTATGTGATTGATCGCATCATGGCTGCGCGCGAGGCGTTGCAGCCTCTCGAGTTGGCCTTTTTCTTCGACGCTGTTGAGACCGGTGGACGGATCCGAATGCGGCATCGCGGGAGTGATGCCACGGTCGCCCAGTTGGAGCCTGACGAGACGGTTGAGAACCGCCCTGGTTCAGAACTCGTGTCAATTGTCCGCCAACAGGAAACGGAGCTGCCGGCTTCAGCAAAGGTGCGCTACGTCAGCGCTTCCGATGACTATCGCAATCTGATCAATGAGGCACGCAAACTGACGGGGCGGAGCTCACGGGTCGCCAGTGCCGATCTTGCCATCATGCTGGAAAGTGATCAGGCGGCAACGATCGCCGAGAGCTGGTTGCATGAGGCATGGGCCTCGCGCGACAAGGCTGGCTTTTCGCTACCACCCAGTCAGATGGCGGTGGAGCCGGGTGATTTGATCGGCCTGACACTGGCAGACAAAGAGCGGTTGTTTCGAGTCACTGGAATTGGTGATAGTGGGCCGCGCGAAGTTCAGGCGCAGAGCATCGATCCTGTTGTCTACCGGCCCGGCACCAGCCCAGTTCGTAGCGGCAATGTGGCAGCCCTGCCCGTTGTGGGGACGGCCGATGCCCTGTTTCTTGACTTGCCACTGCTCAAAGGGGATGAACCGGATGATGCCGGCTACGTAGCGATTGCAAAGTCACCGTGGCCGGGTGATATCGCGATTTACCGTTCTCCCGACGATGCAGCATTCACACTGGCTTCGACGGCCACACTCTCTTCCACAGTCGGCGAAACCTTATCGGTTCTGCCGCTTGGCCCTGAGGGTCGATTTGACTTCGCTTCGACACTACGGGTCGTTCTGAACTCAGGCACATTGCAATCAGTTTCGCGATTGAACTTGCTTGCTGGTGCCAATGCTGCCGCGGTTAGAAACGAATCTGGTGAATGGGAGGTTTTGCAGTTTGAAACGGCGGAGCTTGTTGCCGAGCGAACCTACGACTTGAGCGGCCTGCTGCGCGCGCAAAGCGGCACAGAGACAGCGATGTCAGACAGCGCCGTGGCGACTGGTGCCCCCTTCGTTTTATTGAACGGCGCGATCCAGCGGATCGACCTTGCACCCGGGCAGGTCAAGTTACCATTGAATTGGCGCTATGGACCGGCAAACCGCGACATCGGACATGGTGACTTTGCGGAGCAGACGCACGAGTACCAAGGATTGGGACGACGCCCGCTCAGTCCCGTTCATGTGCGAGGTCAGCGCAGCGCAGGTGATTTGACAATCAGTTGGATCCGGCGAACGCGAGCGGGTGGTGACAACTGGGAGGTTGACGAGGTTCCCCTCGGGGAGGAATTCGAAAGCTACGAAGTGGACATTATCAACGGGAGCGACGTTGCGCGAACGCTGTCTGCCTCATCGGAAACTGTCGATTATTCGGCTGCAGATCAGGTTTCGGATTTCGGCAGCGCGCAAGATCAGATTGTTTGTAATGTCTATCAGATCGGCCGGACCTGGGGACGGGGCACAGGTCGGCAGGCAACGATCTGAATTTTGTCAGGTTGGTGGCCGTCCGGTCCTTATAGCGCGAACTGCCACCCAGTTTTCCTCCGCTGGCATTCATCTTTGCAGCCGCATTCTTCATTCACCGCCGGTTCAGGCAGCCGCGCCTAATGTTGCTGCATGATGATTATTTCAGTGTGGAAAAGACTGGCCAGTGTCACGGCACTGATGCTCATGCTTTGCGGCAGTCTGACGAGCGCTCCAGCGTTTGCCAGCGAAGCATGCTTCAGTGACTGGTCAGTTGCGGCCTCGGTTGTGCGTAAGCATGAACTGGTGCCGGTCGAAAAGCTCAGCTCCTTCGCGCGCAACAAAGCCAGCAGCAGATTGGTGCAGACGCAACTCTGCCAGACCAAGGACGGATTTCACTACAAACTCGTTCTCCGTGGTCCCAACGGCAAGCTGCGAAAACTCAAGGTAAACGCGAAAGATCCCTTTGCCCGCGGTGGCATGGTGCAATGATGGTCGATCAGCGATATTTGACGCCTTTGCGCGGACAGGGTTTAGTTGAGCTGATCTTGCAGTCACCCTGGCCCCCATCCAGGGCTCAATTTCGTGGAGGATGACCGTGCGCGCACTTGTTGTTGAGGACGATCCCGATCTCAATCGGCAGCTGGTTAGTGCATTGGACGAAGCCGGCTTTGCCATCGACACGGCATTCGATGGTGAGGAAGGCTATTTTCTCGGCGATACCGAGCCATATGACGTCGTTGTTCTTGATATCGGCCTGCCCAAGATGGACGGAATTTCCGTGCTCGAGCAATGGCGTCGGTCTGACCGGAA
>JBCDBQ010000604.1:0-4670 GCA_039183375.1 Pseudomonadota bacterium
ACTGTGAGCGAACTGGGCCACCCCAACATGGAAACCATCATTGGCTGGAGCGGTATTTTTGGTCCTCCAGGCCTGCCGCAGCCAGTGGTCGACAAGTGGGTCAGCGTCCTGGCCAACCTCAAGAAGGACAAGGCCTTCAACAAACTGATCAAAAACCTAGGATCGATTCCGGACATCCGTAGCCCGGCCGACACCAAGGCGTTCGTGCAGAACCAGTACGAAACGTTCAAAAAGGTCGTTTCCAAAATCAAGAAGTGACTTGAGGCAGAACTTCCAGGCGGGCGGGCAGTGATGTCCGCCCGCACTGCATTACGACATCGCGCGCTTGGTTCAGAGGCAAGATGACCGAAAAGAAACCCAACATTCTGCTGGTGATGGCAGATCAGATGGCCGCACCGGCGATTCCAATCTACGGCAACAGCAAGGTGGTCGCGCCCCACATGGAGCGGCTCGCGGCTGACGGGGTGGTTTTCGAGAATGCCTATTGCAACTTGCCGATGTGTGCACCGTCGCGCGCGTCGTTGCATGTGGGCCGGCTGCCGTTTTCGTTCGGGATGTACGACAATGCGAGCGCCTTTGGCGCGGAGGTGCCAACGTTTGCACACTACCTGCGTGGCCTTGGTTACCGGGTCGAGATGTCAGGCAAAATGCACTTTGTCGGCCCGGACCAATTGCATGGCTACGAGAAGCGACACACTACAGAAATCTATCCGGCAAACTTCGGTTGGACCGTTGATTGGTCGAAAGGGCGTGAGTATCGACCGACCAACCTGACGATGGCGCCGATTATCGAGTCCGGCGTCGCAATTCGCACGATGCAAATGGACTACGATGATGAAGTTGCCTACCACGGTGTGCAGGCGCTTTATGATTTGGCCCGGGCACCTGATGACCGCCCATTTATGCTGACGGTCTCATTCACTCAGCCCCATTCTCCTTTCGTGATCAGCGAGGAGTTTTGGAATCTTTACGATCATGATGAGATTGAACTGCCGTCAGTGCCGGAAATCCCACTCGACGAGAAAGATCATCTCAGCCGTAATCTGCATTATTGCCAGGCGCGCCACTTGTTCACTGTCACAGATGACCATCGCCGCAACGCCCGGCATGCCTATTATGGCATGATCTCCTACATCGACTCGAAGCTCGGAGCACTCCTGGACACACTCAAGAAAACCGGGCTCGATGAGAATACGATCGTCATCTTTACCGCCGACCACGGTGAAATGATGGGCGAGCGTGGCATGTGGTACAAGCAGCACTTCTTTGAATGGGCGGCGCGGATACCGCTTGTTGTGCGGTTCCCAGCGCGATGGAAGCCAAGTCGGGTTCGGCAGAACACGTCGCTCATTGACGTCATGCCGACGCTGCTAGACGCAGCCGAGAGCGCGCCCTTCGACGACTATCTTTCCGAAATCGATGGTCAGTCACTTATTCCTGCCCTGGAGGGTAATCCGGGACAGCTTTCAGATACGATCATTTCCGAATTCGCAGCTGATGGATCAACAGGGCCCAGCCGTATGGTCAAGAAAGGCCCGTGGAAATACATGTGGCTCGAAGGTCAGGACAAGCTTCTTTTCAATGTTGAAGATGATCCGCGAGAACTACTCAACCAATCGGGCAAAGCTGAATTCGCCGAGATCGAGAGCGAGCTGCATGCGATCGCAATGCGGAATTGGGATCCGGACTATTACTTTGAAGAGATTGCAGCCTGCCAGCAGCGCCGCCTGATGATCCATCGCGTCACCGAGGGCGACCCGACCTACGTCAACATCGTGCGAACCGATGATAACCAACGTTACATTCGCAATGCCGGAGCCGCTGACACAAAAGCACGTGCGAGGTTGCCTTACGTTGCACCGGCAAAACCAGACAAGGCGACTTAGCGAACTGTGAGCGACGCCGTGACGAATATTGCGCGACACCTACCCGTAGGCCGCTAACGCTTCCATCCGATTGCTTGTGAAAATCAGGCCAGCCGATGTGCCGCTTAGGTGACGGACTTCGCATTCCGCCTCAAACAGGTCATCTGGAATGAGAAGCTTGAACTGATCCGGAATCGCAATTCCGTCAGCAACTTCAATACCCGCGCCGCCAGCCGAAATATCGACAATACGGCACGGCAGGCGTTCGCCCGAGGCCAATCGCATCAACGCTGACTTATTGGCCGGGGTCCGGCGAAATTCTCGCCGATTGCTTCCAACTGCCTGCACAAACCGGGGATCGACGCCAACGCGACGCACTGTGACCGGCGGCATATACGGACTTGTCGATGATGAAAGGCAGGTGTGTGGCATTGGAACCCGCAGCAAAAATTAATAGACCCTCAATGCAGATTGTCTCACGCATTCATTGCGAAAGAATTGAATATGCAAATTGCTTTGCACAGGCTGCTTACGGAATTTGGTAACAGTTCTTTGCACAAAGAAAAGCCGGCATGTGGGGAGCACGCCGGCTTCTACGGATCAATTGATCCAGGTGGGGCATTGGGCTGCCGAGCTGGGTTACTCCGGCTGCCGATGAGACTTTATCTGCTCTGTAAAGCCTTCTTTATGCTCGGTGATTCATTACCGTCTGGTTCATATCTGAACAATTTCAATGGTCTAAGCGGCACGCTTGAGCGGCATTGCGCATAGCGATTGCGCAATGGCATCTACGGCCTGCTGCCAATCTGAGGCGCCGTCATTTGTCACGATGCCGAATGCCTCGAGAGCGTCGACTGGCGCGCCACCGTCCCGAAAGATTCGAGCGCAGGTTTGTCGCGCGATGCCAATCGCATGTTGCCACTGTTGAGGATTGATGTGCTTCGGTGTCATCGGATTGATCTCCGGTTGAAACGATTACGCTGACGGCTCTTGAAGTACTTTGTCACTCGTAACGCTGTGACGACTTACGCAACAACTAACGCTCTCACTAACGCAAACAACTAAGATGCACTGTGCCCGAGGTAACAGGGCTTAATACTGGGTGGCAGGTACGCACGGGGCTCTTGTCTCGCGACGCGAAACTGTATCAGCCGAGACGACCGAGCAGGACTTTGGTTCCATTCACCACGCGCACCTGCCAACTTGTCGGAGCGATTCACAATTGGCGACCGCCCCTGTAACTGGCTGCATCCGGATCATCCCCTCCGGTTCGAATTATGGATCCGAACCTTCACGGTCTCACTCGATACGGACGACTGGGCCTGGACTGTTGCAATAACGTTCGACATTACTGAACCAACAGATTGCCAGGTTTCCGGCAGGCTTCGTGGCGAACTCAATTTGACTTTGTTCGAAACTCTCACTCTCACGCCTCACGATTTTACTGGAACTCAGGTAAGCAAGACGACGCACTTGCACACAACGCACACTCAAAAACTGACAAACTCAGACGCGATACTGACGCTGAACTCGATGACGCAACTGAACTACTGATGATCGACAAACCGCATACGCATACGCTTGAACCGAGTACTGACTGCGGTTTGCCGCATTCTTTGAAACACGCGTGGTAGCGTGTCTTTCGGGGACGACCGCCCCAACGCAAACGCAACTGATGACAACGCAACGCTACTGGAACAACGCAGTACTAAATTCTGGAACTCATAACCGGTCGCAGCGCTTAGGGATGATGCCGCTTCCGGTGTACCTTGATCAGCGGGTGAAACTCGATACATGCCCCCGCCAACTTTACTGTTAGGGCCAACAATCATTCCCAACTGGGGATCAAGTCTCGGAGTGGTGGTACGCAATGCTTACTCCCTCACTTGAGGTTGTTGGTTCGCTTTGTGTTCTGCGATTGAGGGAGAATAAATCGTGGTTCGGTGGCCACATCTGGGCACGTTCTAGGCATGAAAACGGTAATTGTGTTTACGTATGTTCAGAAAGACACACTTTAATGTGCCGAGCCCAAAGCATCGACTGTGCAATTTTACAAATGAAATCAAATAATTGAGTGGCATCCACTTATGGATGAACACTAGGAAATCTGACTTTCGGCCTGCGACGGCTTTATCAACAGTTAAGTTGATTTTTGCATCTGCCGAGGTCGATTGATTCGAATCAAACCGTCATTGTTTCTTCCGAGCTGGCAAATGCAGCCTTCAAACAGCCGATTGTCAGCGCGATGCAGACAACGACATTCCAACCTGCGAACGATAAACCCAAGAAGCGCCACGTCGCATCACCGCAACTTGCAAATGACTTTCCGGATAAGCTTTGAGTGAGACTTCCGCCACTGCCCAGCGGCTGAATAGCTGTGTTATCGCAGGTGGCTGGGCCTTCCCAAAATTTCCACTCCACACCGGAGTGGTAAACCCCCAAGCCCGCATTCGCCAGAAAGGCAATTGCAACCAGGAAAAACAAGATCATTGCGGCACGGTGCTGCTCAAGGCTGATCAGGAACAGCGCCACAAACAAAACAGGGATCCCAAGATAGTAAGCGTAGCGCTGCTGCAGGCATAACGCGCAGGGCTCATAACCGCCGATGTGCTCGAAGCCGAGAGCCGCCAGAATGATGGCTGTCGCGGCAAACAACGAAGCAGCGCCCCACTTATAGGCATCCTGGCCGGAAATTCTTGAGGTCGACTGAACCATATCTGTGCGCTCTTGCTGCCCTTTCCCCAGTCCTATTTCACAATTGGAGAGTATGAATCAAGTTCTGCTCGCGAATTGGCCGCCGTTCAG
>JBCDBQ010000605.1:0-4660 GCA_039183375.1 Pseudomonadota bacterium
ACGTAGCGATAAATCTGGCGGATATCCGCCCAGTGCAGCTTGTTGTCGCCGGACTGCTTGGTCAGCTCAATCTTACTCGTGCGCTTGCGCTCGTTGTGCATGTCCTCGAGCGCTTTGAAAACTTCACCGAGTATCAATACGCCAAGGATTGCTGAGATCAGCGGAATGCCTTGTGTAAATTCGGTTATGCCAAGCGTCAGTCGCGGGTATGGATCTTCGCCGTTGGCGATCAAAGCCAGAAACAATCCCAGGAAAGCAGCCAACATTCCCTTGAGAATGGAGCTTCCGACGACGGCTGAAATGAATGACAGCGACAGAATGATAAGCGCGGCCTTTTCCGTGAAACCGAGGTAGGCTTCAACGAGAAGCGCTAGGAACGGTGCTGTCGTAAAGAGAACGATGTCGCTGAACGTATCGCCGGAGGCCGATGAGAAGTGAGCGATCCTCAGTGCCTTGCCACTTTGCCCCTTCTGGGTCATGGGATACCCGTCGAAGGTGGTCAGCAAGGCGTCTGGTGTTCCCGGTGTATTGAACAGGATGGCCGGCACGGCGCCACCGACCGTCGCGCCCTTCATGATCCCGATCAAAAAACCCATAACCGGCAGAAGCGCATCAGCGTCCACACCAAACACAGATATCAAAATGGGTAGCGAAACAGCCATCGCGAAGGGCCCGCTCAGCCCAGGCGTTGCACCAACCACAATCCCACTAAGGAAGCCGAAGAACACCATGACCACGGCGATTGGCAACGGAATTCCAAAGATCTCTCCGACGGGCGCCGACATGAAGACTGCCATGATGCCGGCCCAGATATATTCGAGTACCGTCATCCTTGGCTCCCGTTCGGTGGCAGAAGCAGACTATCGAAGGGAACATCGTAAATGATGATGAGCGCAAGAACAGCACCGACTGCCGTCGCCGCTGCACGTAGGCTTGGACGCCCTTCGACCCATGAAATGAGACTGAAGACCATCAGGAAACCGCCGCATGCGAAACCGATGTACTTGTAGGGCACCGTATCTGTCAGCAGCCGATACTCAGGCACTTCCGAGCCGAGCGCCTGGAGAGCACTAATCGCCAGTGGGCCTGTATAGACCATGATGAACAGGCTGCCCATCACAGTGACGGCCATCGCGAACAAACTGCTGAGATTGGATATCGTCAGACCAATCTCTGGCTCTTTCGAGATCCTCTCATGGCTGCTGAACAGCGACGCCAGTGTCAGCGCGATACTGAGAATTAAGACAAGCACAGCTGCCGCAGTCGGCGCCATTGCATCGCCGACCTCAACGGACCGGCGCTCGATGACCATGACCCCGGTCTCAACGTCGTTCGGGATCCAAATCAACAAGGCGATCGCGCTTAGCACAGTGAATAGTATGCCAAGCAAGAGGTTCCATTGACGTATCTGCATGCTTGTTTCGACCGGACTTGCGGCGGCTATCAACGCCTTCCGAATAGGTGGAGAAAAAACGGGAAGGCTGAGTAACCTTCCCGTTTCCTTTTACGATCTCAATTCACAATCCGGGCGGCTTAATTGATCGTGGCTAGGATCTTCTTGTTGTCGGCGAGTTCCTGCTTCACCTGGTCCGCTAGAGCCTTACCCGTCTTGAGCGGCGGCGGCCCAAATGCGCGGTTCACGAACTTCGATGCTTTTGTCGACTTGTCCGACAGGATCTCTGCGAACGCTGCGGCGATGCCATCCTGTGCAGCCTGATCGGTTCCCTTCGGCACGAAGACAACGAAGGTGGCACCGAAAGCATATGGAATACCGAGTTCACGCAGTGTTGGTACGTCTGGCGACATACCGAGGCGGCCTTCTTCTGCCGACGCCAAGTTCACTAGGTCACCAGCCTTCACGCCTTTGACGTGGATACCTGCGATAAAGCCAATATCAACATCTTTGGCCATCAGACCGTTGAGGACACCACGACCGCCCTTCACTTTGATCTGATTGAACTTCACGCCGAGCTTCTGCTGGATCAGATAGGCCGCATCGCCGAGACGTGGCGACATAATTGCGAACTTGACCGGTCCCGCTTTGGCTTTCTTAGCGAGGTCTTCCATATTCTTCATGCCGCTGTCAGAACGCACAACGACACCCATCTGCGTTGGGGCAGTTGAGATGACAAAATCGAAGTCCTCGTCACTGTAGCCAATCTTCTTACTAATCAGGGGCGTGTAGGTGAATGTCTCGGTCACGGCCATACCAATTGTCAGACCGTCCTTTGGTCCCCCTTTAAGGGTCCGGGCAAGGTTTCCGCCGCCTTTGCCTGCAACATTCTTGAAAATAAACTTCCAACCCTTCTTGGCCGCCAGCGCTTCACCAATCAGGCGCGCTTGGGTGTCGGTGCCGCCACCGGCTTTGAAGCCAATGTTGAGCGTGATTGGTCCGCTTGGCTTCCATTCCGCTTGAGCGGTTGGCACAAACGCCAATGCTGCGACGCAGGCTAATGATAAAATTCGCTTCATTGGTTTCCTCCCAGATTGAGCGATACTTCAAGTATAAATTCTAAACTTTGATTATTTGAAGGAAGGCTTGCATGTCGGCCCTAGACCTGTCAATCATTGACTAGTCAAAGAACTCCTGCACTTGCCCGATATTGAATGGCTGATCGAACAAAACCGAAGACCGACGAGGTTGGTGAGCTTGAATTGCCGATCGAGCATTTCCTCACCTACAGATTGCTGACGCTTACCAATCATCTCAATCGACAAGCGATGCACATTCTGGAGACACAGGCATCTCTGCGACTGCCGGAGTGGCGCTGCCTGGCATTCATCCATCAATGCAGCTGTGCGCGCGGCAAAGCCAGTCTACACGAAGTTGCGGAGGAAACGGCGATGGACCGCGGCCTCGTCACTCGCTCCGTGCAGGGGCTGGTATCGAAAGGTCATGTGCTAACCGAGCGAGATAGTAAGGACAGGCGCGTTGTGCACGCGGCACTCACTAGGCAAGGGTATGAGCTCTTCCAAAGAATGCTCCCCGTCATGCGCGAACGGCAAATGCATCTTCTGAACGCTTTGTCACCTCACGACAGAAAATCAGTTTATAGGATCCTGGAACGCCTCAATACGGCGGCCGAGGAATACGACTACGAGAATTTGCGTCAATGAAACCAGCTAACCTCATCGTTATCATGTCGGACGAGCACGACCCGCGCTACATGGGTTGCTCCGGTCATCCTCTCGTCAAAACGCCGACCTTCGACAAGATGGCAGCAAATGGCGTCCGGTTCACAAGCGCCTACACACCGTGTCCAATCTGCGTGCCAGCACGGGCCGCCTTCGCAACCGGTCAATACGTGCACCGGATTCGCCACTGGGATAATGCGATGCCGTACACCGGCAGCATTCGCGGTTGGGGCCATGTGCTGCAAGAGAACGGCATCAGAGTCGAGTCTATCGGCAAGCTGCACTACCGCCACGCCGAGGACCCTGCCGGCTTTGATATCGAACATATCCCGATGAACGTGTATCAGGGCGTTGGAATGGTTTGGGGATCGATCCGCGATCCACTACCCGAAGCGCCGGCCAAGAGGATGCTAGGTGAATATATCGGCCCCGGCGAGTCGACCTATACCGAGTACGACCGCTCCGTTGCCAACCTAACTGTCGACTGGTTGCAAGAAACGGCTACGAAATCCTCTAATGAACCGTGGGTCCTCTACGTCGGGTTTGTTGCGCCACACTTCCCGTTGGTCGCTCCGGAAGAGTTCTTCGCCATGTACGACATCGATGATGTCCCGCATTCGAAGTTGCTTCCAGCAGACGGCCATCCGCACCATCCCTGGATCGCAGAGCACGAAGGCATGTGGTCACACGACTCCACGTTCAAGAACGAAACTGAACGCAAGACTGCGATTGCTGCCTACTATGCGCTTTGTACATGGGTCGACCACAACGTCGGCCGCGTAGTACAGGCACTCGATGATACCGGCCTCGCGAGCAATACACGCGTGATTTATACCAGCGATCACGGCGACAATGTTGGAGCACGGGGGCTTTGGGGCAAGTCCAACTTGTACCAAGAGTCGACAACAATCCCGATGCTCATGACCGGCCCCGATGTAGATCGCAAGATCTGCCACACGCCGGTCGATTTGCTTGATCTGTTTCCAACCATTCTTCAGGGCGTCGCAATCGACCCAACGGCAGAGATAGAGGACCGACCGGGCAAATCTCTATTCGCCGTGAGCCAGGAAGCAGACGACATGGAGCGCGCCGCTTTCAGCGAGTATCACGCGGTCGGCTCCAATGTCGGTGGTTACATGCTGCGCAAGGGCAAGTGGAAGTATCACTACTATGTCGGCCTGCCGCCGGAGTTATTCGACCTGGAGGTTGACCCGGAAGAAACCACTGACCTTGCAAAGGACCCGGCCTATTCCGCAACGCTTGCTGGCATGGAAGCTGAGCTGCGGAAAATCTGTGATCCCGATGCTGTGGATCAGTTAGCCAAAACAGATCAGGCCTCACTCATCGAAAAGCATGGTGGTCGCGACAAGGCTTTGCTTGTTGGAGCACCAGGCGCAACGCCGCCACCTAAGTCCTCTGCCTAGTTGACTTGCCTTGCTCAAGGATCGTTGTAGCAGACAGCCTGCAGTTTGTTGCCGTCCGGATCGCGGACATAAGCCGCATAGTAGTTGTCGGAGTATTGTGG
>JBCDBQ010000606.1:0-4652 GCA_039183375.1 Pseudomonadota bacterium
CCGCCAAGGAAAGAGCCCGCCTGGAGTGTCCCGCGGATAAGATGGGCATCCGTGACTGTTGGTTGAGCACCACCTCTGCCATAGCAGGCAGGCCCGGGAGTTGCGCCGGCCGATTGGGGACCGACACGCAGGAGACCACCATCATCCGCCCAGGCGATTGAACCGCCGCCGGCTCCGACCGTCGCAATGTCTATCACCGGCGTTCGGACCGGCAAACCATCGATCATGGTTTGTGGTGCGAGCTGGGGCTGCCCGTTCGCAATCAACGCGACATCCGTGCTTGTGCCGCCCATGTCGAAAGTAATGATGTCCTTGATGCCCGAACGCTCGGCTGTGCCAATCGCTCCGACAACGCCGGCGGCCGGACCTGAAAAAAGCGCTGCAATGGCATTACGGCCCATGGCAGCGGCCGGCATCCGACCACCATTGGACTGCATGATGCTAAAGCGACCTTCAAAACTGCCGTCGCCAAGCTTGGCAACCAGCCTGTCGAGATAACCGGAGATCACTGGCTGGACGTACGCAGCTAAAGTGGTCGTTGTTGCACGCTCATATTCACGAAACTCAGGGGAGACGTCGCTCGAACACGTAACGGGCAGCTCCGGCGCCAAGCTTCTGATGATGTCGCTGATCGATCTTTCGTGCTTAGGATTTGCATAACTATGCAGGAGACAAACGGCGATAGCCTCGTAGCCTCCATCCCGTAGGACACCCGCAATCGTCTCTCGTGCACTGGTTTCGTCCAGCGCCGTGACAACTGAGCCATCCGGTGCCAACCGTTCTGTGATCTCGTACACATCACATCGCGCAACAACCGGCACCGGTTTTTGATAATGCAGATCGTAGATGGCGAGGCGATCCTGCCGCTGCAGGCCGAATATATCGCGCGTACCCTGGGTGACGAATGCTGCAACACGCCCCCCTTTACGTTCCAGCACCGCATTGGTTGCAACCGTCGAGCCATGAACGAGATCGTTGATTGATGCGAGCTCCAGGCCGGCTGCCCAAATCGCATTCAAGGCGCCGATATCGGGCTGCTTCGGTGTGCTCGGAACCTTGGCAATTTTGACTTCACCATCCCGCGCGATAACCAAATCTGTAAAGGTACCACCGACTTCGACGCCAACCCGCGTATTCTGCACTGCCAAATTTCCTGCCCTGCTTGCCGAGAAACGGTCGATAGTCACATCCGTAGAGGATGTTAGTCCATGATGAGGCGGGTCTCAAACGGCCAGTTCAGCCAACGCGATCAACAGTGGAATTTCTATGGTCTCAACAACTATTGATCTGGCTTTGAACACACTCATCAAATGATTTCGACTGTCATGTATGAATTGCAGTAAACTGCGGCAGTCTCGGTCACGTAAAGGGTCTTACAATGTCAGCGCAAGAACTCGCCTATATGTCAGCTTCTGAGTTGGCCCATCAGATTCGAGAACGGCGACTGTCCCCGGTTGAGTTGACATCTGCGATTCTCGAGCGAGCTGAACGCTCGCAGCCGGTTTTGAACGCGTTTATCACAATTTGCGCGGACCAGGCCATGGCGGATGCCAGCAAGGCCGAGTCGGCGGTCATGAATAATGAAGAACTC
The DNA here is from genome assembly GCA_039183375.1 of Pseudomonadota bacterium. Taxonomy (GTDB): domain Bacteria; phylum Pseudomonadota; class Alphaproteobacteria; order Rhizobiales; family Hyphomicrobiaceae; genus Tectiglobus. The sequence continues at coordinate 1,592 of JBCDBQ010000606.1, forward strand.
GGCCCCCTGCACGGGGTTCCAATTACAGTCAAAGATCTGGTCAATACGGCTGGTGTCAAAACGACGTTTGGCTCGTATATCTTCGAGAACAATGTCCCGAAGACCGACGCTGTTTCAGTCGCCCGCCTAAAGTCCGCTGGTGCCATTGTCATCGGCAAGACCACGACGCCGGAGTTTGGACATAAGCCGCTGACAGAAGCCCCTCTGTTTGGTCGAACGCGCAACGCCTGGAGCAGTGAGCATACATCAGGTGGTTCATCCGGAGGGGCGGCGACTGCGACAGCTGCCGGTATCGCACCACTTGCGATTTCCACCGATGGCGGCGGCTCAACACGGATCCCGGCAGCCTGCAACGGTGTCGTCGGCTTCAAGAAATCGCTCGGTCTGGTGCCGCATGACACAGCGCCAGATGCTTATGGTAATACATCCTACATCGATCCAACCGCGCGGACAGTCCGAGATTGCGCACTGATGTTGGAAGCGATGGCTGGTGCTGACAGCAGCGACCCGCATTCCTACTTCCTCCCATCGACGGGCTTTGTTGATGCTGTCGACGCTGCCAGCGACCTCAGCGGCATTCGCATGCGCTGGCGCCCTTTTGTTGGCAATACGATGGTTGACGATGAAGTTTTGGCCGGGTGTGAGGATGCTGCGCGAAGCTTCGCCGATTTCGGAGCCAGTCTTTCCGACATGGAGGATGATTTCAAACCGACCGAACCTGTCTTCCAGTTGCTCTGGTCTTCGCTCCTCAATGCACGATACCGGAAGTTTGTGCCGGAGTTTGGTGACCGCATGAGCGAAACGCTTCTCAGGCAGATGGAACAGGGCCAAGCAGCCACCGGGGAAGAGGTTCTCAATTGCATCTTCACTCGGACTGAAATCTATCGGCAGGTCCAATCGTGGTTCGAGGATGCTGACATTCTTGTTATGCCAACTTTGGCCAGAACGGCACTAAGTATCGATCATGATTTCTTCGGCGATGTCATCATCAACAACAAGCCAGCTGGAACCGTGCGCCAGGCCTGGTACCCCTACACTCACCCATTCAATCTAAGCGGCAACCCGGCTATTACGCTGCCGGCCGGCTTCAGTTCCGATGGCCTTCCCTTCGCGATTCAACTCGTTGGGCGACGAGGAGAAGATGCGCTTCTGCTGCGTGCGGCAGCGCTCTTTGAGCAGGCGCGGCCGTGGGCTGATCGTCGACCGGATATCCCAGAGATTGATGGTTGAAGGGCTAAGCAACAGACGAGCGTTCAGAGATGCAGGAAACTTTGCGCGAGACCAAACGACCAAGCTCGACAGATCCATTCGAGCATCTGCGCGTTCCCGTGTTCAAACCCCGTGCACCATGGTGGGGTGGTGATCTGCAGACCATGCGAAATCAGTTTGCCGCTCGGTTCCAGCCGTTCGATAGCATAACCCAGCGACTCGAGTTTCCGTTGCCCCATGGCGCAGGTGACCGCATGCTCGGCATGCTGGAGACGCCTTCGAATTTCCAAGGCGGCCCGCTTATCATATTGGTCCACGGCCTGACCGGCTGCGAAGATAGCGCTTATATCCGAGAGGGAGCACACTTTCATTTGAAGCGCGGCCGTCGTATTCTGCGGCTCAATCTGCGGGGCGCAGGCCCCTCGCGCTCAACATGCGGCGGATATTACTTTGCCGGTTGCACCGAGGATATTCGCGCTGTGATTGCTGGCATCCCGTCTGAGGTCAAGTCGGACGGTATCATTGCCGTTGGCTTCTCGCTCGGCGGCAACATTCTGTTGAACTGTCTGGCCCAAGACTGGGCGGAGGATGCTTTCCTCTCAGCAGCAACCGTCTGTGCACCGATCCGCCCGGCACAAGCCGCGCGCCGGATCATGGAGACGCGCAACTGGATCTATCACCGATTTCTTTTGCAGCGAATGAAAGAAGATACAATGGTGCCGGATGCGGCACTGAATGATCAGGAACGGGCTGCCATCGCATCGTCGAAATCGATCTACGAGTTCGATGACAAGTTCACCGCACCGCACAACGGATACGCAGATGCTGATGATTACTATGCGCGTACGGCAGGCGCTGAATTCGTGGCGGATATAAAGACACCGACACTACTGATCCATGCTCATAACGATCCTTGGATTCCAGTTGCACCTTACTATGATTTAGAACAGGTAGATCTGCGCCGTGCCCGGATTGTGATCGCACCCGGTGGCGGTCATGTTGGGTTTCATGGGCGCGAACTCGATGGAACCTGGCACGACGTCGTAATCAACTCATTTGTTGCGCCTCACTATGGATGATTGCGAGTCGGCGGCATTGACATCGAGGCGCATCGTTCTCGTTCGAGCTGCCGTTCATAGGATCGCGGGTCATTTGCAAGTCAGTCGTGCTCTTCGGAGGCATCGTTTGCCCGGGCGATGCATCCGGACGACCTGGTCAGCGGCAAGTAATATCTCGTCTGTCGTCCAATTCGTGGTGAGCCAGATAGTTAAGCCACTGCCGGCCACATGCCACAGCAGCATGTCACGCTGCGTCCGGTTTGCAAGGTTGTGGTGCTTGGCGACCAGCCATGCAGCAAACTGACCAGGAGTAGCGACTGATGAATGCGCGCTGGTCACGATGTTGACTGCGATCGACGGAGGCGGCACCGGCCGACCATTGACAGTGGCAAGGGCTGTCCAATAAAGCAACCAGGGGCTGGCCATGATCAAGCCAACGACTATCGCAAGAGCAATTCTAATGCGCTTTGGCACTGCGAGTTAACCGGACTATGAAATCAGGCTAACTCAAGCATGCAAATGCTATCGTATTGTGATGAAACCGCGGCCCTGCCTAGGCTGCCGACGAAATATCACTGGCAGCTGCTGCAACGGATGGCGACAGGTAGGCGCCCTGCTTCAGCAACTCCTTCTGGATCTGTTTGACCGGCACGGCACTCGGCAGAATGCCACCGTTTGCGGCGATTGCCGCGGCGACACCGGCGGCCTGACCGCTCATCCAACACTGAGGAATCTCGCGCAAGAATGAGTGTGAACTCGCATCGCAGGCGATATGACGTCCTGCGCCCAATACA
>JBCDBQ010000607.1:0-4650 GCA_039183375.1 Pseudomonadota bacterium
AAAATCTGGTTGGCGTTCAAATCGTACCGACGCGCGACCTGGGCAACCGAAACACCAGCGACAACAGTCTGCTCACAAATCACGCGCTTCTCGTCATCACTCCACTTCCTGCGCTTGCGCCGCTTCGGCATTCCGGCCCCTAAAGTGTCCACTTACCTAAGTGGACACTATCAGACACCAGCCAACCTCCGGCAGGGCAGTCAGACCGGACGATTACTTCTGTGATGTTCGAAAGCTGTGTGTTCGTGGTCTATCAAGTATTTGGCCCAGATATACTGGAAGAATCTAGCAAGCAGGCATTCGGTCTAACGAACGCCTGCTCATTGGTACTTAAACCAATATCCCTAGCTTCCTGTGCCATTGATTTCAGCGACGGCGACATGCTGCATTTCCGGCCAGTTCTCGGCGGCTTTTTGAAGCACTCCCGCTTTATCTTCTTGATACGCTTCGAACACCGCGGCGTTCAAGAAAACGTAGAGTTTGCCATCAACAATGTCGGCAAATCGCGGACTGGCATCCAGTTTTTTGCCGAGCGCGACACCAAGTGTGCAATATCCACCGTATTGCGGCATGAATTTGTCCGGATCGGATGCAAACTCCTGCTGCGCAACTGCCGACGCGAAGTAATAGGCTACGCCGTCATGAACGTGGGTAAACTCGGCGCGACCCGGGACAACGCCCAATCCACTCTGAATAGCGACGAGATCGTTGCCGCGGAACGCGACCCCATTGCCGTCAACTGTTGTGCCCTTCGATACGTTGTACTCGTCAGCAGCCCAGACCGGCGCTCCGGCAACAATTGAAGCCGAAATCAGTGCGGTCAATACAAGCGTTTTGAGATGTTCCATTCCTTGTTCCTTTCGATGTGCTTTCATTGGGGTGACCAATGGCTACGCGCTCTCTTGGCGCACAGCGGACAAAGCCACGGTCGCGGGGGGAGGTTTCGGCCGCTGCCCCGAATTGGATTGGATCGTCAATTTGCGTTATGCAGAGTTGCCGATGCGGGTGACGGCTTCGTCGGTCCACCAAACGGCGTTGGCGATCATGCGGAAGTTGATCAACGCCGCGAGGTATCCATCTCCTTCTGGGACTTTCGCGCCTGCGGTTGCATCCCGCACCACCGCGACTTCAAAGCCAGTCTCCAGCAGTTCGCGCATATGGCTTTCGACGCACAGGTTGGCTGACATGCCCGCAAGGATCACCTTGTCGATGCCAATTTTTCGAAGCTGGAGCACGAGATCGTTCTGCTCTGGCCCATAGACTTTATGAGGCGAGCAAACAATTGTTTTGCCGTCGTTGATATATTTCTTGTACTGCGGCATCCAATCCGCGCCTGAGCCTTCAAAACCTTCAAGGTCCAGCGGGTCCGGGCGGTCGAACATCTTGATGCCGTGCATAACCCTTTCGAGGGTGCCTTCAAATTTCCACCTGTGGTCTTGCGGGTAGTAATAGTGGGGCGAGATCACGACCGGCATGTTGGCGGCTTTGGCGGCAATGAACAGGCGTTCCAGATTGTCGACAACGCCCTGTTCGGTGACGCTTTCGCCCACGACACCCCAGGCAACACCGTTCGGATCAAGGAAGTCGATCTGAGGGTCGACGACAACAAGTGCCGTCCGCTCTGGATCGATTTCCATATCCATGTCGGGCAATGCCGGGTTGTCGGGATCGGCGTAGGTAGCCCGTGCTTCGGGTGTCGCAGCCGTCGCAGCGCCAGCAGCAATGGATGCAGCGCCCGCGGCTCCGGCAGCAGCAACGCCGGTCAACACACGGCGGCGTGCGAGATCGACGTCTTGTGCTGTGGAACCACACCCAAAATTGTGCTCAAGTTCGTTTGTGCGTTTCATTTCAAGTCTCCTAGGTGTTGGTCGGCGGTGTCCCCGACACTGTGAAAACATGCGGAAATCCGAAACGCGCCTTGAGGCCAAAGTCCCCCGTTCGAGATCGTTGCCGATCACGTTATGCGCCAATCAATTCCGCTTTGCTTGAGGCCTTCACGGGATCGAAAGGTGAGACGAAGACCACGAGAGACTAACTAATGATTTCGGAAATTTGGGGAATGCGGATAAGGGGAAACTCACCATTCCAAAAAGTGGAATTATGATGGACAGACTACGGATGATGACAGTCTTCGTCGCGGTCGCGGAGGAAATGGGATTTGCGCCCGCCGCCAGACGGCTCAACATGACGCCACCCACCGTCACGCGCGCCATATCAACTTTGGAAGACAGTCTTGGCGTGCGCCTGTTCCACCGCACGACGCGATCCGTAAACTTGTCACAAACGGGCGAGAGATACCTTGCCGATTGCAGACGGATTCTTGCCGAAGTGGAGGCTGCTGACCAGCTTGCCGCGGGCCTCTACGCGACACCGAGAGGCAAGGTGACGATCACTGCACCTATTCTCTTTGGTCGAAAGATGGTGGCTCCGGCGATACTCGGGATGCTGGAACGCCACCCGGAAATTAGTGTTTCGACCGTGTTCGTGGATCGTATCGTTCACCTTGTTGACGAGGGAGTCGACGTCGCCTTACGCATTGCCGAGTTGCCCCATTCTTCTCTCTCAGCAATCAAGGTGGGCGAAGTGCGGCGTGTTCTTTGTGCTTCCCCTTCGTATTTGGAACAGTACGGTGAGCCAAAGAGACCATGCGATCTGATCGATCATCAAACGATTGATTTTACTGCGATGACGACCGGAGGGGACTGGTACTTTAGCAAGGACAAAGAAAACGAGAGCTTTCGACCGAATTCACGCGTCAGTTCAAACAATGGCGACGCCGCTATCGCAGCAGCTGTTGCTGGGTTCGGGATCGTTCGTATGCTATCATATCAGGTTGCAACCCAGATTAACTCCGGCGAACTGAAGTTGGTCCTGGATAAGTACTGCCCGCCATCCGTGCCCGTACAAATCGTACACAAAGAAACCGGTCTTACGTCCGCGCGGGTGCGAGCCGTCGTCGATTTCATGGTTGACCACATTCGATCTAACTTCGGCAAGGTCGAGGTACCACATTTGGAGTAGCGCAAATGACAGCTTCGTCCCGCGACCTGTGAATTGTCCTATTGATCCTCGCTGCGCGGCGCTCGAATGGCTAGTTTTCCCGCCGCGGTACAGCGTCCGTCAACGTACAATTGCAGAGATTTCGAGCCGCGAGCGAGCGCCGCGAAAAAAAGGGGTTCACAGTTCGGGCTCAACCCTGCCCAACGCTAGCGCGGCAGTGCCGTCGCAGCACGCTATCCGAGACCGGTCATTCGTTACCGTCGACAACCTCATGAAATTTCGGTAGCAACGCCAAGTAGCAGACCTCGGCTACGATGGAACCGACGTTGGTGCAGCAGGCGGCGAAACCTGACTGCAAGCCGATTCCGTCGAAAAACTCTCTGATTTCGGCGGGTATGCTTGAGGGTATCGGTTTGATTTCGTTCGGCTGTCGTAAGCATAGTCGCCGCTTCGACCTGTTGCGGGCTGCATTGGTTTGAGCTTGGCCAATTTCCGGAGGTTTTGGGCGGTGGCAGCGAGTGTAAATTCATCTTGGACGCCGCATGGACCCCTTAATCGGAGGCGGCCCAGGCCAAGGATGCGTTTAAGGTGGGCAAAGAGCATCTCGACCTTTTTTCGGCGCGCCTGCGCCTTGGGATTGAAGTCGGAGGCGGTGCATTGGCGGGTAAAATCTCTGACGATCTCATATTTATCGCGATGGACCGAACGCGTGTCAGCGTTGGGGCAGCACTTTACCTTCAGCTCGCACCCTGTGCAGTCTGATTTCAGTGCCCGATAGTTTCTGGATTTCCAAGCTGGCGCATTCCGTTTTGGATCAGAATAGGTCCGCCAAGTATGCCGCATCTCTTTGCCGCCCGGGCGGATGTAACGATCGTTCTCGTCATCCCACGTGAAGTCGGATCGCGAAAAGGTTCCGTCGGTCCGTTCGCCCTTGTCGAAGACCGGGATGAAGGGGAGGATTTTGCGCTTGATCGTCAGCCAAACCAGAGTGTCGGACGACCCGTAGGCGGTGTCAGCAGCAATCCAATCTGGCTTCACGTCAAAACGCTCTTTGGTCCGGTCAAGCATCTTGCGCATGGCACCAACCTCGGCGGTCTTGTTCGGCCTGCTGGCGTCCACATCCATGATAATCCCATGGTCCGTGTCGATTAAGTAATTGTCAGAATAGGCAAAGAATGCTGGCCCTTTGCGTGCCGCCGTCCATTGACTGGTAGGATCAGCGTGGGCTGTGAACTTGGGCTTTGCGGTGCTCGCCGCACCGAAAGCTTCGTCGTCCAAAGTGTCGAGATACTCACGCACCGCGCGCGGCGCATCAATCGTGTCAATCTCGCGTGCCGCCCAATCCTCTGGATTGCTCGAGTTCTGCTTTTGGACATCGGCACTGATCAGACTGGCGTCGACAGCGAAGCGGTGACCACCAACCAGGCCTTCTTCCATGCAGCGCGCCACGGTCATCTCGAATACATGGCGAAGCAAATCGCTTTCGCGGAAGCGACCGTGACGGTTCTTGGAAAAGCTCGAGTGATCCGGGATGCTGTCCGTCAGATCGAGGCGACAAAACCATCGATACGCTAGGTGTTCAGTCCCATGCTGTGATGGGTCGGATTGACGTTGAAGCGATCAGGTTCGTTTGTCCAGATTTTGCAGGTG
>JBCDBQ010000608.1:0-4650 GCA_039183375.1 Pseudomonadota bacterium
AATAACCGGAATAGATCGAAAGGCCTGGCTGTCTTCTGTCTTTGATAAGAAGATTTGATGTTTGAAACTGGCCGCCGCGATTGCCGGCTGTAAGCGCAAAGCGGATTCGATCAAGGCGAACGATTTTCCGCTGACCTGGCTGACCAAACAAGCAGTGGGCATTCGTTGCGATTATGGAGGGCTTCACACAGAAAGCGGTGCAGGCCCAACCGCCGCCTGGTTGAAAGACAATGCCGATCCCTTTGCCAAGCGAAGCGTAGTCTTTCGGTAGTCGGACGCGCTGATCCCGTCCGATAACATCCACTTTGTGGACTAAGGATTTATCCAATGTCGGATACTTCTTGCCGTCGGCCAGCGACGAAATTGCCTGGGCACCGCTAGCAGTTTGCATCAATACGAACAGGCAAACAAACGGCCATACGGCTCGCATGGAGAACTCCGTCACTCGGCTTGCGGCAGGCTGGTTCGTCAGTCCTCGCCGCGATGATCTTAGGTTGGGAGTTTACAGACAATATCTTGTCGGAAAAGGTCTCGGCTTCAAAAGTTATCGATCAGGCTCATCAACTTTGCTCTCAATATCGAGATCGACCTCAACGAAAGACGCTGGCGTCTTCGCGGAGATGATGGTCAAGCAGAGATCGCAAAGACTGATTTCAACGTTGGTTCAATAGTCGTGCCGCGAATGGAGCGAAATATGTCAGCACGCCATTACAACCCGCTCGCTTGAAAGCCATGAGACTTTCCATCATCACCTTCTCGCCATCGAGCCAGCCGTTCTGACTTGCCGCTTGCAGCATCGCGTACTCCCCCGACACTTGATAAGCAAAGGTCGGCGCGCCGAAGCGGTCTTTCGCGCGGCGAATGATGTCCAGATATGGCATGCCGGGTTTGACCATGATCATGTCCGCGCCTTCGCCGAGGTCGAGTTCGATTTCGCGCAAGGCTTCGTCTGAGTTCGCCGGATCCATCTGATACGTGCGCTTGTCGCCGCGCAACACGCCGGTCGAACCAATCGCATCACGAAACGGCCCATAGAATGCAGAGGCGTATTTCGCAGAGTAGGCCATAATCTGCGTGTTGGTGTGTCCTTTGTCTTCAAGGGCCTGGCGTATAGCGCCGATCCGCCCGTCCATCATGTCGGATGGTGCGATGATGTTGCAGCCGGCCTCGACCTGGACCAGCGATTGTTTAATCAAAACGTCGAGGGTTTCGTCATTGAGGATCTCTTCCCCGCACATGACACCATCGTGGCCGTGGCTCGTATAGGGATCCAGGGCTGCGTCGCACACAATGCCGATGTCCAACCCGGCATCGCGAACCGCCCGCGTGGCTCGGCACACGAGATTGTCTGGATTGTAGGCCTCAGCCCCATCCTCGGTGCGCTTCGCAGGGTCTGTGTATGGAAACAGTGCCAGGGCTGGGATACCCAGCTGAACCGCTTCTTGCGCGGTCTCTGCAACCAAATCGACCGTGAGGCGGTTGACCCCAGGCATCGACGAGACAGGTTCGCATTTACCACTCCCCTCGGCGACGAAGAGCGGCCAAATGAGATCCGACGTGGAAAGCTCGTTCTCGGCGTTCAGCCGGCGGGACCAATGTGTCTGCCTGTTCCGACGCATGCGTACAGCCGGAAACTGACCAGCAGACTTCGTAGACGGGCCCATAACATTGCGCTCCCAGAAACACGGTAGATTGGGCGCTTAGAACTACACCGCTTGCTCGACATAACAAGTGTAACTGCAAAAGGGACGCGTCAAATCTCGTCCAAGGTGTTCAGCCGCTGGGCATAGAGATATTTTATCGGCAGTAGTTGCTACGTCGCCGTTCAGCGAGATCAACGTGAAAATGATCTCGATGCGCGTCATTGGCTTCCGGGCCGAGCACAGTCCCAAAAATCTTGCATGCGGTGTGATGAGCACCTTTCAGGAAGGCCTCTTTATCCAACTTTGCTTCGCGGTTACTTCGTCGTTTGACACTGGTAGCAGCAGACTTGGTCGCTTTGGGTCCGCCGAGATCCTGGCGTGGAAAAAGGAAGTTGTTCAGCTCATCCTTATAGTCTCCGCGCTGCGACTTTGCGCGTTGTGCTGTCTTACGCGCTTGCTCGGTTCTTGCCCAGTCCAAACGCTCTCGCAGGCTTGGTCGGCGGTCTGGTAAGGGCGGGGCGAGGGTGCCAAGCACAACGACTGGAATAGTCTTTTGCGGTGCAGCACGTGGCTGTACAACCGCAGATCTGGGGCGCTCCAAGCTGCGGGATTTCCAAGTTGTCCGTGATTTCTGTGAGTTAGGCAGCCGCTTGTCTGCGACATCCCGATTTCCCAGGCTGGCTGTTGTCGACGGCGTTCTGGCAGCGGCTTGTTTTGCTGCCTGCTCTCTCTTTGCTTTTGCGATGAGATCCCGTCGCGTTGGTCCCCAGTCAGCAAGCAAGTAAGCCGTCACGCCGCCTTTCGTGCGAAATCCACCGATGTCCAGGGCATTGGCTTTGCCGTGTTCACTCAGGCGCGTCTTTTTGCGTCCATAGGCGTTGCGGCACGAGTATGAACTCATCACCGAGACTTGCGTGATGGGGCTGCCCAGATGGCGCTTAGCCAAAGGTTGCAGACCCTTGCGAAACCAGACGTCGAGCGCTTGGATCATTTTGCAGTTCAAAACCGGCGCTGGTTTAAAGACCACACGGTGCTTCTGCCCAAGACTTGCAAGTCTGTAAGGGGCGGCATCGCCACAGGGGCCTCGCTTGATCGGATCTGCTGGCTCGAACTTGGCTCGGACTTTGCGCAAAATCGCCCGACATTGCCGCCGCGCCTTCGCGATCTGCCGCGGTGTCCAAACGTCAGGTGGTGCTGCTGCGGGTGGCACCTGCGCCGCTTTGGCGGTCGGCTTCGGCGTGGTGGCTTTGGGATCGGTCGCAGATTTGGTGGGTTTTCTTTGAGCTTGTGATCGCTGGATCCCGGTGCTGAGTCGCTCCGCGCGCTGGCGCTTTGGATTGCCGTCAGGTAATGGCGGTGGACCTTGTTCCAGAAGCGTTGAGCGTAGGCTTCGCCTGTCTCGCCGTCGCGTAGAGCGTCCATTCAGTGCGCGGTTCACATCACGAGCCGCCGACTTAAGTGCGGACATGGCTTCGCTGAACTGGGCATTCGCTTCAGAAATAGGTAATAGCGCCGCTCCGAAAAGCATTCCAAGCGTTGCCAACTGCAAGCGCATTTTTCCCCCGTCGGATCCGCAAGGCGGCAGGACCACCTAACCATTCACGCGCGTGCATTAAGCAGTACGGAGCACTTCGACGCGTTCCCCTCGAACGATCTCTGACGTAGAAGGTCAAATTACGACGATTTGTCGACCCATTATCCAAGTTTCCAACAAAAATGAATTGAACCGACGACTATGACGGCAGTTGCCAGTGAGATAATGGAGGAGTTGCTGGTTGAGCGGCACGATGCGGCGTGTCACGTGGTCTTGAACCGCTCTAGGGCTCTTAACGCGTTATCGATCGCGATGAAGGAGCGGCTGGCGAACGAACTCCCAAAACTTGCGAAGGATGCCGAGACCTACGCAGTCATCCTAAAGAGCGCCAACCAAGGCGCGTTTTGTGCTGGCGGCGACGTCAAAGAGCTAATTAGCCTTGCAGACAATGATCTGAAGGCGGCTCAGCAGTGTTTGGCCGACGAATATCGCTTGAACTGGCTGCTGGAGTGCTTCTTCAAGCCCACGGTAGCGCTGATAAACGGCGCTGTGATGGGCTCCGGTGTCGGATTGGTGCAGTACGGGACGCACATCGTAGCGGCGGAAGACTATCGTTTCGCTATGCCCGAGACGGCAATCGGTTTCTTTCCGGATGTCGGAATGGCGCATAGGCTGGCGCGCTTGCCTCATTCAGTCGGTGTCTACCTGGCATTGACTGGACGAACGATCGGCCGCGCAGATGCCTATAGTCTGGGCCTCGTGACACATTGTATCGATGCAGAGTCCTTCTCAGCCATTGAAGATGAACTGGCCGATGCGCAACCAATTGATCCCGTGCTGGACGCTCGTCACGAAGTGCCGGGTGAAGGTGATCTCAATCCCTACCTCAGCACAATCGCTAGTGTGTTCGGCAAGCCAAATCTGGAAGATATCATTGCCGCACTGGCCGACACATCTACGACGCGCTCCGAAGTAGCGAGAGAGTGGTGCGGCCAGGTTGCGGGCGAGCTCAGCCAGAAATCGCCGCTGGCTCTGAAGATATCGCTGAAACATGTCAGACGCGCAGCGCAGCAAGATCTCCGGCAAACGCTGATCGCCGATTACCATCTTGCCTGCCGTTTCCTCGAGGCCGAAGATTTCCGCGAAGGCGTGCGCGCGCTTTTAGTCGACAAGACGAAGGATCCACGCTGGCAGCATGGCGCTGTCGACGAAGTGACAGATGCAGACGTGCAGACCTATTTTGAGCACGGCGATGAAGCTGAATTCTTGCTGCCAACAAAGGAACAAACTGAGTTCAAGTAATCTCGATGACTGCGGTCAGGATCAGTTAAGAATAATAAAGTGTTCGGCAAAACCACTTTTACTATTCTTTTACTATGTCTATTAGCGTAACATTTAGTCAACTACTCTACTTTGGGTTTAACCCTGGACAAGGGAAGCCGGGACATAACTGGTAAGCGTCAAAAAGAGTAG
>JBCDBQ010000609.1:0-4649 GCA_039183375.1 Pseudomonadota bacterium
ATCAATACCTATTCGGATATTGCCGTTGCGAAGTACGAAGACTCTCTGACTGTTGCCAAGGCTCTCCAGGTAGCCGTCGACAAGCTGATTGCTAAGCCCACCTCCGCCAATCTCGAAGCTGCACGTGCGGCGTGGATCGCAGCCCGGGTACCCTATCAGCAAACCGAGGTCTATCGCTTCGGTAATGCCGTCGTCGACGATTGGGAGGGGCGCGTCAATGCCTGGCCACTCGATGAAGGAATGATCGACTATGTCAAAGGCGACTACGGTGCAGAGTCGGAGCAGAATGAGCTCTATGTCGCCAATATTGTAGCGAGCAAGAAAATAAGCCTGAGTGGTCGCAAGGTCGACGCATCGACAATCAACAAGGCCCTTCTCGTTGATACACTACATGAAGCCGGTGGTGTAGAAGCGAATGTTGCAACGGGGTATCACGCCATTGAGTTCCTGCTGTGGGGACAAGACCTCAACGGTACCAAACCTGGCAAGGGCAATCGCCCCGCAACGGACTTTGATACTAATGCCTGCACTGGTGGTAACTGTGATCGCCGCGCCAAGTACCTCAAGGTCGTCACCGACATTTTGATTGACGATCTCAACTGGATCATTCGCCAATGGAAAGCAGGTGGTGCTGCGCGGCGCACACTACTTTCAGGTGATGGTACGCAGGGTATCATTGCGATCTTTACCGGTATGGGTTCGCTTAGCTATGGCGAACTTGCCGGAGAGCGCATGAAGCTGGGACTGCTGCTCCATGATCCGGAAGAAGAACATGATTGCTTTTCTGACAACACCCACAACTCTCATTATTACAACGTTATCGGTGTTCAGAACATCTATCTCGGCCGTTACAAGCGCCTGGATGGCAGTATGGTCGAAGGTGCGAGCCCGGCTGATCTCGTGAAGGCAGCCGATGGCACCGTTGATGCGCGAATGCGCAAGTCCCTTGCTAGCTCGGTCGAGAGATTTTCAGCCATCGTCAAGCGCGCTGAAACCATCGAGGCTTACGACCAAATGATCGGCGAAGGCAATGCAGAAGGCAATGCGGTTGTCTCACAAGCAATCGATGCCCTTCTTGAACAAACCAGAGACATTCAGCGTTCGATTTCGGCATTGAAACTAAAGCCCATCGAATTTGAAGGGTCCGACAGTTTGGATGATCCGAGCCGGGTGGCTCAATAGTGTTAGGGTTTCGCGACAGTAGAGGCGGCACACTCCAACAGGTCCCCCTGCTTCTTCTGTTCGCGGCCCTTCTTTTCTCAGCTGGAGTCCAAGCGGCTTCGCCCAAATTCGATCACAAGCGACTGGCCGAGCGGGCGAGGACGAATTTTATCCTGCCTGGCTACCAAGCTCTCAATACGGAACTTGGAAAGCTAAACGGAGCGCTGCAAAACCTTTGCCAGCATCCGTCCAGGGCCCGTGTGAAATCCACTCATAGACTGTTTGCTCAGGTTGTCTCCGCTTGGGGGCGCATCGAGAATATCCGTTTCGGACCAGTCGTCGCCAAGAATCGATTTGAGCGCATTTTTTATTGGCCTGACCGAAAAGGACGCGGTGCGCGTCAGGTCCGGCGGCTCCTTGCAGCAAAAGATGAACTCGCTCTTCGGTCCGGCGGTTTGACGAAAAAGAGCGTCGCGGTTCAGGGTTTGTCGGCGTTGGAAATTGCACTCTTCGGCAAGAACTCAGACAAACTGGCCGTTGATATCACGTACCGTTGTCGCTACGCCCTAGCGATCGTGCAGAACCTCAGCGACGTCACCACCGAAATCATTTCCGCGTGGAGTAGAGATGGGGCGTTCGAGAAAGTCTGGCGCTCGGCCGGGGAAGCAGGAAATCAAGTCTATCTGAAGTCATCGGAAGTCACGCTCGACATTGTCGGTGCCTTCGATAACGGACTTCAGAACCTTTACGATCTGCGCTTGGCGCCGATGGCCGGTCTCGGCAAGATAACCAAGCAAAGGCTCCGACCTCCGCTTTGGCGTAGCCGAACCACAATGGCTCTGATCGACGCCAACCTCAAGGGGCTCGAAGATCTGTTATTTGAAAGCGGTCTTTCAGAGGTCTACATTGCAAGCAGTCGGCAGCGCCTCGGGCGCGAGGCAGACCTGCTGGCAAGCGCACGCGACGAGTTTCAACTGACACGAAAAGTCGCCAAGCGTTTAACAATATCATTTTCTAAACTGACGCCGCCTGACCAAAGGGCTGCCATCGTTCCGCTCGCATTTGCCGCCGCAAACATTCGCCGAAATATCGTTGGAGAAATCAAAGCGGCGGCTGGCCTATCGCTCGGCTTCAATGCGTCGGATGGCGATTAATCGCGAGTTCGTTGATCAATGCCAGTTCAATCAATTTGTATGGACAATAGAGAAATTGATGCTGGTCGCCGGTTGGCTGGCTAACTAGCTGCATGGCTGCAATCGAGTGCTGGCTGGCTGACCGGCGACCAGAGCACTCTAGCAAAGCGGTTAGTTTTGTTGGGGTCAAGGAGTTGGCGCATGAGAGTTGGGGACAAGGGGCGGAGGCAGTCAATTTAGTTTCGGCTCTGCTTCTCAGATTGCGTGTTGATCCGGCTGAATTCAAACTTGGAAGAAAATTTGCGTTCTGCAAATTGAGTGCCCATATCATCTAATCGTGAATCACACTTGCGGAAGCTGCCTTGCTTTTGGGTTGATCGCGGTGTTCTGGAACTGTAACGTCCAGAAACGCCCCAATTCTGAACCACGTTTCAATTCTGTCGAACGACCTCGGGCGGGTCAATCCGCACCCTTGGTCTCGGGCATGGTCGATCGAAATATAGAATATCCCCCCGAATTGATAGAACTGTACCGGCTGCGTCGAGGCGACCTAACACGCCTGTCGGAAGCGATCGTCGGGTGCCCGGCGCTCGCTGAAGATATCGTTCATGAAGCGTTCGTAAGGCTTTCTACGAGCGATAATGCTTCGATTGATAGTCCGTATCGCTACCTCTTCAATACGGTCCGTAACCTTTCCATCGACCTACTGAGAAAGCAAAAGCGCGAAACCAAGGTACTGGAGTTGGCTGGCGATCCCAGTTCGGCAGCCAAAGCTGTAGCGTCACCGTCCAACCCCGAAATCGAACTTGCTTGGAAGCAAAACTACCAAATCTTCCAGGACGCGTTGAACGACTTGCCGACTCCAACCAGACGAGCAACGTTCTTGCATGCAGTTGACCAACTCAGCACACGGGAGATAGCAGCTAGGTTGAATGTGTCGGTTGGCAAGGCACATCAATTGATCTCTGCCGGTATGGCGCATTGTCGGAATAAGTTGTTAGAGGCAGGCGGATAGACAGATGGCAGTGAGCGCAAAAGAAGCGGCACGTCAGGAGGCCATTCGTTGGTCGATCCGCTTGCAAGAGCATGACAGCTCGGACGGCGATCTGGACGCGTTCTTTGCATGGTTCGGCGCAGACGATCGAAATGCTCAGGCCTGGGCCGAGATAGAATATCTGCGAGCGGCAGCAACGTCATCCGATATCGAAAGCAAAGTGGAGACGAGGCTACATCGTCGTACAACCGAAATGCCTGCGGCGTCACCGCCGGGGAAACCAGTACCACAACGAGAGTTTGCGAGAACAGCTCAGCGGTCCCCCTCACGAGCCGGAATGTACATTGCCGCGCTGGCCGCCAGCATTGCATTCGTAGTCGTGATCAATAACGTGCAGGATCTTTGGATCAGTCTCCAGGCTGATCATGAGACCCGGACGGGAGAAGCCCGTCGCGTGATACTGCCCGACGGCAGCTCAATACACCTCAGTGCCCGAACGGCCGTCGCTGTCGAAATGAGAGATGACCTGCGCCGCGTTCATCTCTTAAAGGGAACTGCATTCTTCAATATTGTCCGCGATGAGGGCAAGCCATTCGTTGTTCGCCACGGCAGGGTCAATATTCGTGTCGTCGGAACCAGCTTCGAAGTGCGGTCAATGATTAGCGGCTCGAGCGTCTCCGTTCGCTCTGGGGGCGTCTCGGTTTCACGTGAACCGCGGAAGCCGAGTGATGTTACAGAAGCCCACACATCCGCATTGCTGCGAACCGGTGAGCAAATCCGATTGGTTCGCGCCACCGGGCAATCGACGAAATCGAATATTGCTCCGACGGATGTCGCACCCTGGAGATCGGGTCGCCTTGTCGTCAGGGATTGGACGGCGAAAGATGTTTATCAGGCTTTGCGCAGTCACTATCCTGGATATGTTCTAAATGGGTCTTTGGGTTTTAGCTCAACGCGGCTCACTGGAGTTTATGATCTCCAAAATCCAGAATCTGCACTCAGAATTTTTGCCGCAGCTCAAGGATTACGACTGCGCAAAATTTCAAACGGTCTTTTGGCGCTGTCCCCAATCTGACTCTCAAAAGTAGATAATAAAAATCGACATTGTGGCAATGCTGACACGATTTTGCTTCGGACACTCCGTCTGGATGACCGGTTAAAAGCGGCAGCTAATGTCAGATTCAAGGATGTGAGAGTGGTTTAGAGCATTGATATGTATGATCAATAATGAGTCATGCAGAGTGCCAGATGCCGCTACTTCGGCAAGCTTCCCTCAATCAATTGCTCTGCCATATGTATATCGATGAGACGCAATCGTGAACACGCAACAACTGCTGAGCGTCTAGTATGTGGAGGCGACA
>JBCDBQ010000610.1:0-4626 GCA_039183375.1 Pseudomonadota bacterium
AACGGTTGAGTAAAGCGATCCTGTCTGAGGAACTACACGATTGCGGGATAACCCGGAATCTAAATTCAGAGAGAGCCCATGAGCGACCAAACAACGACTGCTGAAATCGGCCCTGGCGAGGAGCTCTATCCAGTCCTGCCTCTGCGCGATATCGTCGTTTTCCCTCATATGATCGTGCCGCTGTTTGTCGGACGAGAAAAATCAATCAACGCACTTGAAGAAGTGATGCGAACGGACAAGCACATTCTGCTTGCCGCCCAGAAGAATGCTGGCGACGACGATCCCGAACCCGACGAAATCTACGAAGTCGGTACCCTCGCCTCAGTTCTGCAACTGCTGAAACTACCTGATGGCACAGTCAAGGTGCTTGTCGAAGGTAGCTCGCGCGCGCAGATCAAGTACTACACGGACAACAATGACTACTTCGAAGCGGGCATCGAGCCGATCGAAGAAGACATTGGTTCTGACGAAGAAGTCGAGGCGCTGTCGAGATCCGCGATTTCGCAGTTTGAGAGCTACGTCAAACTCAACAAGAAGATCTCGCCTGAAGTGTTGGGAACAATCGGCCAGATCGACGACTATTCAAAGCTGGCTGACACGATCGCTTCCCACCTGGCCATCAAGATCTCCGACAAGCAGGAGATTTTGGAAGTTCGCTCAATCTCTGAGCGGCTTGAGCGCGTCTTCGCTCTGATGGAGAGCGAAATCTCTGTCCTTCAGGTCGAGAAGAAGATCCGTTCGCGCGTCAAGCGCCAGATGGAGAAGACCCAGCGCGAGTACTATCTGAATGAGCAGATGAAGGCGATTCAGAAGGAACTGGGCGACGGCGACGAGCGCGACGACATCTCGGAATTCGAAGAGAAGATCGAAAACACCAAGCTGACGAAAGAGGCGCGCGACAAATCTTTGGCCGAGCTGAAGAAGCTTCGCCAGATGAGCCCCATGTCTGCCGAAGCAACTGTTGTGCGCAACTACCTCGACTGGATGCTGTCGATACCTTGGGGTGTTAAAGGCAAGGTCAAAAAGGACCTTGGTGAAGCACAGGAAGTGTTGGATCTTGAGCACTATGGCCTTGAGAAGGTCAAAGAGCGCATTGTCGAGTATCTCGCGGTTCAGAACCGCACCAATAAGCTGAAAGGTCCAATTCTGTGCCTCGTCGGCCCGCCAGGCGTTGGTAAGACGTCGCTCGGAAAGTCGATCGCCAATGCGACCGGTCGCGAATTCGTGCGTATGTCTCTCGGTGGTGTTCGTGACGAAGCCGAGATCCGCGGCCACCGTCGAACATACATCGGCTCGATGCCTGGTAAGGTCATCCAGTCGATGCGTAAGGGCAAGAAGACCAATCCTCTGTTCTTACTCGACGAGATCGACAAGATGGGCTCGGACTTCCGTGGTGACCCGGCGGCAGCACTGTTGGAGGTGCTGGATCCGGAGCAGAACAATTCGTTTAACGATCACTATCTCGAAGTAGATTATGATCTCTCAAACGTGATGTTCGTGACAACCGCGAATACGTTGAACATTCCACCGGCCCTGATGGACCGGATGGAGATCATCCGTATCGCTGGCTACACCGAGCCGGAGAAAGTCGAGATCGCGAAGCGCCACCTCATTCCCTCGCAGCGCCAATCACACGGCCTGACGGACGAGGAGTGGCACATTGAAGACGATGCCCTCCAGATCGTCATTCGGCGATACACGCGTGAAGCTGGTGTCCGGAGCTTGGAGCGAGAAATCGCCAAGCTTGCGCGTAAGGCGGTCAAGGAAATCCTGTCGACCGAGCAGGAGACGATTACCGTCACGACTGACAATATCGAGGACTTCCTCGGCGTGCCGTCTTATCGTTTCGGCGAAGCCGAGCAGGAAGATCAGGTCGGTGTCGTCACTGGTTTGGCATGGACTGAGGTTGGTGGTGAGATTCTGACCATTGAAGGCGTCGTGATGCCCGGCAAGGGCAAGATGACGGTCACTGGTAACCTGCGCGACGTCATGAAGGAATCGATTCAGGCGGCAAACGCCTACGTGCGCTCTCGCTCCGTCGACTTCGGCATTGCGCCGCCAATGTTCGAGAAGCGCGACATTCACGTGCACGTGCCGGAAGGTGCCACCCCGAAAGACGGTCCGTCTGCAGGGGTAGCCATGGTGACAGCGATTGTGTCTGTTCTGACCGGCATCGAAGTCCGCAAAGACATCGCCATGACTGGTGAGATCACCTTGCGCGGTCGCGTACTGCCAATTGGTGGTCTTAAAGAGAAGCTGCTGGCGGCACTGCGTGCGGGCATGAAGAGCGTGGTCATCCCGGAAGAGAATGTGAAAGATCTCGCAGAAATCTCCGACGATGTGAAAAACGCACTTGAGATCCTCCCAGTATCGCGCATGGACGAGGTGCTGAAGTTGGCGTTGGTGCGCCAGCCGGAACCCATCGAATGGCAGGAAGAGGATCCCGCTGCGGCCGTTGCCGCGGTCGATGGTGGCGGCAAAGAATCGGGCGTGACAGCCCATTAATTGCCCCAAAATGCAGCGGCTGAACCAGTCGCCGAAGTGACAATGTGCCCCTCTCTGGAGCCCTCCAGAGGGGGGCAAATGCGTCAGAGGGTCCGAAAACTGCGAATATCCCCCTATTTTCGGGCATATTTGTTGGTTTTGCGCTTGACGAAGCAAGTCGAACGGTCGTTGTGTTCCTGCGATGTTGCATCCGCAAACCAGTGAGTCTGCGGGAGGTCTTACAAAACTGCGGGCCGCGACAGTCGCATGCTTAGGGATAAGGACACAGAAGAATGAGCAAGAAAGAAATCATTGATTCAATGGCAGAGCGTGCAGAGATCACCAAAGAGAAAGCTGGTCTCGCCTTGGACGCTCTGACTGATTACGTTTCCGACACACTGAAGGGTGGCGACGAAGTCAACTTCGCCCCCCTCGGCAAGTTCAAAGTCTCCGCTCGGGCTGCGCGCGAAGGCCGGAACCCGATGTCAGGTGAGAAGATCAAGATCCCAGCATCGAACGTGCCAAAGTTCACTCCTTCCAAGCAATTGAAGGAAGAGGTGAACTCAAAAGGCAAGAAGAAGAAGTAATTCCTTCTTCAATGGGTTTATTGCCAATTTGGAGCGCGCTGCCTTGGTAGCGCGCTTTTTCTTTGCGAGGCGCGCACAAGCTCCCACCGGCGACAATAATTCTTACAAAATTCAGCTCGTACCAGTTGCGTCTGGTGCACGACGCCGCTAGACCTGTTCCTCCGTCGGGCGGTTAGCTCAGTTGGTAGAGCATCTCGTTTACACCGAGAGGGTCGGCGGTTCGAGCCCGTCACCGCCCACCATTTCCTAATCGTTGTCTGCATCTCCACGAGGTGCCGCTACGAATTTGGAACACGGATTGCTGATCCTGCTTGACGTGCAAGCCACGCTAGCGTAGGTGATCCAGCCTGATCGTTCGCCGTTGCTCTGAGCATCGGGATGCGGGTGTAGCTCAGTTGGTTAGAGCGCCGGCCTGTCACGCCGGAGGCCGCGGGTTCGAGTCCCGTCACTCGCGCCACTTGGTGGCGCCACGAACTCCGCATCACCACGAGAGCTTTACATTTTTTGATAGAACAGTGCTCAAGGCGCTGTGATGGAGCCATGGCATATGAGTAGGCCGGATGCCACGCCAACGGCTACCAAGCTCACCATCCCATTTTCAGAATACATCGTGTTGTCGGCCTTCCTAACTGCGCTGACCGCGTTGTCGATCGACATTATGCTCCCGGCATTGCCGCACATTGGCGCCCACTTTGCGCTTGAGAATCCGAATGATCGCCAACTGGTCGTCATCTCATACTTTGTGGGCTTTGCGGTTGGACAATTATTCTGGGGGCCGATCTCGGATCGGTTTGGCCGCATTCCAGTCCTGTCAATCGGCCTGGCTCTTTTCTCGATGGGTGCCCTCGGCGCGATTTGGGCACCTGATTATGATTGGCTGTTAGCTGCGCGCATTCTCCAGGGCATCGGTGGGGCCGCTTCCAGAGTGACGGTGACCGCCATTGTCCGAGACCTATTCGAAGGCGCACGGATGTCACGCGTGATGTCGATCATCATGACCGTATTCATTCTGATCCCGGTTTTGGCACCACTGATTGGCCAGGGCCTCCTCTACATTGGCGACTGGAAGCTGCATTTCATCTTTATCTTAATCGCCGGTGCCACGCTTCTCGTTTGGGCCAGTTTCCGAATGCCCGAAACCCGACCAGTCCATTTGCGGCGAGGAGGTTGGTCAGCCGTCGTCACAGCCTTCATGCATTACCTCAGCAACAGGGTCTCCGTGACTTACACGTTGGCAACAGGGATGATATTCGGCTGCCTCTGTACGTTCATCGTCAATGCGCAGCAGATCATCGGGGAGCTGTACGAGTTCGGTGATGCATTCGCACTGGTGTTTGGGAGCGTCGCGCTGGCCATGGCTGCAGCTTCACTGACGAATGCCCGGATCGTTCTACGTCGCGGTATGCGGCGGGTTTGCCACGGCGCCCTGCTCGCATTCGTCGTGCTGTCAGCCGTACTTCTGATGACGACCCTCTTGGTGCATCCCCCAGCTTATGTGTTTCTCGGTTGCCTTGCTGCCTTGTTCTTTCTGTTCAGCTTGATCACACCTAATCTC
>JBCDBQ010000611.1:0-4621 GCA_039183375.1 Pseudomonadota bacterium
GACACGGTCGAAAACGTGCACTGGGACATGCTTGATTGCGCCATTTCTGGCAACAAAGCCTATTGCGAGTATCGCCGCACCGCTACGCACAAAGACGGCAAAAAAGAAGAGTTTCTCAGCGTCGACATACTCACTTACCGAACCGGGCTGATTATACACAAGGACACCTATTACAAACAGCGAAAAGGTTGAGTACATCAGTCTCGTTTCAACAGATTTGCCCGGGAACTGCGTAGACTCTGATCTGAGCTCGATCCCCGGCAAAATCCGCTGCTATACGGTTCGGCGGTCATGCGATGATCAGCCTGTTTGTTGTCACCATGACTGCTCCCTAAGCATAGATAAGTGAAACCGATATCCATAGAAGATATTACAGAAAGGCAGTCGCATCGGGTCTATACTAAGCTGACGCTTGTTGGAGAGTTGGCGCGCTATTTTTCCGGTGCCGATTTTGAACCAAGACTCTGTTCCCGATCCGATTTCGCACAAAGGTAAAGAGCTTCAGTTGAGTTCTTAAGAGTTACTGTCCCGATGCTGATCCGGCAGTTTTGGGCAGGCCAGCCCGTTCGAGGTCTCCGACCAATTTATCACGATATTCAGGAACGAACGCACGCCAGTATTTTCGAAACCAGTCTTTCGAAAAATCCGGACGAAGGCGCAATGCTTCTTGCAGGGCGCTCCGGGCGTCATCTGGACGGTCGTCTTTGACATGAACAGCTGCCAGAAACAAATAGCTGAATGGGCTTAGATACCTTGAGGAAGCAACCGGTAAAAGCAGTTGTTCCGCTTTAAAACTATCATTGAGAAAATAGAGTATGAATGCCTTGATAACCCTTTTCAGGTTCAGCATAGGTCCTTTGGGGCTTAAGCGGATTGATTTTTCAAGGGGCAATATAGCTTCCTGAGCGCGTCCTCCGTAGATCAGGACGGCTCCAAGGTTCAAATGGCCCACCGATGAACTTGGGTTCAGATCTATACTGGCTGTGGCCTCAAAAACGGCCTGATCATACTTTCCTTGTAACGAGTAGACGCGACTGAGTGACAGTCGAGCCAGGCTGTTGTTTTCATCAAGTTCCACCGACCGTTGAGCATTTCGCAGCGCGATTTGGAGTGTATCGCCCACGTTCTTTGCGCGACCCATCGCGATTTGACGCGCTTCAAGGATGGCTGAGGCGGCAAATGCGCCGCTCATTGTGCTCCCATGGTCCGTGAGTAACGATAAAATCTCGCGGGCCTTCTGGGAATCCTCTTCTGTGCGTTGATAGAAATGCCACATCGCCCGTTGCAGGCTTTCCCACTGGGTCACGTCACCGATCTTTTTACTGGCACTTTCCCGCTCGGTGCGCTTCAATTGCGTCTCTATCCGAGCAGTGATGATCGTTGCGATCTCTTGTTGCAGCTCCAATAGATCAACAACCCGCCGATCAAACCGATCCGCCCAAAGCTGCTTGCCCGTTGCAGTATCGACCAGTTTGACGGAAACGCGGATACGTTCTTCGATCTTTAGAACGGTGCCTTCAACCACGTAGTGCACGCCCAGTTCACGACCCACTTTCTTTGGGTCATCCACCCCTGATTTGTAGTTAAACGAAGATCCTCTTGAGATGACCATCAACCAGTCGACACTGGAAAGTTCGGTGATCACTTCATCACTAAGCCCTTGCACAAAGAATCTTTGATTGTCCTGTCCGCTCAGGTTCTCAAATTCCATCACCGCGATAGAAGGACCGTCGGACAAGGAGGGGAACTCATTTTGTATAGGTTCGGAGGGTGTATTGGATCCTTTGTCCGATGTGACCTGTTCGCAAATTGGGCTGGTGGCGGTTTCACTGATCTGCGGGCCGTATTTGGGCCAGTCCACATTATGCAGCTCGATATAGTCTCGCAGAACTGTTGCTGCATGAATGAAGGCAAGACGTCGTAGCTCTGGCTTGATCCTTTTGTTGGCAAAATTCAGGCTTGCCGCTACTTGAGACAGTTGAAACTGCGCTTCCATATATGAAAGTCGATGCGCGTGATGTCGGTCGACCCAGCTGACGACTTCGCTGCGGAGCGATTTAAGCATATTGGTCAGACCGACATCATCGCTGAGAACATCCGGATTACGTTTGAGATGTTCAAATGGGCACATCTCGTCGGCTATTGAAAGCCAACGGGAATCAGAGACGTTCCCACGCCGGGCCAGAAGTTGACTGACAGCGAAGTAAGTGTGATCAAAGAACAGATACTGACGCTGCTCAAAAAACGCCAAGTCAATCATATAGTAGTGATTTTTGGAACTCCCGGTCTGACTGACCAGTACATTCTGACCATGTAAATCACCGTGCACATGACCTTCTATTGCCCTAATCCTATTGCCGCTATGTGCCTCTGGATTGTCCAGGCAGAATGCCAACGGGTTAGGGAGCCACCGTCCCTCGATCACAAAGCTACGTTCAAGAGATGGGATGCCGCAGAGAACTTCGGATGTTTCATGCAAGCGTCCTCTGTGTTTATCCAATCGATGCGCCAGCCAACTGCGCAGCAAGAATTGCGGCGCGATTAATCCGTGGGCCATCCGGGCCTTTGCATTCCAGTCTTCCAGCAGTGATGACGCCAACTTTTTCAAGACTTCAACCTGCTGGGAATGGTTGGCCTCGCTCCACGGTAACGCAAACTCTAATCCCCGCGCAGCCACGGTTGAGAGGATCGCGACCCGTTCCTCATCATGCGTGGATTGAACGACTTGCGGTAGATGACGGTGCGAATAACCAGGCTCGGCCTCGTAAGCTTGCCTATGCCGGTTGGCTTCGGATTTTTCGATCCATTCCGGATCCACACCCATCTCCAGCTTCAAGATGGCCTGCCCGGTGAAGTTCTCGCTGGTCACGTCTGCCAGATAGACTTGGGCGCCGGACTTTCCCCCGCTCAGCTGGCGTATCAAGTAAATATCGTCGGTGGTGCGCCATTGGTCTTCGATAAGCGGTTTGAGCGGCTGGAATTGATCCGGCCATGAAAGTCCTCGGCTGCTGCTCCGCTCATTTTCCACTATTGCAAAACCCCCAAGCCTTTATTAACCCGCCTCAATTTTAATGAAGTTTTGTTTGTACACTTTGGCCTTTAATCTGCGTACGTCAATAACTTCTAGAGCAACCGGGTTTGACGGGGATTGGTTAAATTTAACACAATTTACGACACTCCCGGACGTCTGCCTGAACGTGTCACACTGTTGCCGGCCAGGGCATCCATCTGTGATATGATGTTGCAAACATGCATTCATAGCCAATTCAGGGCGTTCCCCCTTTTTCAAGAACACAGTGCCTTTGATCGCGCGACGCATCAGAGCCGCGTAGTCGTTGTTAAACCGGTGATACGCCATTTACATTGAGGTAGACCGCGTAAAGGCTGCTGGTTCCCGCGGCAAACAATCGGTTTAACTTGGCCCCGCCAAAACACACGTTCCCAACCATCTCCGGTAAATGCACCTTGCCGATCAGCTCTCCGTGTGGGTTGAGACAGTGAATGCCATCTGCAGCCGAACTCCAGATACGGCCTTCAAGGTCGGGCCTGAACCCATCGAACAACCCTGCTGAGCAATTTGCAAAGACTGCGCCCCCGGTCAGATTTTTTCCGTCTTCGGATACGCTGAACTTGCGAATATGCGCCGGGCCTTCCGGGTCGTGCGTCATGCCCGTATCCGAGATGTAAAGACTGCTCTCATCGGGAGAAAACGCCAGACCGTTGGGTTTCACGAAATCGGTAGCGACTGCCGTCACCTCCGTTGACGCCGGATCCACGCGATACACATGGCAGGCGCCGATTTCACTGTCGGCGCGTTCGCCCTCATAGTCCATCATTATCCCGTACGTGGGATCGGTGAACCAGATGGATCCATCGGATTTGACAACGACGTCGTTTGGAGAATTCAGGCGCTTTCCCTGCCAATTGTCGGCCAGAACGGTGATGGATCCATCATGTTCGGTCCGGGTGACGCGCCGGGTCAGATGTTCGCAAGACACCAGACGCCCCTGCCGGTCCACCGTGTTGCCATTGGCATTATCCGATGATTGGCGGAACACCGAGACCGTGCCGTCGGTGTCGTCCCAGCGCATCAGACGGTTGTTCGGAATATCCGACCAGACCAAATAACGCCCGGCGGCAAACCAAGCGGGCCCTTCAGACCAGCGCGCGCCGGTCCACAATCGTTCAACCCGTGCGTGGCCAATGAAACAGGCCTCGAACTCTTTTTCTATGACCTCAAAGCCTGTGCCGTCGAGAACGCCATACATCGGTCTGCTCCTTTGCGTGTCAATGCGCCGGGGACGACTGCAATCTGCAATCAGCGGTTCCCCGGCTAGTCCGAGTCAGGTCACAGTTGTCCTGACGAGCCTGATTTGTATGTCTGCATGGCGCGGCCTCAGCCCTGCAATTCACTCGGCAGCAGCGCGTCCGGGATGTTCTGGTAACTGACCGGGCGCAGCCAGCGCACGATGCCAAGGGTGCCGACCGAGGTTGCCCTGACATCGGTACTGGCAGGGTATGGCCCACCATGCATCATGGCCGAACACACCGCGACGCCGGTGGGAAAGCCATTGGCCAGTACTCGCCCGGCATTTTCTTCGAGTATGGGCATCAAATTGAC
>JBCDBQ010000612.1:0-4619 GCA_039183375.1 Pseudomonadota bacterium
AAGTCAAGCAGAAGCGCCATGATCTCTTCTTGGACGAGGACGTCGAGGCCGGTGGTAGGCTCGTCCGCAATCACAACGTCGGGCATGTTGCAAAGCGCAATGGCGATGACGGCCCGTTGGCGCATTCCCCCAGAAAGCTCATGCGGGAAACTGCGCGCATGGCGCGGCTCCAATCCAACACGAGTAAGCCAGGCCGCAACCGCCGCTTCGTCGCCAGCGCTCCCATCATGGGCGAGCGCTTCACCAAGTTGAGACCCCAGCGTCATGACAGGGTTAAGCGAATTCATCGCTGATTGCGGAATGAGGGCAATACGACGCCCTCGAATGGCGCGCAGTTCATCATCCGGGAGCCTCAACAAGTCTTGCCCGTCAAACATCGCTGCGCCGGAAAGCACTTCCGCTGATGGACGCAACAGCCCGAGTGCGGTCATGGCCATGGTCGTTTTGCCAGAGCCGCTTTCTCCCACGAGCCCAACGAGCTCTCCGCGGGCGATATCGAGTGAAACGTTGCGAACGGCATCGGTGACGCCGGTTTCTGAGTGAAAACAGACACCAATGTTGCGGATGGACAATGCGGCTTTGGTGTCGGGTGCGTCGTCGGGCGCCGCAATCGGCTTACGCCGATGGAATTTGCGCGGCGTTAGCGAAGCATCGTAGCCAAACCCGATGAAGGCAAGCGCGGTTACGGTGATGGACACTGCAAGCCCGGCAGGGACAATCCACCAGAGCCAGGAACCGGTCAGAAAAGCGGTTCGCGCGTTGGCGTGGTAGAGGATTGAGCCCCAGCTAATTTGAAGCGGATCGCCAAGCCCAAGGAAACTGAGGGAGGTTTCCACCAAGATCGCACTGTGGGCGATACGGACGAATTGCGGCACAACCAATGGCGCCACTTCAGGTAAAATATGCCGGAAGCCAACATGCCATTTCCCGCCACCCATCGCCCTTGACGCCTCGATAAATCCCATGGTTCGTACCGACAGGATTTGAGAGCGAAGCTCGCGCACTGGCTGTGCCCACATCACCAACGCGATGACGAGTATTTGCGTCGTGAGCGATGCCCCGAGATAGACGCCAAGAACGATCACCAATGGCAAGAACGGCAAGGATAGCGCGACGTCCACGATGCGCATTATCAGCCGGTCGACCCATCCGCCATTGAGCCCCGCAAGGATCGCGAGACACACAGCCGCCGCTGTCGCGAAGACTGCTACTGAGAGACCGACAAACAGGGACACACGAGCGCCATAGATCAATTGGGCAAACAAATCGCGCCCCGCGTCGTCACAACCCAAGAGGTGGGCGCCCCCCGGCGGCTCAAAAGGATCGCAACTGGCTTCCTTCGGACTAAACCCCGTTAGCAAAGGTGCCAGAACCGCAACGCTTGTAATGACGGCAAGAGTAAGGATACCGACCCATTGGACCTTGCCCGTCGTTGTGTTGATCGAGGCAAAAAGACGCTTTGGCCTTTTATACGCGCTAATTGCCACAGGTCAGCGCCCCGGCCGCGTGCGCGGATCAATCAGCGGATAAAAGAGGTCGGTCAGGAAGTTCGCGATGATCACGCTGACTGTCGCAAACACAAAGATGCCTTGCAGCAAGTTGTAATCGCGGGCGTTCACGCCTTGAACGACTAGGCTGCCGAGCCCGGGGTATGAAAATACGGTTTCGATAACGAGCGCGCCGCCAATCATCCCGCCGAGCCCCAGCATGACATTGGTGTAGAGCGGCAGCATCGCGTTGCGTAAAGCATGGGCCAGGAAAACGCGGCGCTCTCGTATTCCGCGGGCACGTGCGAACAAAATGTAATCCTGTTCGAGCGTCAACAGCATGGCTGATCGAGCAATCAATAGCGTCGCGGCGCCATGCACAACGGCAAGCGCCAAAACCGGCATGACCAGCCTTTCAAGTACGCCTCCATACCAAGCCCAACTACCCGCTGGCACACCCAGCTTGTAGGCGCCGAAGGAAGGCAACCAGCCTAACGTCGTGGAGAATAGAATGATCAACATCATCGCCAGCCAGAATGGCGGCAGCGACCCGATGAAAAGGACAATTGAGATGATTGAAACGTCGGCGCTTTCGCCCCTTTTTCGGGCCGCCAATATCCCGAGCGTGACGCCAAGGAGAGTTGAGATCAAAAGTGCGCTGCCCATCAAAAGCAGCGTCCAGGGCAGCCTCGCGATCAATGCATCCCAAACGGGCATACCAAGCGTGGTCGATGTACCGAACTCAGCCGAAAACAGACCGGTTAGATAGTTCCAGTACTGCTGCCAAAGGGGGAGGTCTAGGCCGAAATCAGCCAGGACCTCTGCTATTTCTTCCTCGGTCATGGATCCAACGACATCTGGCGGCAAGATCGCATCCAAAGGATCACCCGGCGCCATCCGAGGCAGGAGAAAGTTGATCGTGAGCGCCGCGAGCAGCGTTACGGCATATTGGACAGTGATTTTGAGATAGTAGCCCACGGCCTACTGCAGCATTTGTGCTGCGGCGCCTTGGGGCCTTTTCCCAATCTGCTTTGCCGGCTGCGTAGGGTAGTCTTCCAGAAATTCATCGACGACCCATGGCAGGAAACGGTCGAAAAATCGGGTCGATATTGGATTGGAAAAGAAGCCATCCACGTGGTGCATCAAGTCGAGTGATGTCACCATGAGGCGGCCAGCCGTGCTGACCTCATCGACGTAAAGCACCACATCACCATTGCGCTTGGTCATCAGAACCTCAGCGCCTTCCGGAGGCAAAAAAGAGCCATGCTGATGATAGAAATCGATGGGTTTGAAAGCCTTGTGAAAGGGGTGGCTCGGCGAGGCAACACGAAGGTGGTTAGGCTCGGGCAGACCCGCCACGGCAAAACGCCAACGGACACTAGGCAGCCATTCGGTTGGTTGGTCACCAAATAGAAAAACCGTTCCACTGCCGTTCAGAAATCGTACCAATTGCGCAGACGCGGCGTCGAGTTTTCGCTGGTTCAAGCCCTCTGGGATGATCAGCCCGTCAAATTGAGACAGGTCGGTTTTTGGTAAATCCAATAGGTAGATGGCCGCAGCTAAGTAGTCCGCGCAAACAGAGCGCCTAAGCGAAAGGCGCTCGCTGTGGGCACCTCCATGCAAGCATGCAAGCCTCTTGCGCTTCATGTCGTAGCCTCAGTGCGGATCCACGATAGAAGCTGAGGGATTAGCCGCTTGCTTAGTGCTTCCGCACGGGCATCCGCTGCATATCCCAAAAGCGTATGACCGGCATGAACGAGTATTGTTCCGGCCGTGCTAGCTTTGTCCTCGTAAATGACAACTTCACCACCGGGAAGCGTTGCAAGCGCCTTCCCACCTTTAGGAAGCGGGTGGTGGCCGGATATGAAGTATCCACCTGTCGACTCTGGGTTTATGCCTTCAAAGACCGGGTGATCAGCAAATCGCACGGTCAGGTCATCACCTTGGCGTGCTGCAAAGGGCAAGGCCGGCGCACTGCCAGGGAGCCAGGGCTGATCAAGGTCGCCGCTGAAGACGACGGTTTTGCCTTGTTCCAGAAAGCCGGCCAACACATCCCGATGCTCGTAAAGGAAGTCCTGATCGACCCTGCCTGACATTATCAAGCCGCAGTAGGGCGAGAGGTCGGCATTGGGCAAATCGTAGAGGTCCACCTCGTCCAGGCGCATTTCCGACAAGATCATCTTGCGCTGAAGAACCGAGGTCGCGCTTTGCCAAGCCGTATTTACAGCATCCCAATCGGGACATTCTGATTTGGGGCGAACAGCGGCCAGGATGTTATGAATTCGCAGGTAACACGTCACAGCGCGTGGGCTCCCCTAGGGATTACGATGCTGATATGCGAAGGCAAAAAGACGTGACGTAACCACGGGCCAGAACCGGCTTCTGGCCCGCCATGATCAGGCGCTAGTACTGCACCATCTCATCAAGGGTTTCGGTGGTTCCTTCACGACCGTCCGAAGGAAGGAAGGAATATTTGTGAAATATGCCGTATCCGGCCGAGCTGACATAGTTGTCATAGCTTTGCCAGCGGTAGCCAAAGAGGCCGTCCGGATACCAGAGCATCACGCGTTCAGGATATTTGTTCTGATAGTCCTGTAGTTCGAAACTGACTGCGAGACGATCTTCGCGGGTTTCGGCATCAAGCCAGCGCTCAACAATTTCTGCCTTCTCTTCGTCAGGCACCAGTTCTCTGCTCCGGTCGCCCCGGTACAAAATGATCAGCATGTCCTGGTCGGCGATGCCATGTGGCGTGATGTCGGCAACACGAAGGTCAAACTCTCGGCTTCGCCAAAGGCCACCAAAAGACCCTGGATCCAATGTTCTGACATGGGATTTGATGCCGACTTCGCCCAGTTGTTCGACGACCATTTCGGCAGCCCGGATCTGTAGCGGACGGTTGGTTGCGACGGTGACATTCCAGTCGATTGGCGATCCATCTGGAAGATCCCGCATTCCATCGCCATCAGCATCTACAAAACCAATCGCGTCGAGAGCTTCCATCGCCCTGGTTGTATCGTAGTCGACCCTTGCATCCGGACGGGTCCAGAAACTATCGACATGGGGCCAACCCGTAACGCCAGATTTGCCCATTCCCAACATGATGCGTTCCAGCATCGGTTCGGGATTGATCGC
>JBCDBQ010000613.1:0-4600 GCA_039183375.1 Pseudomonadota bacterium
AAAGCCCACTCTGACATTGACGCCAATCAACTGGTCGCCAGCCTGCCACACGTCGATGACTTGAGTGACGATCATCTGCGCTTTCTCACCGCGATCGGTGAAGTGCAATGCTTGGGCCTGGCAACCAGCAACGAAGAGGGTGGACCATCGACAGGCCAACGCATCCCGTTGCCAACCTATCCGTTCCAACACCAGCCTTACTTCTTAGAACGCCTGAAGGGCACCAGTGATGCCCAGTCTTCGGAACCTCTCATCCGCATTCCGGACATCGAAAACTGGGGTTGGCAACCAACCTGGAAAACCGCCCTCGCAGACTTTACGTTTGGTGATGATCAAGCTCCGACAAGCATTCTGCTATTCGGCGATGACAGCAAGCATTGTTCTGACTTAGTGGCCGCTCTGCGCCATGCAGGCCATAGCGTGACAACGATCGACGTCGGTGACAGTTTTGTTGAACTCGATGCAGATCGCTTCGTTCTCTGCCCTGAGCTTGGCCGCGAAGGTTATGATCAACTTTTCGAGGCACTCAAGCGCGATGAAAAACAGGTCGACCACATCATTCATATGTGGTTGCTGACATCCGACCAGCATCATCGCCCCGGCTCCAGCTTTTTTCATCGCAACCTGGAGCGCGGCTTCTACAGCCTGCTTCATCTGGCCCAAGCCCTGGAAAATTCCGACCGTGCCGAACGTGCTGTCCAGTTCTCAGTGCTCACGAATGGCATGCAAAGGGTCCACGACGAAGACCTGCCGTTTCCCGAAAAGTCCACCATCCTCGGTCCCGGGCAGGTCATTCCCAAGGAACTGGAGAATACATTCGTTCGGTTGATTGATCTGCCGATGGACATGGTGTGTCAGGCCCATGACCAAATCACGTCTCTGTCCTGCCAGGCAAAGACCTATCTTGCGTCGCGCTTTGGAGCAGCAGAAACAGACGAACAGCATCCGCTGGTTGACTGCATATGGTCGGACATCTTTGCAGCTCCTGACAGTGAGATTGTCTCTTACCGCGGCACAAAGCGCTGGCGGCGTGTTTGGTCACGTCTACCTCTTGAAGAAACGCAACAACCGGCCAAGGCTGAATTCCGCCAGAACGGTGTCTATATCATCACCGGTGGCATCGGCGATCTTGCATTGGCCTGCGCCAAAGAACTCGCTCGAGAAAACCAGGCAAGACTTATTCTCGTCGGCCGCACCGAGCTTCCAGAGCGTTCGGAATGGGACAGCTATCGCAGCGCCTATGGAACCAGCGACAAGATCGGCAAGGCTATTGCATCAATAAGAGAACTGGAGGAGCTGGGCAGCGAGGTTCTCTATCTGAGCGGCGAAGTCACCAACCCGCTCTCCATGGCGCGGGTCCGCGACGAAGCCAAATCCCGCTTTGGCTCGATTAATGGGGTTCTCCATACCGCTGGTATCGTACGCGACGACCTCATGTCGTTGAAAAACGTCAATGACATAGAGGATGTCTTCGCGCCAAAGATCTTCGGAACTGTCGTTCTGCAGGACGTGATGCGCGATGAGAAACTTGACCTGATGGTGCTGTTCTCATCGACAAGCACGGACACATCACCCGCAGGCCAGGTGGACTACGTCGCCGCCAACGCATACCTCAACGCCATCGCTGACAGCCAGGCCGGCCAAACCACGCCCCACACCCTCGCCGTTCATTGGGGTGTTTGGAACCAGGTCGGTCTTGCAGCACGCGCCATCGACACCACGTCAGGCTCCAACGCACTTGCAGTTGTTGAACCTGCGACCCAGCCATTGTTTGATCGCAAGATCACGGAGCCTGGCAAAGGCAGCTGGTTCGAACTCCGCATTTCAGCCGCCAGACACTGGTTGCTTGATGAACACCGCCTGGCAACCGGCGAAGCTCTCTGGCCAGGAACCGGATACCTGGAACTTGTTGCCGAGGCTGCCAAGGAATACGGGCTCCGCTTGCCGATCGACATAACTGACTTGACATTCCTGCGGCCACTCTATGTGCCCGATGATGAAAAGCGGACGGTCCGCGTCCAGCTGGAGCGCCAGCAGGATGAGTTCCTAGCGACCGTTGACAGCCGCGTCGAGGGCGCTTCAGGTGAAGGTTGGCTGCGCCACGCGGAGGCAGTCATCCATCCTACCAGAATTTCACGATCAGCCACAGTCGATATCGAAGCGCTACTGAGCAGCACTGAGCTGGTTGCAACGGAAGCCACATCAACATCGCGTTTACAGGCACCTCAGGAAAAGCACTTGAACTTTGGTCCTCGCTGGCACGTCCTGCGGGAAGTCCACAGGGATGAAAGTTCACGGCTCGCAAAGTTATCTCTCAAGTCCGATCTCATTTCAGACTTGGAACGAGGCCTCCTCGGCCACCCTGCATTGCTGGATATTGCAACCGGCTTCGCTATGGATCTGATTGAAGGCTATGATCCAGCTGACGGCCTGTGGGTCCCCATGACCTATGGCAGTGTTCGGCTTTACCGTCCGTTGCCCGCAGCATTCTGGAGCCGCGTCAAGCTCAATGAAGACCATGATCTTGGAAATGACTACGCAACATTCAATGTTGAGCTAGTTGATGAGGCTGGTGATCGCATTGCCGACATCGACGGATTCACAGTCCGCAAGCTCGACGACAACTTGAATTTTGCCGATCAGTTGAGCGACACGACCGGTGTTCAATTTGAGTCCAACCAAAAGCAATCAGAGGCCGGGGAGCTATCTCCAGCCCTCATCAAACTGGCCGGCCAGGTGAGTCAGGGCATCACGCCCGATGAAGGCTTCACACTGCTGAAGCGCGCACTCGCGACAGGCAAGTCACAAGTCATTATCAGCTCGATGGATCTACACGCTTTACAGCGCGCCGCCGAAGAGCGACCGGAAGTCAAAGACGCATCCACCAAATTGGGCCGTCCCGACTTGGCCAGCGAATACATTGCACCACGCAATCCCATTGAAGGAAAACTGGCGGGTCTTTGGTCCGGCCTCTTGGGAATTGACGATGTCGGCGTTGAAGACAACTTCTTCGATCTTGGCGGCCACTCATTGATCGCAGTACGCCTATTCCGGATGATCAAGAAGGAGTTCGGTTGCGAATTCCCCATGTCAGTGCTGTTTGACGCGCCAACCATTGCCGACTGCGCGGAACTGATTGCAGGTTCAATCGACGTCAGCACTGCAGACGAAGACCATGCACGCCAGATATCGGAAAAACCGCGCACGCAATGGACCCATCTCGTCAAGATGCATCCCGGCCGCGATCCCAATCGCATTCCGTTTTTCATCTGCGCGGGCATGTTCGGCAATATTCTCAATCTCCGTCACCTCGCACAACAGTGCGGCCAGGATCGTCCCGTCTACGGCCTCCAGGCACGCGGTCTACTGGGTGACCAGGAACCGCATGACACATTCGAAGACATGGCGCGCTCCAACATCACGGAGTTGCGCCAGATCCAACCACATGGACCGTATCTGATTGGTGGTTTCTCCGGTGGCGGTCTTGTTGCCTTTGAGATGGCACGCCAACTCAGAGAAGCTGGCGAAGAAGTTGCAGCCCTCGTCATGCTGGACACGCCGTTCCCGGCACCAGTTGAGCTGTCCTTCGCTGACAAGCTCAGAATGAAGCAACAAGAACTGATGCGCGATAAAGCATCCTTCCTGAAAAACTGGGTCCAAAAGCACATCGATTGGAAACAGCAACAGAAAGACAAGCTGGATCAGGCTTCAGGTCAGGACGCCACTCAGTTTCATGACATCGAAATTGAGTCTGCCTTCATGCGGGCGTTGTCGGCTTACCAGGCAGACCGCCAGGATGGCACGCTTCTACTCTGCAGACCTCGACTGGAAGTGACTTACACCTTGAGCGATGGACGTGAACTCAATCATGACCGCGAACTTCTTCGCGCTGACAATGGTTGGACGCCCTACATCGAGCATCTCGAAGTCATCGAAGTGCCAGGCGATCACGATAAGATGGTTTTGGAACCCAACGTTCGGGTTCTCGCAAGTCATCTCAATCGCCACTTACGCTTGGCCGAGATCGGCGACACCGGCTCGAAGGAAGCCGCCGAGTAATCCAAGCCGCCGGCTGCTCACAAGAACCTGATCGATCCAACACGCTCCATCAGCGAGGGCTGAACGGCCCTCGATCCAGAACGATCGCGTTCGTCAACATTAAGAACAGGATCAACTCACGCCGTCCAGGTGAACCGCGGTCGCAATGTGGCCACCAGAAATACGCCACCGGCCCTGCAACTTCTCCCCTTTTGCGAACGGACCGGCATCCCGGTTGAACTGGGCGTTGAACGTATTCGCCCCAGCATCCAGCGAGACGGTGAAGTCCGAGAATTCAAAGAACTCTTTACTCAGCTGATACTGGCACTTGTAGGCCGCTTCCTTGGCAGAAAACACGACCATCTCCAGCAGACCAGCACCTATATCAGGAGTTGATGGCAGCCGTGCCCGCTCAGCCTGAGACATGACAGTCTCTGAAAGTTCAGGTGGAAGAGCCTTCAAGTCTTCGATGTCCAGGCCAATCGAAGCGACCCCGCTTGAGAGCTGCGCGACCGCAACAGCACACAAAGTATCGGAATGCGAAATGCTTCCAACGATGCCG
>JBCDBQ010000614.1:0-4600 GCA_039183375.1 Pseudomonadota bacterium
ATGATCTCGGAACATATTCTCGCAAAGTGACTACCTCTTCCAAAACAGCCCAGAAATGGTTCGATCGCGGTTTGATCTGGACCTACGCCTATCACCACGAAGAGGCAATTGTCTGCTTCAACAATGCCCTCAAGGAAGATCAGAATTGTGCGATGGCGCACTGGGGTATCGCCTACGCTATTGGCCCCAACTACAACAAACCATGGGAAGCATTTGAGGACGACGAGAAACCAGATGCACTGCATCAGGCGGAGGCTGCTATGGCGGCAGCAACAGCTCTGAAGGATGGCTTGAGTGCGTGGGAACGAGCCTTGATCGAGGCGCTGCCGCAGCGCTACCCCAAGGATGCTTCTGTCGACACTTACGCGCCTTGGAATGACGCTTACGCTGACGCAATGCGTGACGTGTACAAAGCACACTCTGATGACCTTGATGTCTGCTGCCTATTTGCAGAAGCCATCATGAATCGAACGCCCTGGCAGCTGTGGGACTTGCCCAGCGGCAAGCCCGCAGATGGGGCTGATACGCTGGAAGCGATATCGGTTCTGGATACGGCGTTCGACAAGTTGGACGGAGCCTGGGAGCACCCAGGGCTACTTCATATGTACATTCACTTGATGGAGATGTCGCCACATCCTGAAAGGGCATTGCGCCATGGCGATGCCTTGAGCACCTTGGTGCCGGATGCCGGACACCTGCTCCATATGGCCACCCACATTGATGTCCTTTGCGGTGACTATCAAAATGTTGTTGCAAGAAACCACACAGCCATCATCGCTGATCGGAAGTATCTCTCGCAAGCCGGCGCAGAGAATTTCTACTCGGTTTATCGCTGCCACAACTACCACTTCAAGATCTACGGTGCGATGTTCCTTGGTCAGCCAACGCCGGCGATTGAGACGGCTGATGAACTGATTGCGACGCTTCCTCAGGAGACGCTCGCGCCGATGGCAGATTGGTTCGAAGGCTTTATCCCAATGAAGCAGCATGTGCTTGTTCGGTTCGGGCGGTGGCAGGATATCCTGGCTCAGGATCTCCCGGCCGACGCGGAACTCTACAGCGTGACAACGGCAATGATGCATTACGCACGCACTGTTGCATTGGCGAACACCCAAGCGCTCGATGAAGCTGAAGCGGAAAAAGGATTATTCTTGGCTGCCCGGGACCGCGTACCGGACAGTAGAATGCTGTTCAACAACAGCTGTCGTGACATCCTACAAGTCGCTGAGCAGATGTTGATGGGTGAGCTTGAGTATCACAAAGGCAACCACGACGCTGCATTCTCCCATTTGAGAAAATCTGTCGAGTTGGACGACAACCTTCCCTACGATGAGCCTTGGGGCTGGATGCAACCAACACGACATGCACTTGGCGCGCTGTTGATTGAACAAAGCCGGTATGAGGAAGCAGAGCAAGTCTATCGCGCTGACCTCGGACTTGACGGGACACTAAGCCGGGCCTGCCAGCATCCTGGCAACGTTTGGAGCCTCCATGGGCTTCACGAATGTCTCGTCCATCGCGGTGAGACAGTCGAGGCGAAGCAGGTCAAGTTGCTTCTCGACAAAGCGGTGGCTCGAGCTGAGGTGCCCATTCAGGCATCTTGCTATTGTCGTCAGAAGATCGCTGCTTGAGCACCCCCATATCCATGTTGACGATGCTTGCATTTGAAATCATCTTCAGATGCGTGATGTTTTTTTTGGAGACGCGTTGCCCAGACCCAATTCAACATGAGCTGACCAGGATAGTGGACAGCAAGTCCGCTTTCTGATCGATCACGCACGGAAAGATCAATCTCAACACTTGCCCTGACTTCCATTCGTGGAGACTTGAGGCGTGAATACCATGTAGTCCGCGACAGCCGAATTCTGTGGACCGATATTGATATATTGATGAGGTGCGTTGATGCCCTTCCGGACTTGCTTCATCGAAACAACGACCAGCTTGGAGCGACCAACCATTTTTTCAAGATACCAAGGAATCCCGTAGTCAAGCCGCACACGGTCGTTCTCGCCGACATAGAACACGGAGTAGTCTTCATCTTTGATGATCGCCGCTTTTCCGATGCGTTTCTCAGGTGGAAACCAAGAATCGATCATGTTGTAGGCAGCCGTTGCATCATGATAGCGGCGGACACGATACAAACGATTGCGGTCGCTCAATGAACCCCGAACGCAATGGTCTCGCTCAATCTCAACCATCAACCCGTCTCGCAACTGCCTTGATAGAGGCTGATCGAGTTTTTTGTGTTTCCACCGTCGAAACCGAAAAGGGCGCTGGCCAATGCGGTTCCAATTCGCAGCGAAATCTTCTGCGTATTTCTCGCTATCCTGTCCCGGCATGAGTCTATTCAGTGTGGCCAGATAGGCGGCTTGGATTGTTGGCTTGTAGACGTCCCAACGAATGTCTTCGATCAAATAAGGTTTCAGTCCGGACGCAAGTTTGTCTAATCCATGAAAGGTTTCGTATCGCATTGCCCGAACGAATAGCTTCTCGAACTGCCCTCGGGTCGGAGAGTTTGCAATAGGGTCACTGATCATCGTCTTCGCCCTTTCGCCCACTGCTTCCATATGAGCTTCATTGAACTCGCGCATGGCACGCTGGGCGCCTGACCTCAACCAACCTAGGACAATCCACTCATAAAGCGCACGATCCCGAACTGGTCGTCTCTGGATCTTTGGTTTAATCATCCACGCTGCCAGCCGGTGGTGATCGGCATGATGTAAATCAGTACCAATGAGTACGAAGGGCGTCAGCAGCAACCGTCTGGCGAGCTCATCAAATGTGATGAACGATTGATCGCGCGCTGACCAAACTCTTCCGACAAGCTGATGCTGAGACTGTTGCTGGGTATGCCATGTCTTCCAGGGTTGCTCTTCCCAGTCAAAGCGAGGCTCATTCGCAGCCATCGCGATGCCAGGCGTTAGCACAAAGCTCAGCAAAACAACTGAGTACGCCAAGCTGGAATATCTTTGGATCGATGTCACAGCAGTCCGAATAGCAATTTCCAATGAAGTTCGAGTAAAATTCTCAGGTCCAATGCTACCGATCAAAGTCACAACAAGTTCAATCAGACGCATACTTCAGATCAAGAAACCTCGGCCAACTGCCACGGATAGAGTGGTCCCATAACAGATTTGCAGCGGCGACCGTACCTCCCAGAATGCACACTTTCTTTAAGCCTGTTGAATTCGTTGCGTTCACAATGCAAATCCCGACGAAAGCGCCAGCCACGATTGCTAGTAACCCGAACATTCTAACAGTTCCTCTGTATTTTTTGTTCTAACATATTGATGCGCTAACGACGGATAGAGGGCCCACCAAGCCGTATTTCGAGTGCGGTGGTTTCAACCACTCACCCACCTCTCCATTCTTCTATTTATGGGAACTTTTCTAGATTATTATCAAGACTAGTTTGATTGGTGGCCCAAGATGCCATCCAAACCCATAAAGTTCGATGACAAACACCTAGCAGATCAGCGATTAAGTAAGTGCCATCAGTCGAAGCAGTGCATTTAGCTGTCTGTGCGTTTTCTGGCAAGTCTAGCGTAACCCCAAGCCCCCACTAGGCTTGCCGCCGAAGAATGGCAGGCAGATCAGGACTGGCTAATGGAACGCCACCAAGACGCAACTGAGTTCGACAAATACAGACGTCTTTCGGAGAAGCTAACACCTCCACAGCTCATCAGACTCTGGGAGACCCGCTACCTACATGGTCAATCTGAGCTCGATCTGCTTTGGATTCAAGCTTTGCATTGTCAATCACGCGATGCGATTGGCATTGGCACTAGACTACCGAGTGAAAGCCTTTCGATGGCAATATCGAAGCACGTGATCAATACCACGAAGAAGCCGCTCCAGCCCCGGATTAGATTGAAGACGATACGATGCTATCGATTGTATTGGTAATTAAGTACCTTCATTTGTGCCTCCTCAATGTGCCAACGCTTAAGAATGCTTGGATCAGTTGCCAAGTGGCCAACAAGCAGTAGAGTCATAGCTTGCCTGACGAGACGGAAACTCCACGTTCAATAAGCAATTCACCAATAGTATAACTATTGCGGCCAATTACTTTCGATTAGCCTGCTAATGGATATTGGTCATTACGTTAACGGTAATGCGTGGGGTGGCGCTGATAATGGCGCCTCAAGATACCACTCGTGTTGACGACCAACTACCAGAACTGCCTACCAAAGACGCGCTCAGCCTGACTAACGAGACTATTCAATAGCCCTTGGTATTTGAGAACCTAACGTTTAGTGGGCTGGTTGAGCTTAAGGATACCAAGTTCAAACGTGGCTACTTCTTCCGCAACTGTCGCTTCTAGAACAGAGTGATCCCCGATAACTTCCATTCACTCGACCGCACCTAACTTAATCGGCGCACCAGATGTCCATTCAGCGCCCGTGCTCTACCTGCTCGTCCGGTTCGGAGTCATCCTCCCGCTCTGCGCCATCAAAACGCTCAAGCCATGCTTGTATGATTGAGAGCTTCTTCTGATCGTCAACATGTCTTGCGGATTGAGCGAGTTGGCGCAGACCGACACGTAACGTTAAACGAGCTGCGCGAGACGACGGTTCGACGAACTCATCTGGCGATGTGC
>JBCDBQ010000615.1:0-4599 GCA_039183375.1 Pseudomonadota bacterium
CGCTTCTGCACGGACCCAGTCGTAAAATGTTATGTTGTAACATTGCGGAAAACTGCAGTGGTTGATAGAAAAGTGTCGATTACCCGCCGTCAGGGAGTTTACACGGTGGATAACAGGGCAAATAGCATCACCGACGCAGAGCGTGTTTTCAGCTACATTAACAAGTGCGGCCAACCTGTGTCTGCATATGACATGTTGGATGGTCTCCGCGATGACGCTATAGAGGCCTCGATAACGAATTATCGCGCTCTCCAAAAGCTCATTGATGCCGGTGGGATGCATCGCATTGAAGCGCTAAATGTTTTCGTCGTTTACTGCGTTGGGCATGATGGCAAGACACCGGTCTTTGCGATTTGCGATGATTTCGGAAGCGTCACCGAACACATCGACACAGGCGTTTCACAAAGCATCTCTGGTCTATCCAAGTGCACTGCCTTTGCGCCAAATCACTTTGCTCTCGAAATCCATGGCCGATGCAGCGATTGCGACACCGGCGTGCCAGACCATTGAAAGGATAAACAATGGCAGAATTCGCTCGTGTCCCTGTCACAGTCTTAACCGGATTTCTAGGTGCCGGGAAAACGACGCTTCTCAACCGCATTCTCACTGAGCGGCACGGCAAGAAATATGCTGTGATCGTCAATGAGTTTGGCGAAGAGGGCATAGACAACGATCTGGTTGTCGACGCTGACGAAGAAGTCTTTGAGATGAACAATGGCTGCATTTGTTGCACCGTGCGCGGCGATCTGATCCGCATCCTTGGAGGGCTCATGAAGCGGGCCGACCAACTTGATGCAATAATTGTGGAAACCACAGGTCTCGCTGATCCAGCTCCGGTTATTCAGACGTTCTTTGTCGATGCGGATGTGGCAAGCCGCACCAAGTTAGACGCAGTCGTAACTGTGGCGGACTCTGTGCATCTCGACGGTCAGCTTGGTGAACACCATGAGGCGGAGGAACAGGTAGCCTTCGCGGATGTTTTGCTCCTCAACAAGACCGATTTGGTCGAAGGCGAAAGCCTCGGCGATATTGAAGCGCGCATTCGCAAGATTTACCCTTACGCCAAAATCATTCATACAGCCCACTGCACGGCGCCGTTGGACGAAGTTGTCGGACTGAACGCCTTCAGTCTGGACCGGGTGCTTGAGGTCGAGCCTGATTTTTTGACCTCGGATCATGATCACGAGCACGATGATGATGTGACCAGCGTTTCGTTCACGTCAGACACGCCGCTAGATCTCGATAAGTTTCAAACGTGGTTTGGAGAGCTTCTTCAGAGCAAAGGCCAGGATATCTTGCGCTCTAAAGGCATTCTGGAATTTGAAGGCGAAGACGAGCGGTATGTGTTCCAGGGCGTCCACATGCTGATGAGCGGTTCCCCCATGGGCGCATGGCCACAAGGAAAGCCGCGTAGTTCCCGCGTGGTGTTCATCGGTCGCAACCTTGATGGCATGGGTCTTGAGGAAGGGTTCGAGGCGTGC
Organism: Pseudomonadota bacterium; assembly: GCA_039183375.1. Lineage (GTDB taxonomy): Bacteria > Pseudomonadota > Alphaproteobacteria > Rhizobiales > Hyphomicrobiaceae > Tectiglobus. Next base: position 1,482 of record JBCDBQ010000615.1, read on the forward strand.
AAGGCGGCCTGACAGCAGAACTGTCGCTTAAACCAAACCTTCAGCCGACCGAACTTGAACGACGCGGCGAACGATTTGCTTTTGGGGCTCCAGTCACAGGTGCGGTGACTGCCCAAGGAGCGGTTGTGGTCAGCTTTGGCGATGGGATGGTTAGGTTCTTCCGGGCGGACGAAAAACCATTTGAAGTCCAGGCCCATCAAGGCGTTGTGCTTTGCATTGTTGCAGATGGCAATCATGTGTTGACCGGTGGCGACGACGGGCGCTGTTTGCGCATTTCCCCTGAAGGTAAAATCGAAGAACTCGCAAGTTTTGGCACCCGTTGGGTGGATTGCGTCGCTGCAAGCCATGGACACCGTGCCTGCTCTTCGGGTCGCGCAGTTCATCTGTGGGCGGCAGGCGACAGAAGAGCAAATATTCTCGAACATCCGAGTACTGTGGGCGGGCTTGCGTTTGACGCCAAAGGCAAACGGCTGGCAGTCACCCAATACGGGGGCGCAACCGTTTGGGGGCGCGAAAAGCGTTGGAGATCGAAAAAGCTCATCTGGAAGGGATTTCACGGACAAACAACCTTCAGCCCGGATGGCAAATTCCTTGTCACCGCAATGCAGGAAAACACGCTTCATGCGTGGCGCTTACGCGGCAAGGGTGCCTTTACGATGCCTGGGTACAAATCAAAAATCAAAAGCCTCGTCTGGGTTGGCGAGGCTCCGCATTTGGTCACCTCTGGTGAAGACGAAGCGATTGCCTGGCCCTTTGATGGAAAAGACGGTCCGACAGGCCGGAAGCCAGTTTGCGTCGCCTACAACGACGATGAGCTTGTCTCTGCGCTTTGTCCTTTGCCTGACCAAGAAGCCGTCTTTGCAGGCTTTCGTGATGGTACGGTGCAATTGGCTGAACTCGATCAATCAAAATCGGCATTCAGTATATCCAGCGCTACAGGTGCAGAGGTAACCGCTATCGCTGTGGAGGGGATGCATTTGTTAGTTGGTGATGCAAGAGGGAGTGTTCTTTGGGCGCCTTTGAAAGCAGGAGAACGATATGCGCGGAATGTTTGACAGCACTCGGCTTAATCCCGCCGCAATCGACCGAGTAAAAGCGATCTTCATGGAAGCATTTAACTTATCAGAAGACACACTGCTCAGCGTGGCCGAACTCCGCTGTCATGAGCCCGGATGTCCTCCCGTCGAAACAGTGGTGACCGCACGCAGTGGTGACGGTGAGGTTCAGAATTGGCGCGTGCATAAACCGATAAAAGATATTGCGTCTGACGATGTCACTGCTCTTTCAAGGAACTCGTAACTGCTGGACGAGCCGTGAAGCCAACCGCGCTAGAGGGCTGGAGAGCGGAAGCGGACGCCGCGCGAGTTTCGACGAACTGCGGCTTCGTCCGCGCTGCCGACCTTGAAGGGCTACAGACGGGAAAAACCCCTGACCGGAAGCATCAGATGACCGCTTAAAGAGCCCAAAGTCGCGGATGCTCCGGGACGCACGAAACTCTGCTGAGGAGCTGGATTATAGGCCTCCCTAGCCTCTTCAGGCTGGGTCTAAGTAAGCGGTCCATTGTGATAAGTGGCTTCGTATTGAGTTTCCCGAAATTCAGATTAGCAGGCGACCTAGTGGATCGATTTTTTGAATTGAAGACGGATCACGGTTCCCATTCTTGACACGGTGTCTGCACTGCTTGGACGACTGACACGGGTGTCGAGGACAGGCGACAAATGCGTGTAAGTATCAGGAGCGAGGCTCTCAGGATCAACGATGCCGCATTTATTCCGCGAGAGAAACTGACGAGCTTGCGAGTGGGTCAAGATCATCCGGGCGGGTGGGCCCAGCCCTTCGATGGGTTCTTCACGTAGTCGGGGATAGATTGCAAAGATCTGTTCTCGGTGCTCAGGCAGGAAGTCTGCGAGAGCAATCGGGCCGGGCCGATAGCTTTCCGTCGGAGCACCTTCGGCAAAAATGATCTCATGCCGGTCGAGCAAGAGCGAATAGTAGATGACGCGCCGCCGGCCTTTCATGGTGCGGATGTGAGCTCGTTCTGTCAGGCTCTTGGCCAAGACCAACGCTTCGTCCTCGCCGAATGCGGATCGTAGGAGGAGACCCGAAAGAAGCATCCGATGCTGCGCGGAGATGACCAGATTACGTCGCGGAATTCCCGGCGCAAGGCTGCCCGCTTTCAATTCGACCGGCTTGTCTTTCTCACTGCGGCGATTGTTTGGGTCCTTGAAGTCGATGGCGCGTCGACCGATCCAGCGCAGTGTTTGTAGACCGCGGTCGGCAGTGACGACCCGGTCGCCGGGCCAAAGGTCCTCCACTGGCTTTTCACCCTGTTCGCAGAGGATCATTGTGCCAGGCGTGAAACATGCGGGCACACCCATTGAGACGAGCGAAGCAAACTGAGCAGCGGTCGTCGTTGTGTCGATCGTGCCGTCTGGCACGCTGACGGTCTCGCCCGAAGGGAACGTAAGAAGTTGGTCCGAACCTCCACCGCCGGTTACGGTTATCTCATCCGCGGTTACCGTGCCGTCCTGATTGGTGAGGGCGTTGCCAACATCGGAAAGAGCTGAGGTGTCTACCTGATCAGTGAAAAGCGTGTAGTCAGTGCTACCCTGGCTGACCGTCTGTCCGCTGTCGCTGGTATCAAAGTCGGTAATGCTGTCAGTGCCGCCAGACGCAGAGATCCTGAAGACGTCCGCACCAGATCCACCCGTAAGCGTGTCGTTCCCGTCACCTCCGATTAGGGTATCGTTGCCGCTGCCACCGAAGAGCGTATCGGTCTGTGCGCCACCTTCGAGCACGTCATCGCCCGCGCCGCCGAAAATCGTATCGAGGTTCGCCTCTCCGGTTATCGTGTCGTTGCCCGAGCCGCCATAAACGGTGTCGGACCCTGAACCTGCAAAGAGCTGGTCTTCGCCATCGCCGCCATAAACGGTGTCGGCATCGCGCTCGCCGTAGAGCACGTCGTCACCTGTACCACTGACCTTCTCCCCGATATCCGGGCCATTGCGAACTGGAATTTTCCACCTTTGAATGAACGAAGGAGGAAGACCCATGAAGCGGAAGCGTTTCACAGAAGAACAGATCATTGGCGTGTTGAAGGAGAGCGAGGCCGGCGCCA
>JBCDBQ010000616.1:0-4598 GCA_039183375.1 Pseudomonadota bacterium
GCTGATGTAGCCTGCGGCCGGGCTGGCCAGAAACACGACAGCGTTGGCAACCTCCTCCGGCGATCCAAGTCGCCCCATCGGGCATCGTGTGATTGCAGCCGCGTAGGCATCTGGCGCTTCGCGCTTTCTGACATCCCATACACCGCCCTCAAAGTAGATCGCGCCAGGCGAAACCGTGTTCGCGCGAATACCTTTGGCTCCGAGGTTTGTGCTGAGGCCTGACATATAGCTGATCAGGGCAGCTTTAACGCCGCTGTAAGCGCGGACGCCGCCAGCCGTGTTGACGGCCGCGGTGCTTGATATGGCAACGATTGCTGCAGCGTTTGACGCCTCAAGATAAGGCATTGCAGCTTCGACGGTGCGCACCGTTCCCAGGATGTCGACCTCCAAGCCTTTGCGCCAGGCGTCGACGTCTGCACCACTAACAAGTGCGCTTGCGTTGGGAATGACAATATCCAGTCCGTCAAGCGCGTCTGCCGTTCCAACTATCCATTGGCGCAACTGTTCGTCATTCGCCACATCAACCGCGCCTCCGACGATGCGGCCACCCTTGCCACCCAGATCAGCCGCTGCGCGTTCAACCTCCGCCCGATCACGGGCGCAAAACCCAACATCGCAGCCCTCTGCAACCAGAAGCTCGACAATGCTGCGACCAATGCCACGCGTTCCACCCGTAACGATTGCGCGCTTTCCCGCAAGACCGAGATCCATGAGCTGATTCCTCCCTTGCAAACTCCGCTATAGTGTCCAGCAAGCTTTTGCCGCGACAGCACACAGGGAGGATTTCCATTATGACCTATGACTTCAAGCTTTTGAGCGTGGATATCCAGGGCCGGATTGCAACGGTGACAATCAGCAATCCGCCGGTCAATGTCATTACGATGGACCTGTTTGCCGAACTTGATGCGCTGTCAAGTGAACTCAAGGCTGATCCCGATCTGACGGTTGTCGTGGTGCGCAGCGCTGATCCGGAATTCTTCCTGGCCCATTTTGATGTTGCCGCCATCCTTGAGCGACCGATTGGCTTCGAACCACAACGGGATGCCCAGATCAAACCGTTTCACGTCCTTTGCGAGCGTTTCCGCACCATGAACAAAATCGTTATCGCACAGATCGAAGGGCGGGTCGGTGGCGGTGGAAGCGAATTGGCTGCGGCATTTGACATGCGGTTTGGTGTACGCGATCAAACACGGATCAACCAGATGGAAGTCCCACTTGGCATCATACCCGGCGGTACTGGGACGCAACGCCTGCCACGCTTGCTCGGGCGCGGGCGTGCACTCGAACTTATCCTGAGTGGTGATGACATGGATGCTGAAACCGCGGAGCGCTGGGGTTACCTCAATCGGATTTTCGAACCGGACGCGATCGGACCTTTCGTCGATGGTCTCGCGCAACGCATTGCTTCGTTTCCACCCGCAGCGGTTCGATTGGCCAAGCAATCAGTCAATCAGGCGGACAAGCCATGGCTCGACGGACTGTTCGAGGAAGCCTACCTGTTCGAGCGATTGCTGCGAACCGATGATGCCCGCCGGAATATGGAACGCTTCCTTGAGATTGGCGGGCAAACGCGCGATGGCGAGTTGCGTATGGATGAACTATGCGCTGAGCTCGGCGACAACGACTCCCAAGGCTGAAGCGCGACAACAAGCGAGTTTGGCATTGAAGCGGCCTGGCAGCGTTAAGCCACTTATCGCCAGCAAGCAGTTGAGCCGGTCAGAACGTGCCATCGACAATCTGAAACTTTGACCTGAGATTTAGCGCATAGCGACCAGACACGCGTAGTTCTCGGCCGCCGTCGGTGTGTCAATGTTCGGCTCAAGATGTGCCGTTGATTTTGGATCCGAGAAGCCAGCCTGGCGAAGAAAGTCCAAATGAATGTCAATCTCAAAGCGTCCAGGCTCATACTCCCAGCTCGTGCCGTCAGGTTTGATAAAGTCGCCGTTCACCAGAACCCCGCCGACGGGCAGCGTCTCGTAGCATCGGGCATAGACATCGGCGACCGGAGCGCGGCCGCCCAGATCGTGGAGTGCCCAGGTTGAAATAATGGCGTCCGGCTGCCGTGAAAGCTTTTTCGGCCAAGCCTGATCCATGAGGTCAGCATTGGTGAATGTTACGCGTTGCACCAGATCCCCGATTGTCTCCCGTGCAACGTCGAAGAAGACCTCGGAAAAATCCAGTGCCTCATAGCTGAGTGTCGCGTTTCGCTCGAGGATGTGACGAGCCATGTAGCCTGGGCCCGTGCCAAGCTCGACAACATGCGGAGCTTCCTTGCCAAGTGCGTTGACCTGATCAAGGATCATGTCAAAAAGTTGCAGGCGGGGCTCGGTTGGCACAAACCGGCTGGCCCACCCACGCACAAACTCGGCATCATGAAACTCATGCTGCGCACCGACAAAACCAGACATCTCTCACTCCATTCTACGTTACATAATAAGTTGGAATATTCGCTTAGCTCGCGCTCCGAGGTTCACTGCAATGCAGGTCGGCAGCTCGAATGGACATCATCATTGGCCCCAGACCTGCTTGAAGACACGTTTGAAGTTGCCGCCAAGATAGGCCCGGATGTGTTCCTCGCGCCAGCCACGTGCGACCAGTGCATCTGTGATCTTCGGTAGATCACTGTGCTTGTTGCAGTCGGACAGATAGCGCTCCGGAATGGCTTCGCCGAACGTTCGATTGAAGCGGTTGATGCCTTCCCAGCGGCGCCAATGACCGCGTTCGAATGCCATTCTTTGATAGTTGCTGCCTGTCGCGAGATCGGTACCGAAGCCAACGTGATCAATCCCAGCTACATCGACCAAGTAATCCAGATGTCGGTAGAAATCATCAAGGGATGGCTTGCGGTTTGGATCCTGATCCCAGCACATCGGCCCATAGATACTGGCACCGATAACACCACCCTTCGCCGCGACCGCTTTGATGATGTCATCAGTTTTATTGCGCTCCAATTGGGCAAGGGCGCGCGCATTGGCATGCGTAATGAGAACCGGATGCTCGGAGTGCTCGATCACATCAAACATTGTGCGTTGGCCGACATGGCTGAGATCAATGGCAATGCCGAGTTCATTCATCATTCGGACAGCATCGCGGCCCAACAACGTGAGACCTGCCTCTTCCGGCTCCAGGCAACCATCGCCAAACGCATTGCGATAATTATAGGTGAGCTGCATGATGCGCAGACCAAGGCGACGAAAGAAAAAGAAGCGGTCAAGCTCATCGGCGACAGGTCGTGAATTCTGCCAGCCCAAAATAATCCCAACCTTACCATCAGCCTTGGCCCTATCGAGGTCTTCGCTGGTCTCGATTTGCCGGAATGTCGTGTCAGGCTTGGCCAATAGTCCGTGCCAGCGAGAGATCTCTTCGCACGCCTGCGGGAAGTCGGCCTCAAAATGACAGGTCGTGACGTTGATCGCGTTGATGCCACCGGCCATGAGATCGCTGGCATCGCCGTCACAGTGGTAGACCAGGCCATCAATCACCAGAGCATCATCATGCAGGCTCATGCAGAAGTTCCTTCTTGAATGGGTTAGAGCGGCGCACCAACGGCTTCGGCTAGCGTTCGTTGATAAAAGGCCAGCGCCGGTTCATTGCGCCCATAAATCACCCTATCGAGCGCGCCGCTGTTAAATGCCTTCTGCGCACCGGCACCCGTGGGAAAATCTTCGCTCTGGACGGTGCGAATAGTGAGATCCATGTTGCGATCCCAATGTGCACGCGCTTTGTCCGTGTTCGCTGGCTCCGGAATGTAAAACTCCAGATAAACGTGGCTGCGGTCTGTCCGGTTATCTGTTGGGAACACACGCCAGATCTCAGCGTGATCAATCTGCATAACAACGACAGTGTTGGGGAAGAGCACGTAGACGATGGCGGAGTGCGTAATCAGATCCCACTCGTTTTTTGGCTTGTCACGCAAGCTCTCAATTGTGCGCCGTGGAAGCGTCTCGCGGAGATTGCGCCCGAATGTATCGAGAAGACATAGGCTGGGAAAGAAGATCGGTGCCACAGTGTCGTTGTGCAGCGGCGTGAAGTGATAGGGCTCGAGAAAGGTATCCACGATGACCTTCCAATTCATATCGCAATCGATGCGACGCGTTTCATAGTGATGGTATGAGCCAAAATCATAGCTGGCGAACTCATCACTGAGGCCGGCAAAGACTTCATCACTGGTGATCGCTTGATCACCGGAGGGACGAACCCAAATGAGGCCGTGCTTCTCCAACAGCGGCAACTCGTTCAAGCTGCAGGCATTGAAGTCGAGTTCCGGAAAACCGTCTTGCTGTGGCACGGTCACTAGCGTGCCATCGAGCTCGTATGTCCACGCGTGATAGGGACAGACGATGCGCCGCCGCGCCTCACCCGAGCCATCAAGCAGTCGGGAGCCGCGGTGTTTGCAAGCATTCAAAAAGGCACGGGCTTTCCCATTCTCATCGCGCACTAACAGGATTGGCACGCCCGTGTTGTCATCGGTCAGGTAGCTCTGTGGTTCGGGCAGCGTACACGATAATCCCATGACGATTGGTTCACTGCGCAGCAGATCCTGCTCCCGTTGAAGGCGGTCTTCGCTAGTATATGCCGTCACTGGGTTGATGGTGACC
>JBCDBQ010000617.1:0-4597 GCA_039183375.1 Pseudomonadota bacterium
AAACACTTTCATGTTGACGATTAGACGTCGATCGCCTCGCCGACCTTTGGCACGACGACGTTGGACCCACCCATTTCAGCCACGAACTTATCGGCATCCGGATCCAGGATTGGGAATGTTCCGAAGTGACAGGGAATGATAGTCCCAAAGTTAAAGTAGTTCTTGCAAGCATAAGCTGCAGTGCGCGCGCCCATAGTGAAACGATCACCCACCGGCACAATGCCGATCTCTGGCTTGTAGAACTCGTTGATCAAGCTCATGTCTGAAAAGATATCAGTGTCGCCCATGTGATAGAGCGTCTTGCCCTCTTTTGCCGTTATGACAAGACCACATGCCGTTCCGAGGTAAGTGCCATTTGATGACGAAGAGTGCTGGGCATGCATCAGCGTAACATCGAAGTCGTCAGACGCGACGGTCCCGCCCTGACCCATCGGTTCCAGCGCTTCAACGCCCTGCGATCCCATGTGCAGCGCAAGCTCGTAAACCGCAAAGACCTTCGCACCAAACTTCTTGGCAACTTCGACAGTGTCTCCGATGTGATCATCATGACCATGCGTCAACGCAATCTGCGTCGTACCCGCCACTGCATCATCCCAAGACACTCCTGAGCTTTCGAATGTCGGATTGCCCTTCAGGAATGGGTCAATCAGCAAAACACTATTTCCGGTCTCAACGCGAAACGTCGAATGTCCGAACCAGGTCACCTTCATTGAACTCTCCTCCAAACTAAGTCTGCTGGGCTCAATGGTTCACCCAGTCCACGATTGTGCTATGCCATGTGAATGCACGATACACTCGTCCATTGGCAACCCTCGTCAAAATCAAACTGCCCCCAGTAATCTTAGTATGACAACAACTGAAGACCTGAACGAATTCGCAAGGCATGTACCGAGCAGTGGTCGCCTCATAGGCCTGGACCTTGGTACCAAAACAATCGGTCTCGCATTGTCAGATCAGACCCGGATGATCGCTTCACCGCTTGAAACAATCCGGCGGAAGAAATTCACGCAGGACGTGGAGCGACTCATCGAATTGATAGTGGAACATGAAGTAGGCGGACTTGTTCTTGGCCTACCGCGCAATCTCAACAACACTGAAGGTCCTCGAGCCCAGTCAACGAGAGCGTTTGCACGCAACACAGGCGGTCGCATCGCACTCCCGATCTTGCTATGGGATGAGCGGCTCACCACTGCTGAGGCAGAGCGGGCGCTGATTGCAGCCGACACCAGCCGGGCAAAGCGAGCTGATATTATCGATCAGGTCACCGCTAGCATTATTCTTCAGAATGTCTTGGATGCTCTGTCTAAACGCGAAATGAACGCCTAACTCAGCTTGTCAGACTTGGCCACGCAAATACTTACGGTAGGCACTGGGTGGCATATCGAAGTGCTGTTTTGACCAGCGCGTGAAAGCACTGCCCTCGGACAATCCAATACGCAGGCCGATCTCACCAAGCGGCAGAGATGTGTCCCTCAGCATTGAAGTAGCGAGATCAATCCGCACGCTGGCAAGAACCTCCTCAAATGATGTTCCGAACATCGATAGTTTCCACTGCAAGGTACGTGGGGAAATACTGAGTTCGCGCGCTACACTAGTCAAATCTGCGCGGCGACTAGCCAACAACCGCGTGCTAATCGCGTCTCCAACGATATCGGCGAAATCAGACTGCCGTCCGCTATCCGCGAACACGTTCTGTGCCGCAAGCCTGACTGTTTCATGCAGCCCCAAACAGATATCAATTTGCTTTGTCTGGAGATCACTACGGGCCAAGACAAGACGCAATTCGGAGGCCTCAAAATTGATCCGAGGACCAAAGACCTCTTCATAACGAGAGAGTTTTGTCGGTCGGTACCTTGGTAGACTAATTTGCTCGGGATACCAGCGCGCGCCTTCAATGGGCTTTATCCTGCGCACGATAGTAGCCGCAAAGAGATCTATAAACTGCTGTGAGGGCGCAGATAGAAGGCGCGGGAGACCAACAGTCAGAACAGCGGTCTGGCCGCTAATGGCAAGCCGGGCATGAGCAGGCGCGATGGAAAGCTCGATAAAGTCTTCCAGCGCCGCAAACGCATCGCCAATTGTCGGAGACGACATCAGCAAATGATCCAGCAGCCCGAAGTACCCGGGCACACTATCCGTGACAAAGCGCAATCCGAGTTCGGGCTCGTCTGCTGCCTGCGCTGAGATTTCCAGAAGTTCTGAGACAGCATTCAGCGGTACTTTTGCGCCAGGACGGGAAGGCGGCACGCGATCAAAGCCAGCTCTGCGATATACATCCTGTACATCAACCTGAAAGTTAGCTAGAAACGTCCTATAAACTTGAACTATATCTGCAGCGACTGTCGGTTCTCTATTGAGTTGCCTCATCGAATTCTACAGTTTTGCTCAACTAAACTATACTGCCGGTTGATCGAAGTTATTCATGACTTATCAATCACGTCATTTTGCATTTTAAGTAAAAAATACTGCGCCAAATGTCAATTCTCGGCGTAATTGAAAGCCTACAGACCTATTCGATCAGTGCGCGGTATTGCCGGAATCAGGTGCTGCGGCGGCACTCCGAAAATATACGCGAACTCGCTGATCCGTGCTCACTCCTACATTCACGATCAAAGAGAAATCAATGAAAGACGGCGTCCCTTCGAACACTTCTGCAGCATCTGCCATCCATCTCCTACATCGCGCCGGGCAATGCGCCGATGACTTGTTTTCCGCCGAAATTGACGGCTCTCAGCTCACACCGCGCCAATATATTGTCCTAAAGAGCGCGGCGGTTGCCGGAGAAGCCAGTCAAACCGCTTTGGTGGAAGCCACCGGTATTGACCGATCGACTGTAGCGGACATCGTTCGCCGATTGGTTGAGCGCGGCCTTCTGCAACGTGAACGAACGAAACACGATGCGAGAATGTATGCGGTCAGCATCACGCCTTCCGGTCAAGCTGCCTTGGATCAAGCTGATCCGACACGGCAGATGTGTGAAAACCGTCTCCTAGAGGCGGTCCCAATGAGAGACCGAGATGCGTTCGTGCGCTCTTTGCAGAGCATTATCGATACATTCGGCCCAATCAGCAGCGCGCAGGTCAAACCACGCCGAGACGTACCGGGCGACGGTCAGCCAAGCCCTCAATAGTAAAGCTCTGTTGTCAAGAATGAGAAAGGTGCAGGGTCACGGCTCTGCGCCTTTTGTTTATCTGTGTTGGGAATGCACCATCAACAAACAAACTGACGCGTGCAACGGCGCTGCCAACGCGTTTCACCAACGAAACATCAGGCAAAATGCGCAAGAACACGGCTAATTCTTGAGATGTGAGCGCAAGAGCATCTTTTTCGTCGAGAGCACTTGCCCGACCGAACTTCCCCCCCTATACAGCTCACTTTAATGACCAGCACAAATTCTCACCCAGGCCTCGGGTTCACTCGGCGCCATCTTTTGACGTGCGAAGGGCTAACAGCCTCGGAGATCACGTCGCTCCTTGATCTGGCGGATCAAGCCGCCGAGTCAAATCGCTCGGTACGAAAACGAGGGGACGCACTTGTCGGGCGTACCTTGATCAATTTGTTCTTTGAAGCATCGACCAGAACCCAAGCCTCCTTTGAATTGGCAGGCAAAAGGCTAGGTGCGGATGTCTTGAACATGAACGTCTCAACATCGTCCATGCAGAAGGGGGAAACCCTGATCGATACTGCGATGACGTTGAACGCCATGCGACCGGACATCATCGTTGTCCGCCATTACGCTGCGGGCGCGGTGCAGCTCCTGTCCGAAAAAGTCGATTGCTCGGTCGTGAATGCCGGAGACGGATCACACCAGCATCCAACTCAGGCTTTGCTGGATGCTCTTACCATCCGCCGCGCAAAGGGACGGGTCGAAGGGCTTGTCGTGGCAATATGCGGCGACGTGCGCCATTCGCGGGTTGCGCGCTCCAACATCGACGTCCTCAACGCACTTGGCGCCAATGTTCGTGTCGTAGCGCCCTCAACACTTCTGCCGACAGCCGCTGATCGGTTGGGTGTGGAGGTCTATACAGACATGACTGAAGGCATAGCCAATGCAGATATTGTGATGATGCTGCGCCTTCAACGTGAAAGAATGCAGGGCTCATTCGTACCTTCCAGCAGAGAGTATTTTCACTTTTTCGGACTGGATCATGAAAAGCTCGCCCATGCGAAACCAGATGCGCTGATCATGCACCCCGGCCCGATGAACCGCGGTGTTGAGATTGCATCGACTGTGGCAGACCACGCACGCAGTGTCATTCATGAACAAGTCGAAATGGGTGTCGCTGTTCGGATGGCCGTCCTTGAAGCGTTAGCCCGGCATTTGCCTAACCATTGAGCCCCAAATGACCGCCAAACCGGAAATTGAAACGCCACCAACGGTCTTCATCAATGCCAGGCTGATCGACCCAGCGACGGGCATGGATGAGCCAGGCGGGCTGTTGGTCGAAGATGGCCTGATCGTAGACTTTGGCCCTCATCTTCGCCGCAACGCACCTGAAGGCTTCGCCGTTTACGATTGCCAGGGTAACATCCTGTGTCCCGGCTTGATCGATATGCAGGTCTTCGCAGGCGAACCCGGCTACGAGCACCGCGAGAC
>JBCDBQ010000618.1:0-4596 GCA_039183375.1 Pseudomonadota bacterium
GCAAGTGCAGTCGGAAGGTTGCCCGCAAATGTACGACTGGCTGGAAGAAGACCTGCAAGCGCAAGAAAAGCGTGATCTGCAAACGGTAATGCGTGTCGGCATCCGCAAACTGTTCGAAGGCGAGCTAGCCTGATAGCCAGTCAACTCGCCTTCGAGACATGATCTTCAGCCGCGCTAGAAAAAGCTTGAGCGCAGCACATCAAGCCTAAGCGTGATCATAGTGGCTGGCTTGGACTTGCGGCTCGCTCTATCCGAGATCTTTGAAGCCGCGCCGGACAAAGATTGGAGCATGGTGAAATAACTCGGTCGGGATACAGAAGCCGGGCAACGCCACAGCGAAGAGCTGTTCCGGATGATGTGAGCCCACGAGATCTGTCTGCCCTGGTTGCATGGTTGACTGATAAGCCAATGAAGACGGCGTGGCGAAGAGACTTACAGTCGACGTCTCCCCACCAAAAGTGAGGCGCGCGCGGACAACATCAGCTGCAACTTGAAATGTGCGGATAACACAATTTGCAACTTGTAATTAAGACTCCAGTATGAAATCATCTGTAGGCTGTAATTCAGCAGAGGGATGAAACGACCCTGTGCAGCGTGATGACCAAACAGTGGAGTAAAATCGATGACTAATCGTTCTGTTTACGGCATTGCCGGCACTGTCTTGCTGGCAATCTCAGTTCCTCAAACCGGTGCGTCGGCAGATTCTCGGTGCAGCAGTAAGGTGAAGTCCTGCATCGTGATGAAGGGTTGCGAGACGAGTAAGGCTTCGTCGAATTATTGCGGGGCGATCGTCTACGTCAACAAAGGCGGATACGTTGTTAAACCGGTCAAGTTAAAGGCGCGCGGCTCGCAACCCATTAGTCAGCCGGTTGTTATGAATGAAGATCCAAAAGTTGAATCGAATTGCAGCGGCATTTCCGCGAAGATCGACAATGATATCGCCGTTGATCAGGCAGCGCAATTCATTGCGCCTGGTGAGTGTGCCTACCAAATGGATATCGATATCAAAGCCGGAAACCATAAGGACAGAAATCTGTTCTTAGTCCCAGGGTGTGTGATCGAAATGAGCACGGCCGGAACCACCACATCCAATAGTTGGAAAGAGAAGGTTTACTGGTCCACTCAGGCTAAAAACGCAGGCGCGACGGGCAAGGTTCAGGATTCGGCTGGCAATAACTGCGGACGAGAGAACAAGATGTAGTCGGCATCTCAAGTTCTGTCTCCCAAGCAGACAGCAATGAAGACTATGCAGAAGCGATGGTGCCCGGTGAACATTTGGAAATCTGTTATCGGGCATTTTCGCGGCCATGCTGTCGTGTTCATAGCATTAGTTTCAGCTGTTTCAGGATGCGTCCAGAGCCCGAAGTTTGAGGACTCGAAGGCACTAAAGAGCCTGATCAGCGAGTATACCGAGCAAAGCCGAATTGAGGAAGAACGTCAGGTCGCAGCAGATGCGCGTTCCATTCGTGCTTTGAAGGTTTCCAGTGCGCCATCGTATAGTTCTAAAAAGCGAAAATTGGTGAGCGTTGATCTCGTAAATGCTCCTCTCGGCGGAGTGATAGGTGAGATCCTTGTACAGTCGGCTGCGTCATACAATCTTTCCGGTGTTTCTATTGCCGGTCGTGTTACCGCCAGGTTCAAAGACCTCCCACTCATGACTGCACTGAATCAGCTGCTCTCGCATCGCGGGCTGGGCGCCTATAAAGAGGGCGATGTCATTAGGTTGCGTTACGGTGCGCCCATCAAACCAGCAAGAACGGTTCATCAAGGTGAGGCCAAAACGGAAGAGACGGAAAAGGCTTCGCACTCAAACAAAGAACCGCAAAAACCGCAGGTCGTCTATGAGGAAGTTCCACTGCGCCACGTTAAGATGGAAGACACTTTAAAAATGATCCAGGCCGTCTTCCAAGGTCAGACGAACAACATTAAGTTCGGCACTCTGCCGGAACGAAATGCAATCTATCTGGCCGGACATGCGGAGGCAGTATCTTCTGCGCGAGCCGTGATAGCTAGAGCTGACCAGGAGGTTCCTCACGTCTTGATTGAGGCTCTGGTGGTTGCCTTCTCCAAAGATGACGCCGGAACTTTCCAGAGCAGTGTCACGAGCGCTGCGATCAACAATTTTTCGGGCATCAATCTTATACCTGGTCAAACATCAGCAAATATAACGTTTACGTTTCTTCATGGTGTGAAGAATACAAAGACCCTGAGCGAAATCCTGGATATCTATGTGGCAGCGAACAGGGCGCGCATTCTCTCAAGGCCATATATGACAGCGCGTAGTCGGGAAACTGCCAAGATCGAGATCGTTCAGGAGGCATTTACAGTTATCAATAGAAGCGATGACGGTGCCAGCGTCAGCACGAACGAGTCGATTTCCGCAGGGGTTACATTGCGGATTGTACCAACCGTACAATCTGGGAACACGATACGATTGCAGATTAACATCGAAGATTCTGACTTTATTTCAGGCCCCATTGAGGGACTGCTGGCCAAGCGGCGCAATACGGCTCAAACATCCATGAATGCGGAGAGCGGTCAGACGATCGTCATTGGTGGCCTCAATCGTACTCGCGATGGGGCGAGCAATTCCGGGTTGCCGTGGCTGCGTAACATACCTGGATTGAACTTCTTGGCTTCACATCAACAGGGCTTAGATGAAGGCAACCAAGTAGTCATCTATCTGACGCCAAGAGTATGGAAGCCAGACATGAAGCCACCAGTTGCTCAAGCCAATGATCTCAAGTTGGATAGCAGCTTCAGCACACGATTCGAACGACCGGTCGCGGTCGAACATCCCAATTGAAGGCTAAAGCCGGAAACTGCCCCGCCTTGCCGATCATCATTTCGAGCTCAAGACGGCGCTCAATTGGCGCCAATGTCGGTAATCACAAAGAAGATGTTGGGTGTTGATAGGCTCGATGTTGTGACTGATCGCGGCTATCTCGCCAGTGAGCAGATTCCACAATGCGCTGAAGCGGGCATCAGCGTGACGCTGCCAAAGCCACAAACATCCAACAACCGGGGCAGGGGCAAGGCCGGGGGGCAGTTTGGCAAAACCGACTTTCCGCTATGTTGCCAGCTAGGACACGTACATCTGCCCGACCGGCGAGGTGCTCCTGTTCGTCTCACATAAGCGTCATTCCGAAGTCCTCAAATCGCTGAAAAAAACAACGGCGGAGGATTGGCCTTCAGAAATCAATCACAACATTTATGGGCCGTCCGGCAAAAGCAAGACACATCGATCGAGCTGTCGGCCACTTGCTTCGCTTTTTCCAACTCAGGGCGGATCGCTTCTAGGCTCGTGCTGTCGCCAAGACGTTCGCAGCATTCCGTGTAGCCCAGCAAACTCCAGATATTGTTCGGGTGCTGTGAAGGTCGAACCAGCGTGTCGTCCAGGCCTAGATCAGCGCGATAAACACTTGCCGCCTCGTCAACATGATCTTGTTCCAGAAGCAATGCACCCAATGCATGACGCGGCGGCATCATCCAAGACCAAGGCTCTGAATAATTGAGAGTGTCATAGAGATCGACAGCTTCGCGCAGGTGCGTGAAGGCAACGTCGTAATTTCCTCGCCGATACTCCAGCTCACCGGCTAACATAGGCCCGGCTACTGAAAGAATGTCGCGAGTATCGTTTTGAAAAACGATGCGATCAGCCGGCAGTGCCGCGACCGCCTTCTGCAGCAAGCTTTGTTGTTTTAATGCGTCGTCAATGTTTCCCAATACCGCGTGCGCAATGCCTTTGGCATACTGCCAGAACGCGTGCGTGACGCAGAAGAGTTCTGGATCCTCCGGCAAGGGTGCATCGAGAATCTCCTGCCACTTGCCAAAACGGACCAGGACGTGCGCTTTCATTCCGTAAAACGCTTCCAAGTAATTCACCAGGAAAGCGTTGTCGACGCGCAGGTATTCGGGTTTGACCGTCGCCTCCATCTCGTTAGCGGCTCGTAATGCCGGCTCAAACTGGCCGGAAAACAGAGCGCCGTAGAGCTGGAAATGCAAATTGTGGAGTAGATAGATATAGTAAATGCCCAGTTCACTATCCACTGCGAGATATTTCTTGTCAGCCTCCGCCGCCTCGATGTTTGAGGCGATCGTTTTTTCGTATTGACCGCACAGGACATAGATGTGTGACGGCATGTGAATGAGATGGCCAGCGTCGGGCAAGAGCGGGCGTAATTTATCCGAGGCTTCCAGCGCACGCTCAGGTTCTGGCGACATCTCCATAATGTGAATATAGAAATGCAAAAGGCCGGGATGTTGCACATCGCCGTTCTGTTCCAGGCGCTCTTGGGTGGATTCGATAATCTCGATGGCTTCTTCGGTATCTGTGCCATCAGCTGGAACACGGTCCTGTAGATTCCAAAGCTGCCACGGAGTACGCACCATGAGCGCTTCGGCTGTCAGCGCACAAACATCATAGTCCTCCGGGAATTCCCGATAGACTGTCCGCATCGCATCGGCGTAGTCATCGTCCCACTGCGCCAGGAGATCCGGGTCATTGATCTCGCTTTCTTGAAACCGCAGCGTGAGGGCCTTGCATAAGGCTTGCTCCACCGGGGTGGCATTGCCGGATGCCGCAACGTCAACCGC
>JBCDBQ010000619.1:0-4594 GCA_039183375.1 Pseudomonadota bacterium
AGGCTCTCCAGCATCCAGCGCGCCAATGACGTCATCCGGGCATCTTCATGCTGTTGGCCGATCAGCTGTACGCCAACTGGCAGACCGCCTATGGCCATCAGCGGTACATTCACAACCGGCGCAAACAGCATTGAGCTCGGGTAATTGAAAACGGCATCGCCTGTCGGCCTTGCCGCAAGTGGCTGCCCCTCTTTGTCGCCGGACCATAAAGGTGCTGGCCCGGGACATGACAGCGTCATCATAGCGTCGGCCTTACGTCCGATCTGTGCATGCGTGGTCTGCGCATGCTGACGTTGGAGCAAGAGGTTGCGGTAATCCAACGGGGTCATGGCTTCGGCCTTTTCCAAGGTCGCCATGGCCCGCGCACTCAAGCCTCCGCCCTTCTCTTCGACGATGTTGCGCTGGTACCAGCGATTCTCCCAGCCTGTTATGCCGGCACAGATGGCGGTGGCGTTGGCAATGTCGCGCTCAATGCGGTCAACCTCTGGATCGTTGCCGCGATCGAGCAACTCGATGCCGAGCGAGGCTAATTGGTCTCGGAGGGCTGTGAAAGCCTGCTTGCTCTTCTCATCCAACCGCTGCCATCCCTCAGTCTCCAATACGATGAGCCGTTGCGGTTTGATGGCTTGCGGTGTCGCGTTTGGCCCACTCAGGGGCAGACAGCCACGGTCGCCACCAGCGCGGTTGGCAATCTCGATGGAGGCCTGCCACATATCTTCGACACAGCCGGCGTGAATACCGTGGGTGCTCATACTGGTCGCCAAACGCTCACCCCGATTGATTGCCCCTTGTGTTGGTTTCAGCGAGACATTGCCGCAAAACCCTGATGGTCGAATGATTGAGCCACCAACCTGACTGCCGATGGCGGCGGGCATCATGTGGGCTGCAACGGCTGCTGCCGAGCCGGACGATGAGCCGCCAGGCGTTCGCGTTGCATCGAATGGATTGGTCGTTGGCCCAGGATGAGATCCGCCCAATTCCGCAGTCACGGTTTTCCCGAAGATGACAGCACCGGCCTGCCGCAGTGCCCATACAGCTGCATTATCGCGCTTGGGGAAACTGCCCTTGAGTGCCTCACAGTTCATCTCTGTCGGCATTTCCCGGGTCTCCAGGAGATCCTTGATCCCGACCGGCATGCCATCAATGGCCGACAGTGCTTGGCCTTGCTTGTATCGGGCAGTGCTGGCATCCGCAGCCGCGCGCGCGGTTTCCTTGTTCAGATGAGCGAAGGCTTGAACGGTAGCCTCTCGATCCTCAACCACTGCCAGACACCGTTCGAGATATTCGCGCGGTGTGTCTTCCCCGGACCGAAACTTCGGCACCGCATCATGAAAGGTGAGTTGTTGGAACGCGTGTGGATCGTAATGGCCGGTCATGGAAAACCTTCAAGGATCGAGGAAAAACTCTAGCTCAGTTCTGGCTTCGCGAATGGGCCACGGACGGCTTCAAAAGCCTGACCAATACGCAATGCCAATGGATCATCAAAACGGCGGACAACAATCTGCAGCGCAGTCGGAAGGCCCGCAGGCGTCAGATTGATTGGCACCGTGAGAGCTGCTAACTCCAAATAGTTCACAAAGCGCGTGAGGGCCGACATCGGCATAATGCTTTCGTCGGCCTCGGAGATTGGGATCGCCGGCATCGGGATGGTTGGCAGGACAATCGCGTCAACGTTATCGATGATTGTTTCAAACTCGCGAATGGCAACGGCGCGCTCGCGTCTGATACGAACCAACTCAGCGGCGGTTATCGTTTTGCCATTTGTGAATCTTGTGCGGTTGGGGTTACCGAGCTTTGATGTCGGGTCCTCGACCAGTTCGGCATAAGTTGCATAGGACTCTGATGACGAGACCAATCCGCACAATCGTTGATAATCCGGATAGTCGAGTGGCAGCTTGGTTTGCGTTATCGTTGCGCCAGCCTCGCGCAAGTGACTGACGGCAACGTCAAATGACGCGGCCACTTCGTCTGTCACGTGCGGCATCTCCTTCAAATCCAGGCAGGCTAAGCGTAAGCCTTGGATGCCGCGCTTCAGTTGCCGGATCGGACATGGAAACGCGTGGCCGAGCGTTGTCGGGTCATCGTTATCCGGTCCTTGCATGACGGCCAGCATATGGGCTGCAAGTTCAACGGTCACCGTGAGCGGGCCAACCGTGTCGAGCGTTTCTGAGAGTGGTGTTACACCCGTGCGGCTGACCAGGCCAATCGATGATTTGTGGCCGACGCAGCCGCAGAGTGCTGCAGGAATGCGCACCGAACCCCCAGTATCGGTGCCGAGGCCGGCTGGGACGAGACCTGAGCCAACGAGCACGCCGGTTCCACTCGACGAGCCGCCCGGCACGCGCGGTGTTGCCATGTCCCATGGATTAACAGGTGTGCCGACCGTTTCGTTTGTGCCCCAGCTGCCAATTGCGAACTCGACCGTGTTGGCTTTTGCAATCGGTATGGCACCAGCCGCGCGCAATCGCATCACAGCCGGTGCATCCTTATCGGCTGGCGGGTTCTGAGCGCGTGTCAAAGAGCCGGATCGAGTTGGTACTCCGGCTACATCGATGATGTCTTTGGCGACGAACGGCAGTCCGTGCAGCGGTCCAAGATTGGTACCCTGCGTTGCAAGCTGATCACGATGGCTGGCATCGGCAACGGCTGCTGCATCAAATCTTGCTGCAACCGCATTGAGCTGCGGATTGTAACGATCCAACGCATCGAGGGCTTTGTTAGTGTCTGCCTCGGCCTTGCCAGCCTCAGGAACGCCTGCAACGGTCATCGTCTTGATCCTGCAATCTAGAGCCCGTGATTAGTAGATGGTCTCTTTCAGCCGCTTTGGATAATTTCGGTCGTACTCTTCTCCATCGACATCTTGGCTGAGCGCGGAGATGATTTGACCGGTTGTCGGCAGTTCAGAACGCTCAATCTTACTCTCGGTCTGCCAGAGCTTAGAGCGCACCAGCGCCTTCGGACACTGGAAGTAGATGCGGTCGACTTTGAATAAAATGACGGTCGCGGGTATCTTGTTCTGCATCTCGAAGGATTTGCACAACTCTGGTTCGGTCACAATATAACCGCGCCCGTTGATCCGTATTGTCTCCCCCACGCCCGGGATCAGGAACAACAAAGATGCTCGCGGGTCATTGACAAGGTTGCGCAGGTTATCAATGCGATTGTTGCCTCTGCGATCCGGCATTGCGACCGTATGCTTATCGAGCACACGGACGAAGCCTGGCGGGTCACCACGCGGTGAGCAGTCCAGACCATCGGGCCCAACAGTTGCCAGAACGGCGAACGGTGATTTCTCAATGAAAGCGCGATAGTGATCCGAGATATGGTCAATCTCTTTGATCAGTGATGCCGGGTTTGCGGGACCGTAGTGTTCTTCCAAGTCCGCTAGTGTTGAAATCCGGTAGTCGTTGTAGATACCCAACTGCGCTTCGCTCATTCTTCATCTCCTGGGCTCAATCTTCCGGGCTTATACTTCTGGGCTCAATCTCCTGAGGATGCGGTGCCATCGTTCCGCAGTTAGTCGCCCGGAGCAGCCTGTTTGTTGCGATCAGGACCATAGTTCATTTTGCGGAACCAGGTCATGTAGTCGACGTATGTGATTGGATCATATTTTGGCGGACTATCCGGCCCGGTGCATGTCGGCAGGCATGACATTTCATATTCGGCCCAGCAATCGAAGAAAAACGGCAGGGCATAACGCTCTTCGCCCGTGCGGTTGACCACACGGTGTGGCGTTGCCAGAAACCGATCGTTCGTCCAGCGCCGTAGCATGTCTCCGCCATTGACCAGGAAGGCACCATCGTTGACGGGTGCATCGATCCACTTGCCGCTCGGACCGCGAACCGAAAGACCAGGAATTTTGTTCGGTGCCAGCAACGTCATGAAGCTCGTGTCTGTATGTGGTGCCAGGCCGAACTCGTTGTCCTCAACCACATCTTGCGGCGGGTAATGCGACATCCGTAGCTTGTACATTGGCTTAGCGAATGCGTCGGCGAAGTAGTTCTCCGGCAGGTCGAGCGCGAGGGCGTAGAGTGGTACTAACTTTAGCGCCAAAGCTTCCAGGGCATCCATATAGCGGAGGCACGCCTCACGAAAACCGGGTAGATCTTCCGGCCACTTATTCGGCGTTCGAAATGCCTTGCCGGCCAACACGTCGGGATCGTCATCCGTGAGGTCCCGCGCCATGAAGAATGCTTCGTTGACATTGGGCTTGTTGTTCTCGTTAAGCTGTGAGTGACGCGTTGTGCCGCCGCGCATCGGGAGGTAACCGATATTGTACTCATTGAGCTTCAGTTTGAGCTTGTCGTCCAGATCCTGCTCGTGAAACCGCTTCGCGGCATCGAAGGCGTCATCAATCAACTGCTGTGGCACACCGTGATTGGTTATGAAATAAAAGCCGATGTTCTCAAATGCGTGGCGCAGTTCGTTCGCAGCGCGCAGCTTTGCACCGGCTTCGCCCGACAGGTAGGGACCGAGATCGATAATAGGGATTTCGTCAACGGCGTCCGCGCGAATCGGTGCCAGAGATGGAGCAGGACTAGCCATAGTTTCCTCCAATCACGTCTTTACTGGTGGCCGTTCATCAAACTTTGTG
>JBCDBQ010000620.1:0-4578 GCA_039183375.1 Pseudomonadota bacterium
CGGAGACCAATCGGGCACTTCGCCAATATGTCAGCTCGATTGCGGTTGATCGCGCAGGTGAGGTGGCGGGCGTCACCTCATCAAGGGGGCAAGCCGTCATCTATGTTGACATTGGTCAGAGAAAGGTCATCCGGCAATCCACCTTCCCGGACGTGTCAGGTGTTGCCGCACACGCTGGCGGCGGTTTTCTACTAACTGGCGGGCATGGCGACTGGGGCGCTAGCACGACGAAGCCTTCAAGCGCAGGCAAGGAGAGCTGGTCGTGGGACAATCACACTTTGGCTTTCGGCGCTTAGACTAATCCGATGCCTGCTCCGCCTGCTCCGCGACAGGCGGAAACAGGGCTGCGTGAGTTGCAATCAAGGCGGGGAAGGCAAGTGCCCAAACGATGCCTACGATAGCCAGGCTAATCCAGAACGGCTCAAGGATCGTGATGGCGCCATACCGGGCCGCGCCGTAGTAGGCAAGCGGCCCAAAGACAAGTCCAAGCGGAACAGATTTCAGCGTCGCGTTGGAGACCAGTAGGAACCGTGTAGCAGGAATGGCGGTGGCGAACGCCAACCACAGTCCGAAGATCCAAACCGGTGCAAAATAACCGTCCGGCCAGTGTGCGGCGTACGTGATCGACTGAAAGCCTGAGAATGCCAGCTCAGCGGCCAGTGCGACCAGGATGGTGACGAGGAAAAAAGCGAGTTCCCGACCAATGTTTGGGGAATAGGCGCACTGGATAGCAATAAGTCCGGCTGCGCCAACGACGCCCGGCAGCCACAGTCCGTTCGCCGCACCGATAACGAAAACCAACCACACGGCTTGAAATCGGAGGATGGCAAGGATCGCCCAAAACGTTGTCATAATTTATTCGCTCCAGCGCTCCGCAAGCCGGTATTCGCAGCGCGCCCGGCCGCGAGATAGCCAACCACCGCCGCAGCCGATGTTCCCGTCACACCCCAGATCATGTCGACAACTGTTGCGGTCACCGTCCAGCCTTCGATAACGGCCAGGCTGGTCAGGTCAAATGTTCCGTAGGCAGTCAATCCCAAGACCGCACCAAGCCAAAGCGCCATCGCCAAAGAACCTGCCCGCACGGCCGGGGCAATTGCCAAAACCGTCAGTCCGAACATGTAAATGACATAGAAGGCGCCAGCAGCAATCAAGTTGGGCTCAGCACGCAACAAACCGCCAACTTCGCGTTGGAATATCTCAAAGGCAATGAATGTCAGCCAGATGATGTCCAGGATCAGAAATGTAACGGCCGCCGCCACAAAGGCCCTCGCAAGTTGCATCATTAATCCTTCGTTATCCGCGGTTGGCACTATGTTTCATACGATCTGATGTCGCATTCCGCCATTGCAAACGCGATTGCGGTTCTCTTGGACCACTTCCGCGCTTAGATAATGTGTAGCTAAACTGACTACCGAGTTTGTTAGGCGAGTGATCCGAACTCACACGTGGCCCGTTAACTGGGAGAGACGACGTGGAGATGGTACTATGCTGACATCGGTAGTTCCCGAATCTAGTCAATGGCCGAAGGGCCTTAGTTCCCGGGTTCTGATGTCGAGTCTGTTAACAAAAATTGCCGAAGAACGGTCGGATGAAGCGTTCCAAAGGCTCTACAACGAATACGCGCCACGCGTGAAAACGTACATGATGCAGCAGGGAGCTGACCCGGCCATGGCCGAAGAATTGGCTCAGGAAACTCTGTTGACTGTATGGCGAAAAGCTTCGCAGTACTCGGCCGATCGCGGTACGGCAGCAGCTTGGATTTTCACGATCGCGCGCAATCTGCGGATTGACAGGCTTCGAAAAGACGTCAGATGGCAATCGCTGCCGGATGAGCAGGCCGAGGCCATTCCGAGTGATGCGGCAGGGCCGGATGAAGCGGTGTCGGAAGATCAGCGCCGCGTCCGTGTACAGGCCGCCCTGGCAGAACTGCCGGTGGACCAGCGAACTGTCGTGACGATGGCCTACATCGAAGGCCTTTCGCATTCTGAGATTGCCGAGAAGCTGGAAACGCCAATCGGTACGATTAAGTCGCGCATGCGCCTTGCCTATCAGAAAGTGCGTGATGCACTTGAGGACTTGCAATGATGAAGACGATTAACCATCACCCTGACACTGCGACTCTGATGAGTTTTGCTGCCGGGACCCTTGCAGAGCCCTTGGCAGCGGTAACGGCCGCGCACGTTTCAATGTGCAAGCAGTGCCAGGACGAGTTAAAGTCCTTGGAATTGCTTGGTGGCCTGTTGCTGCAGGAGCAGCCTGTGTCGGTGCTCGAGGAAGAGACCCCTTCTGCACAGATCCAACCGGATGACGAGGCTGTGGATCTCTCGCCTGAGCAGTCTGCAACAGTCATGCAGCCCTGTGCCTTACTTCCCACACCCGTGGCCCGTCACTTCAGTCTTTCCGAAGAGACGATACCGTGGCGTCGGCTGGGGCCTGGCATCTGGCATTATCAATTGCCGCTGTCTGACGGTGTTGAGGGTGATCTTCGGTTGCTCAAGATTGCAGCTGGGAGAAAGATGCCCGAGCACGGGCACGGTGGCAGTGAGCTCACTCTCGTCCTAAGCGGTGCTTATGCCGACGAGACCGGTCGCTACATGCGCGGTGATATGCAGGATCTCGATGATGACATCGAGCATCAGCCCGTCGCCGACAAAGACACGGGCTGCATCTGCTTGATCGCAAGTGAGAGGCCGGCTCAGTTCAAGGGCATGGTCTACCGCATCGCTCAGTATTGGACGGGCATGTAGCCTGCAAGACCGGCGAGGCTTCGTTGAACCAGACCACCGCTCCGCCTTGGAGCACCGCCTGGATTGTCGGCGGTAGCACCGGCATTGGCCGCGACATCACGCTAAAGCTCGCGGCCTTAGGCGTGAAAGTCGCAGTCTCAAGTCGCAGCGCAAATAAGCTCGCCGAGCTCGCTGCCGCGCACGAAAACATTACAGCATTTCCAGTCGACATCACCGACGTCCAAGCCTTGGTTTCAACTTACCGCGAGATCTCTGAGCAATTTGGAGCGATCGACCTCGCTTTGTTGAACGCCGGAGTGTGGCATCCAATGTCCGTTGGCGAGTTTGACGTGGAGCGTTGCCGCCAATCCATGGAAGTGAACCACGGCGGCATTACCAATACTCTACAGGTGCTTCTACCGGATATGCTTGCAAAGGATAGCGGCCACATTGGACTGGTCGCCTCGGTTGCCGGTTATCGTGGATTGCCCAAGGCTATCGCTTATGCGCCTAGCAAAGCAGCCGTCATAAGTCTTGCTGAAGTCCTCAAGCTCGAACTTGAAGGCACGAATGTCGATATCAGCCTGATCAATCCAGGCTTCGTCGAAACGCCGATGACGTCTGTAAACGAGTTCCCAATGCCCTACATCATATCTTCCGATGACGCCGCCGAGCGGATCATCAAGGGGCTCAGACGGCGACGATTCGAGATCGCCTTCCCGTGGCAGCTGGTCTGGTCTCTCAAGTTTCTGCGAATTCTGCCGTACTCTTGGTATTTCCCACTGGCGCGCCGCATGACACGTGAAGGGTAGCGACCAGACACATCGGCCGCTTCCCAATTGACCATTGCCTCTAGGCCGCCGGGTCCAGCACCAGCTCCGGCAAACTCTCGATCTCACTATTCTCAAGCATGGCCGGAACCTTGCTGAAAAACAGCGACAGCTCGCCTAGGCGAACGCCGAACTTCCGCATCGTGGCACGGTTGACGGCGGTATGCTGGCCCATCCGATAGATCCGGTCATCAAAATCGACAACGATGACGGTGGTACCAAGGTCCAGGCGAAACTTGTACCGCATGCGCAGGACATTAGGCTCAGTCGTGCCGCGCAGCTCGCCGACGCAGTCATCGCAAGTGGCAACGAACCGACCGTCGCTCGATGGGCGCACCAGCCACTTTCTGACCTCGACATCACCGGTGTCGAAGTTAAAAGTCTCATCCAGACAAAAGGTGTCATCGCACCAGTAGCCGTTCAGCTCGACGGTGAATCGTCGGCGGAGGCGGCCAAACCGATCCTCGAATACGCCCCAGGCTCTTGTCCGCCCGAGAAGAAACGTCGTGATCTCGAATGGTTCCGGAGCAGAAACCGGATTTGCGTCTTGCGGCATTGCTCATTCATCCTTGCTCAAGGAGTATTGGTTGATGGTTTTTTGAAATGATCTTTTGTGGTTGATCACTTGGTTTTCGAAGCCGGAATAGGCCAACGTCGATGGTTCCCCGAGAGAAACCCACTTCGCAGTAGTCGAGGTAGTACATCCACATCCGGCGGAAGCGATCATCAAAACCGAGGGCCTCGATGCGAGGCCACATATCGACGAATCGGGCGCGCCAGTCTGCCAGTGTCTTTGCGTACGATTGTCCGAACTGCTCATGCACCTCGAACTGCAAGCCGGCTCTCTCCGCATGCCGCTGCATGATGGACACGGTCGGCAACATCCCACCGGGGAAGATGTAGCGCTGTATGAAGTCTGGATTGCTGCGATAGTCTTCGTAAAGATCTTCGCGAATTGTAATGGCCTGCAAAACGGCGACCCCGCCGGCGCGTAGGCGTTGTGAAACCACCTGGAAATA
>JBCDBQ010000621.1:0-4559 GCA_039183375.1 Pseudomonadota bacterium
CAATGTACCTTTCCCGGTTAGATTGCGATTCCAGAGAGCCATCATGATTGCGAGCGCCAGGCCGACACCCGCAGCGCGATCGCCTTGGGCCGGCATAGCGACAGCGGGGTATTGATCATCATATCGCGCACCATCCAGGATCCCGGATCGTGCAAAATAGGCATTAATGTCGAAGCCCATCTGGTCGGCATCGGGACCGTCTTCGCCGTACCCCGTGAAAGCTGCATAGATCAGGTTCGGATGGGCCGCCGAGACCGTCTCGTAATCAAGCGACAAGCGTGATCGTACGGCCTTTGAAAAGTTCGTTATGAGTACGTCCGTGCCAGCAATCACGCCCTCGAAAGCTTCGCGTGCCTTTGGGTCTTTAAGATCAATCGCCAAAGAACGCTTGCCGCGCGAGTCCAGATGCCACGGGAAATTGACATCGTGGTTGGGGTAGGCCGGGTTGAGATAGATGTGCCGGTTCGGGTCACCGCCATCCAGTGCCTCGACCTTGATAACATCAGCGCCGTAGTCGGCGAGTATCGTGGCGCCAACGGGAGCGGCGATGAAGGTCGCAATGTCGAGAACGCGAATTCCCGAAAGCGGGAGCTGCTGGGACCTCGTCGTATCGTTGTTCTGGCCGCTCATCCGACACATGACCTTTCATGATAGCGACTATTGCGCAGCCACCGCGGCTGGCAGTCTTTCAGGAGTTTCACAACGCATAGCGCTGGAGAACTTCGGAGCAATTTCTTTCGCAAAGCGAGCCATAAATTCTTGCCGGGCGCTTTGTGGCGTTCCTGGTGTGGCAGCGGAGCACATGAAATAGTTGAAGCCCAGTGAGGCAAGTCCCTCAATTCGTCTTGCAATAGTTTCCGGGCTGCCAACAAGATTGGCCTCCATGAATGGGCCTAACTCGTTTGGATCGGCCATCTTGCGCAGGTTCGCAAACATCCGGCTGAACGCCTGATAGTCCTCAATATCGGCCCATGGGTCATTATCGACTTCGTAATGATCGGCCTGTAACTGGAAGTAGTAAGGATAGTACTTGCGTCCAAGCGCGAACGCCTCCTCGTCAGAGTCCGCAACGATTAGTTTGACTGAAATCGGCAACATGGAGTTGCTCGTCTCAAATCCACACGCCTCGGACTTCGCCCGCCACTTGTCGAGGATTTTTGTCAGCAGGCCATCCGGGAACGTGGCAAGGCAGATCGGCGGAATACCAAGCTCAGCCATAACCTCGCTACTTGCTGGGCTGCCAATTGCGCCGTAGAAGCGCACCTCCTTGTCGATCGGTTCAGGGCGCAACCGGATGGGCTGAGGCACCTGATAGTACTCGCCTTCAAACGTAAAGTCTCCGCCTGAGAGCCCGGCTTGAATGATCTTCATCGACTCTGCAAATCGGCCGCGCGCCTCGCTCATGTCCACACCAAAGGCATCGTACTCCGACTTTGCCGTTCCGCGCCCGACCCCAAGATGCAGTGTGCCGCGTGTGAGCGCATTGAGCATCGAGATCTCTTCGGCCAGGCGTACCGGGTAATACCAAGGCAGCACCAGCACCGACGTGCCAAGACCAAGATCCGGCAGCTCGCGCGCGACATGCGCCATAAAGAGCAGCGGGCTCGGCGTCGGAAAATAATCGCTGAAATGATGCTCCAGCATCCAGGCGGCTTCGAAGCCGAGATCGTGACCGAAATGGCAATCCTCGATAACTTCGTTGTAGAGGACGTGATCCGGCTTGCGCTCATCACTAGAGGGAGCAGCCTGAAAACCAAACGTGATATCGGGAAGCTGGGTCATATTCTCTATCCTTCATCACCCTCAATCTGGATTGCACTTGACTGGTTGTAGTACGGTCCAATCATCGTCGCTTTGGCGCCGAACTCGCAATCACGGAGATGATTGCTGAGAAATCAAAGTGTAAGCTTGTGAAACACGGTGATTGAGCCGATAACAATCTAGTCGTTCTTGTCTGATGCCTCGGCAAACCCAGAGCACACTTATCGCCAGAGAACACAACGCATGTCAGCTACAACCCAGCAGGACCAGCGCGCCACGATCGCACTGTCGATGCTGGCCGTTCTCTATGCGCTTGGCTTCACGAACCTCTTCCTACGAAGCAGCCTCGGCATACTCGCACCAACAATCGCCAGCGAGATGCAGCTCAGCCCGGAGACATTGTCACTGGTTGCAAGCTCGTTCTTCTTCGCCTACGCGTTAATGCAGATTCCAAGCGGTATGTTACTTGATCGCTTTGGAGCGCGCGGCACGCTGTCAACTCTTCTTCTCTTCACGACTGCCGGCGCGGCCCTATTTTCCTTCGCAGAGTCATCCGCCGAGCTGATCCTGGCACGGGTCCTCATGGGAATTGGTTGCGCAGGAATTTTCAGTGGCGCCTTCTTCGTTATCAACCAGTGGGTCGCGCCCGAGAAAGTTGTCACGCAATCCGGCATCCTCAACAGCTTCGCTGCCATTGGGGGCCTGTGCGCGACAGCACCGTTGGCCGCCCTGATCACATTCTACCCGTGGCGCGATGCCTTCCTTGCCTTCACCGCAGGGGTTGCCGTGTTGTTGGTCGCCGTTGCGTTCGGATTGCGCGAACCAGCGCACGCCGTTGCCGCGCGTCGGCAACGTCGCGAAACTTTGGGCAACGTGCTCGTGGGGGTTTCGCGCGCTGTTGCACAACCTGGCATGAAGCGTCTTTTCGTGGTTGGCATTCCACTGTCAGCGCAAACAACGCTGATCGGTGTCTGGGGTGCACCGTACTTGCGCGATGTCCACGGGTTGGATGAAATCGGACGCGGTAATGTGCTTCTGGTGATGGCCATACTGAGTGTGTTTGGACACTCATTCATGGGCTTCCTCGCCCGGTACTTCAATTCGATAAAATGGGTGATCATCGGCTGCGCCCTGATCATATTCGCGCTCGATCTGGTTTTGGCGTTGACGCAGGCGCCCCCACTCTGGCTCGTCACCGCAGCATTTGCGGCGCTCGCGTTTTTCGCCATGTACCCGATGTTGGCCTTCTCGCACGCGCGCGCATTGGTGCCTGGTGAACTGGTCGGTCGCGGCGTGGCTGTGACCAACATGGGCATCATGTCTGCGATAGCTGTCTCACAGCTCGTGTTTGGCTGGATTGTCGGCCTGTTTCCGTTTGAGAATAATGTACCACCGGAGCTGGCTTACCGAACGGCATTTGCCGCGCTGGCCGGAATGACAGGGCTATCGATCATCATTTACGCACCGGTGCGTGACGGCAAACTGAGTTCGCCGCATGCGCCAAAGACGAAACATACAAGATAGGGAGAGAACAGATGTCTGATCTATGTGCGGAACGCGTTGCCATTGTGACAGGTGGCGCAAGGGGGCTGGGCCGGGAGCATTGTCTTATGCTCGCCAAGCACGGTGCAAAAGTCGTTGTCAATGATATCGGCGCAGAACTGGATGGCGCTGCCGGAGACGTCTCGGTCGCACAACAGGTCGTTAACGAGATCAAAGCCGCCGGCGGTGAAGCATGTGTCAATGGCGATGACGTGAGCAGCTGGGACGGCGCAAAAAGGATGGTTGAGCAGGCCGTCGATACGTACGGAAAACTCGACGTCGTTGTCAGCAATGCCGGCATTTTGCGTGACCGAATGCTGACAAACATGAGTGAAGACGAGTGGGACGCAGTGATCCGGGTCCATCTCAAGGGCACGTTTGCGCCGGCCCGTCACGCGGCTGCCTATTGGCGTCAAGCCACCAAGGACCAAGGTGGACCCGTCAAGGCACGCATCATTAACACCAGCTCGACCTCCGGTATCTACGGCAACATCGGTCAGGCCAATTACGGTGCAGCGAAGGCTGGCATTGCCGCGTTCACAGTCATCACGGCCCGCGAACTGCGCCGCTACGGCATTACTGTCAATGCGATTTCGCCATCGGCTCAGACACGTATGACCGAGAACCTGCGTGAGTACACTCAGGAAGAAATCGACAATCGTCACCCGAAGTGGGTGGCAGCAGCCGTCACTTACCTTGCGAGTGAGAAATCGCAGGATATCACAGGACGCGTCATACAGGCTGGCAATGGCATTGTTGCTGTTTGCGAAGGTTGGCGTCGCGGTGCAGAGGTCGCGCAATCCGAGGACCCCAATGCGATCGGTCCGCACATCCACGAGATGGCGGGCAAGGTGCGCAAGAACTCTGGCATGGATGGCTTCGAACTCGACTAGTCCATAGCTCAGTTCTTCGTAACGACTCTCATAATTATTGGACGAACAGCAAAGCGAGTGCCTTTTTATGGCTGATCTGAAGCCGACCAATCTTCTCTTTATTATGTCGGACGAGCATCAGGCTCGTGCAATGGGTTGCGCGGGTCATGACATCGTCAAGACACCAAACCTGGATCGACTTGCAGCACGTGGCACTCGCTTTACTAACGCATACACCAATTGTCCGATCTGTGTTCCGGCCCGTGCGAGTTTCGCTACCGGCCAATACGTCAATAACATCGGCTATTGGACGAACGCACATCCTTATGAAGGCGCGGTAGAAGCGTGGGGACATAAACTCATGGCAGCCGGCCATCGCTGCGA
>JBCDBQ010000622.1:0-4552 GCA_039183375.1 Pseudomonadota bacterium
ACTAAGGTATGCGGTGCTAAGGCAACCGCCATGCAGCGTGTCAGATGATTGAGACCTGCTTTTGAGACTGCGTAGGCGATCGATGATCCGCCGGGATAGATACCAGCGACCGATGAAACATTGACAATGCGTCCCGCACCCTGCCGTTCCATGATCGGAGCGACGGCTTTGCACAACATCATTGGCCCTGTGAGATTGACGGCCAGGATTTTGCTCCAGACTTCAAGCGTCAGATCGTCAAGGTCTTTGTAAGGGATCGCCTTGTTGTAGGCGGCGTCATTGATCAAGATATCGAGTTGACCGAACGAAGTGACAACTTCGCCCACCATTCGCTGGACATCACTTTCCTCCGATACATCGCATTGAATAGCCTGTGCATTGATTTCGTGCGCATCTCTCAGTTCGTTGCAGAACGAATTCGCGACATCGGTACTGGCTGCATAGACGACGGCGATGTGGCAGCCCTCTCGAGCCAAAGCGTGACAGATACGCTGCCCCAGTCCTCCACTCCCGCCGGTGACGACAGCAACTTTGCCAGTTAAATCCATGTTTCGGTCCTACGATTCGCCTCAGCGTGGATCTGGGCCATAACGGTTTTCACCTTCGCTGCCGCGAAGAAAGCCATTGTCGACCAACAGGAATATAGCCAATAGGCCAAGTGCTGCCCACATCACGCCTTCGACAAGTGTTGGGTTTTCTATATCCCAGAACGTGCCGAAAAATGGACCAATGTGAAAGGGCAGAACAAACAAGAAAACCGCAACGGCGATCCAGCTGGACCAATTCCTATCATTGAGCCTTTTCACGGTGATAGCCATAGATGGAACCAACACGCAAAGGCTCCAGACATTCGATGCAAAATTGGGGGGCGGCAGCTTTTCAACTTCGAAATCAAATATTTCCGGTTGAAGCAC
Organism: Pseudomonadota bacterium; assembly: GCA_039183375.1. GTDB lineage: Bacteria > Pseudomonadota > Alphaproteobacteria > Rhizobiales > Hyphomicrobiaceae > Tectiglobus. The sequence goes on from JBCDBQ010000622.1 coordinate 915, forward strand.
CGCAAGGCCGCCGATGGTCAAAACGGCGATGATTGCCAAACCCAACCAAAAGCCGCCGCGGCTTATGCGCCCTTCGAAGGAAAACAATAGAAAGAACAGGTACTGCATTACCCCCTCCGACATCGTGCACTGGAATGATCCACTGCCCGAACGAAGTTGGATCGAAGTTGCTTCTCTAAGTTCCGGTCCACTCTGGTTTACGCTTCGCCAGGAAAGCTTCGAGACCGTGCGCGAAATCGTTGCTGGAGTAAACGTTTGCCACGATATCACTATCGTCGACAGCCGGCGTCTGGTGACGCATACGGCGCAGGACTTCCTTGATCGCCCGCATGGTGAGCGGAGCATGGGCCTTCATTCGCGTTGCCAATTCGAGCGCACGCTCACGCACCGCCGCATTGTCCTCAACCAGCTCACTGACAAGGCCACTGGCTAACGCTTCATCTGCTTCGATTAACCTGGACGTCAATATGACATCCAAGACCTTCGCTTCACCAATCAAGCGAACTAGGCGGCTCAAGGTTTCGGCGGACAGACAGTTGCCGAGCGTACGCGCAATCGGAAAGCCAAACTTGATATCGCGAGACGCGATCCGCATATCGCAAATCGATGCGATACCTGCTCCGCCACCCGTGCAGGCACCACTGATGGCCGCGATGACGGGAAGCGGACACTTTTCCATGCGGGAGAAATTCGCATCACCCGCCCGCTCGTAGGAAATGCCCTTCTCGGCGGTAAAGTCGCGGAACAGGGAAATGTCGGTTCCGGCTGCAAAAGCTTTGTCACCGGCACCTGTAATGATGATGGCTTTGACCGAACCGTCGGTCGGCGCCCCTTCCAGAATGTCGGCGATATGACCATACATCTCGAACGTCAGTGCATTGCGCGCTTGCGGACGGTTCAATGTGATCGTGCCTATTTCGTCTTGGACCTCATAGATGACGTCCTGATTTTCAGTATTAGACATGCCGTTTCCTCGATGGCGATGTTGGTCAATTTACCGGTTCAACCACTCGGTCGCACTAAGACGTCTGGCTCGGCGCAGTCTCCGCGAGATAATCCATGGCTGCCTGCACGCCACCCTTGTTATGCGGGACAGATGCCAGACCCAGACTCATTTCTACGCCAGCCAGCGTACCGACCAAGGTCAGATCGTTAAGATCGCCCAGATGCCCAATGCGGAAGACCTTTCCAGCGACTTTGGTCAACCCGGTTCCCAGCGACATGTCGAAATTATCGAGCACAATCTTTCGGAAGTCATCGGCATTGTGACCGTCCGGCATGACAACGCCTGTCAGCACTGGAGAATGGTACTTCTCGACCTGACACAAGGTTTCGAGACCCCAGCCTGCAACGGCGCGCCGGGTCGCCTCACCATGTCGCTTGTGGCGCGCAAAGACAGTTTCGAGACCTTCCTCGTGGAGCATGTCAATTGCTTCGTCGAGTCCATAAAGCAGGTTGGTCGCCGGTGTGTAAGGAAAGAAGCCGTTGGCATTGTGAGGCAGCATCTCCTCCCAAGACCAGAACAGTTTTGGCAACTTGGCTGACTTCGATACTTCAATCGCTTTGTCGGAAATGGCGTTAAACGAAATTCCCGGCGGCAACATCAATCCCTTTTGGCTGCCTGATACGGTGACGTCGACACCCCATTCGTCGTGGCGGTAATCCGCTGATGCTAATCCTGAAATCGTATCGACCATCAACAGTGCCGGATGATTGACGGCATCAATGGCAGCACGGACTTCGTCGATGCGCGATGTGGCACCTGTCGAGGTCTCGTTATGGACGACGCAGACGGCTTTAATTTCGTGGCTGGTGTCCGCTCGTAGGTGCTCTTCAATCCGATCAGCCTCGGCGCCGGAGCGCCAATCGGATTCGATAAACTCAGGCTGCAAACCGATCTTCTCAGCCATACTTTTCCAGAGAGACGCAAAGTGGCCAGTCTCGTACATCAGGACTTTATCGCCTGGTGACATCGTGTTGATGAGGGCTGCTTCCCAGGCGCCGGTGCCGGATGCCGGATAGATAATGACCGGATTTTCGGTCTTGAAGATCGTCTTGATCCCAGCGAGAACGCGCTTGCCAAGCTTCTGGAACTCCGGGCCGCGATGGTCGATCACCGGCATCGACATGGCCTTCAGAATGCGATCCGGGACAGGCGAAGGTCCTGGAATCTGCAGAAAATGGCGACCTGCAATGCGTGGCTCGTTCGACCCTGACATGCCCTGAACTCCTCTTCTTGACCGCACGAATGGGACAGACCTGCCCACTGTCGATGCTCAATGATGTGCAAACAAGTGCAGACTTGTTTGTTATTGACGGACTCATAGATTGTATACATTATACAATCAAGCAAATTCGTACGTTTCCCTGCTCAATCGCTCGCGCATCGTTTCCAAGAGAGCGATTGGAGCATGACTTGATCAAGTGGCAGACGATGCACAACCAGGTGATGAGATGAACATCCAAACTCCCGTCCACCACCGGCTGGCCGAGCGGCTCGCCAAAGACATCGAGGGTGAGGTGCTGTTCGATCGGTTTAGCCGCGGGCGCTATTCCACTGACGCATCGATCTATCAGATCGAACCTGTCGGCGTTGTAGTGCCGAAGCGGGTGGAGGATATTGAAGCAGCACTTGCGGCGGCGAAAGAGGAAGGCGTCAGCGTTCTCATGCGCGGCGGCGGCACCTCGCAGTCCGGACAGACGGTGGGCCGATCACTGGTTATTGATACCAGCAAGTATCTTAATAGCATCGTCGAAACCGATTTCGAAAACCGGACTGCCTGGGTCGAGCCCGGCATCGCCATGGACGACCTCAATCGGCAGATCAAATCATCTGGTCTCTGGTTTCCGGTCGATGTCTCAACGTCGAGCCGCGCCACGATTGGTGGCATGACCGGCAACAACTCTTGTGGCACACGTTCGATCCGCTACGGCATCATGCGCGACAACGTTCTGGCAATTGACGCGTTGCTTGCAGACGGGAGCAAAGCGCACTTCGGACGACTTGATGCCGACTTCGCCGAAAGCAATCAACCGGACACGGTGCGGGATCTGTTTCGGGACCTTCTCGGTTTTGGGCGACGCGAAGCAGACCACATCGCGCAAGCTTTTCCGGGTGTGTCGCGACGGGTCGGTGGTTACCTGATTGATGCAATCATGCCGCCAACTGCGGGCGGTCCAGAACAGATCAACGCAGCCACCTTGCTCTGCGGCTCTGAAGGCACGCTTGCGCTTTCCGAGCGCATCCAAATCAAGCTGTCACCGCAAGCGAAAAACAAGGCACTCGGCCTCTGCCATTTCCCGACCTTCCGGTCCGCCATGGAAAGCGCGCAGCATATCGTCAAGCTTGGTCCTGTTGCCGTGGAACTGGTCGACCGGACTTTGATCGAGCTGGCCACGGACATCGACATGTTCCGACCGGTTATGGAAACCTATGTGCGCGGCAAACCCGATGCCTTGTTGCTGGTAGAATTTGCCGAGGATGACCAAGCCGAGAACCTGCGCCGCCTTGATCTGCTCGAAGAATTAATGGGCGACATCGGCCACTCCGGTTCCGTGGTCAAGGTTGCTGCCCCGCAAGAGCAGGCAACAATCTGGGGCGTACGCGCAGCCGGTCTCAACATCATGATGTCGATGAA
>JBCDBQ010000623.1:0-4547 GCA_039183375.1 Pseudomonadota bacterium
GCAGATCACCGAAAAATGGATGGTCAGCAATGTACTTGATCGAGGTATCAATCAGCATCTGGCGATAGACAAAACTGCCATGCGCATCAAATTTCGCGACATCTCCAAACATGAGGATATAGCCCCCGATCGCACCGCAAATGGCGAGACCGAAGATCATTGTCCAGCGCAGCCACGCTGCCTTGACTGACAGCAGCAGATAGATCACGGCTCCAACAGCGAGCCCGGCCAATGCCCCTCTCGAACCTGGTGTCATGGCCGCCGCAAACAGGAGTCCACGTAAGCCCCACAAGTGGAACCAGTTCATAGAAACATACTGTTTCACGTACTGGAGGAGAAGCAGCGCCAGGACAAGAACAAAGGCGAGTGAGTGTGTATTGAGCGTCGCCTGCACCCTCAAGGAGCCATCCCTATAATCAGAGAACATGCTGAGAGCATCGCCCTGTTCAAATCGATAGAAGTCCCAGTTTCTCAGCGAACTCAATAGCGCTATAGCCGCTAAGATTACTGCTGCAACAATAAAGGCACTGAAGACTTCACGGACATCCTTGGCACTGGTGATGACCCAGCGAATTGCGAAGAAAGGCAGTACAATCAAGAAAACCTGTTCAAGCGCGAACCTGGCGCCACCATTGAGACCAAAATGCCATCCCATTTGCAGACTTGTATAGACGACATAGGCAGCTACACATGTGTCGACGATCGACCACGGCGCATACTCGTTTCGCGCACCGCGTCTCATCAGGAATGTTGGTAGGAGAACTGCGAGACAGGCCGCTTTGTAATGGTCCAGATCGAAGAAGTAATTGATCCCAGGGAATGGGAGGTTTGATTCGATATATCCGGGCGCCGCAGGAACAATCAGCACAAAAAACTTGATACGATCGAGGGAGGTTGCCGGTGTCAGCAACGCAAGCAACACGAGAAAACCCAAAACGATATAGAGAGGTTCACGCGCGAAAAGTACAATCGGGACAACGCTAAGCCAGACAAACAGGTTGCGCATCTCCAATGCGCCGTTCAGCGCACGAGGGGCCACCAAAACACCAAAGGCAATGGCAGCAAATACATGCACGAAGAGCGATGCATTCTCCAAAAGGATTTGCAACAGATACACTTCCCGATGCTCTCAGTTCCTCGTTGGGCGAACAGAGAGCAATCTTGCTCAGTTCAAAATGGTGCATTCACCGCAATACACCGCCTCATAAACGTCTAGAGACGGAACAATCGGAACGCATTCCATGTCTTTGAAGCAAGTGCTACGCCAAGCATGCCGAGCGGAGGACGCAGCACTTCCGAGCATCATCTGATTGACTTAGGGTTAACCATACGACTTGGCTGCCAGCAGCTCAGAGCGGAGGATCAAACTCAACACTTGTCGAGATACGGAACGCAGTCAGCCGCGTGCTTCGTCAAATGAGCTCGCTACGACGCCTGCCCGTAGTAGGACAAATACCAATCAATAAACTTCTTCACGCCCACTTCGATCGACGTGGTCGGGGCAAACCCTGTCGTTTCCGTCAGTGCATCGATATTGGCAAAGGTGCGCGGAACATCTCCGGGTTGCATCGGCAAAAAATTCTTCTCAGCTTTCCGACCTAATGCATCCTCGATACAGGAGATCAGGTGCATCAGCTCAACCACTTGATTGTTGCCGATGTTAAACAGACGATAAGGTGCATTTGAAGTTGCCGGGTTCGGTGCATCTCCCGACCAATTCGCGTCACCCTCAGCAACATGATCCAGCGATCGCACGATACCATCAACGATATCGTCGATATAGGTGAAATCCCGGGAATGCTCACCATTGTTGAAGACGTCAATCGGCTCACCTGCCAAGATCTTCTTGGTAAAGATGAACATTGCCATATCCGGCCGTCCCCACGGCCCGTACACAGTAAAGAAGCGTAAGCCGGTTGTTGGGATACGGTAGAGGTGCGCATAGGAGTGCGCCATCAACTCGTTCGCCTTCTTTGTAACAGCGTAGAAACTGACAGGATGATCAACATTATCGTCGACGCTGAACGGCAGGCTGGTGTTGGCACCGTAAACAGAACTACTGGACGCATAGACAAGGTGCTTCACGTCATAGTGGCGACAACCTTCGAGGATGTTGAGAAATCCCATGAGATTGGAATCAACATAGGCATGAGGATTGTCGAACGCATAGCGCACACCTGCTTGGGCTGCCAGGTTGATCACACGATCCGGCCGGTGTGACTCGAATACTGAGTTGATACGTTCCTTCGACGAGAGATCGGCACGGATGAACTCAAACCGCTCCTCACTTGACAGCTGCGCAAGTCGCGCCTCCTTGAGGCTCACATCGTAGTAGTCATTGAGGTTGTCCAGGCCAATGATGGTCTCACCTCTCGACAACAAGCGCTTGGTCGTATGAAATCCAATGAAGCCGGCAGCACCGGTTACTAGGATAGGTGGCATTGGCAATCCACTCCGCTCGTGACCCTGAATTCTATTCCGTAGACTCCAGGAGGAACTTGATATCGCAAACAGTGCCGCCCGGCCTTAACAACTCTCCGAGTTTGTCATTGGCAACCACATCGCGAACTTCTTGGTGACTCACGGCCAGCACAACTGCATCGAACCGCTCGTTAGGCAAGGTGTTCGTTACGTCGATGCCATACTCATCCTTGACCGCATCACGATCTGCCAACGGGTCGTATACAACAACTTCCTGCACCAGATCCTGCAGCTCTGCCACAAGATCGATAACCTTGGTGTTGCGCACGTCCGGACAGTTTTCCTTGAACGTGAAGCCCATCATTAAGACCCGTGCCTCGTGAACGGGAAGCTCACACTTAACTAACTGGCGCACAACTTGGTTGGCATAATGGTGCGGCATACTATCGTTGATCCTGCGTCCAGCCAGGATCATTTCTGGATGAAACCCGATCGACTGTGCCTTGTAGGTGAGATAGTACGGATCGACACCAATACAATGACCACCAACAAGGCCAGGTGAATAGCGATGAAAGTTCCACTTCGTACCGGCCGCGTCGAGGACCTCGCGTGTTGGAATGTCCAGTTGCTGGAACAGAATCTCCAGTTCATTGATTAGCGCAATATTCACGTCACGTTGGATGTTCTCTATCACTTTGGCGGCTTCGGCCACTCTGATGGAGCCAGCCTTATACGTACCCGCTTCAATGATTGATCCATAAACCTGGTCTATCAATTCGGCCGCAGCGGCAGTTGAGCCTGATGTGATTTTGAGGATAGACGGCAAACGATGCTCAAGGTCACCAGGATTGATCCGCTCTGGTGAATATCCAACGAAAAAGTCCTTGTTCAGCTTGAGCCCGGACTCTTGTTCAAGAATTGGGACACAAACCTCTTCAGTCACTCCGGGATAAACCGTCGATTCAAACACCACATAGTCACCCGGTGACAGCACCTCGCCCACGGTCCGAGTGGCGCTCTTGATGGCCCGCAAATCAGGTTGCTTTGCCTGATCAATCGGCGTTGCGACGGTGACGACATAGAAATTCTGCTGCGCGAGATCATCTACCTTTGAGGAATAGGTGATCGACTTTGCCCGCGCGAACTCATCCTCGGTGACTTCCAGTGTTCGATCGAAACCGGCCTGAAGCTCCTCAATTCGACGCTCGTCGATATCAAAACCAACGACGGGATAGCGCGCAGCAAAATGGATTGCCAAGGGCAATCCAACATAGCCCAACCCAAGTACTGCGATACGCGCTTCATCTGCACGTCTAATACCAGCCATCAAAGCCTGCCTCGTTTACAATCCGCTTGCCGACAGACCCAGTCACCATGCCGGTATTGCCATGCTAAGTCCGTGCAAGTCACGGCCAGTGATAGGCGAAATATAGCCATGAAATCAACGCGCAATCGCGTCGCGACACGAAACCAGTGGGGTCAGGCACTTACCGGCACATTCCTGGATTTATCGCAATCTATCTCCATTCACCGGCCAATAGGCTGAAATTCCTGGTTCGGCAGGTCTAGTTTGATAATGTTAACGACTGAGCGCAACCGCCTCTATCGCTTGGTCGGGGTCAGCGCAGGCCTTCGATTGCAGCAGGGACAGAAATACAGCTGAACATACCGTGTGTGGCAACTCCGCCTTGCGCTGACTCGATGAGCCGCTCAATTCGGAATACGGCTACGCCAAGTTTTATGCTCGAAGCACTTGGTCCAAGCGACGCCTGGTCAGATCACAACGCCGATGGATGCGAAAGCGCAACCGCTGCGGACGAAGCTGGTCCTGCCTCCTTCGCGTCTACGCAAACCGCCTCGCGCTCCTCGAAAACACCTATCAGCACGGCAACTGAACATTTAGCAATATCAACAAGCACGTCATGCTGAGCGCTTAGCTTAGCCGACCGACGCATTACCTGAGCAGCTGGTCGAACGGCGAGCTGCATTTCTTTTCTTGCAGCAGTGATCAGTTTCCAGCACGTTATCGACCGATCAATCAACGTCAGGCAGGAATACAAACCCCGAGGCCACGGCAAAGGTTCACTGGAAACCATGGACAATCTGCATTTCAAAACGGCCAAAGC
>JBCDBQ010000624.1:0-4546 GCA_039183375.1 Pseudomonadota bacterium
CGAGCACGGCAAGATCCGCGCTGATGCATTTAAGGCAGAGAATGGCGGGGTCAATCAGCGCGTCTGGATGCTGGTCAACAAGGGGCATTGTTTCGTCGAAGCGCTAGAACAAGACCACGTCAATGACACCGTATCTCAAGTCCTGGGCGAGGAATTCTTAGTGTCGAGCTTCTCGGCTAATATTGCCAAGCCTGGTGGGATAAAAATGCAGCTTCATACGGATCAGTGGTGGGCGCCCGAACCCACGCGAGCGTCCAGACGAAACTTGCCGGTTGGTTCCATGACGCGCACGACGTTCGACGTCGACGCGACGATTTCAGACGCAACGCGTGAAATGATTGCGCCAGCTGCATGTTCGAATGTGCTGTTTATGTTGAACGGCATGACTGAAGAGAACGGCGGTACGCGCATTGTCCCCGGCAGTCACCGCTTTGGCCGCCATCCTGATCCTGTTCAAGATGCTGAGATTGAAACCGTTGCTGCGATCGGTCCACCAGGATGTGCGATCATTACGGACGGGCGTGTCTGGCACGGGACCGGTGCCAACATCTCAAATTCAGATCGCTACGCCATGATCCTAACGCTCTGCGGTCCGCAATATAGACCACAGGAAAACTACACTATCGGGACACGTCGGGACGTCTATGCGCAACTGAGCGAACAGACCAAGGCGCGTCTTGGCTTCAAAGTCTGGTGGGGATATGGCCGTACGGCCGATCCGACCGTCGAGTTCATCGATCCCGATGAACAGCTTGTGGGCGAGCTGCGCGTGAACTGATTTCCAGCGGATGGCGCTATGGTGGTCATGATGGTCATCGTCTTCTTCAATAGCTCTGCAGTTGATCACCGAGTAGGCGAGGTTGTGAGATGCTCAACATACAAAGAATGACACCCAAAGTTGGTGCCATTGCTACTGGTGTTGATCTAAGGCAGATCGATGACGATACGTTTGATCAGCTCTATTCCGCGTGGCTGGAGTGTCATGTTCTCGTCGTGCGCGACCAACGCCTCAATCTCGAGGAATTCCTTTCCTACAGCCGCCGATTTGGATTGATCGAGCCGCATCCATCCAAGAGTACGCGCCACCCGGACTGTCCTGAAGTCACTCTGCTCGGCGTCAATAAGTTTAACGCCGACGGGAAACTAAACATGGATGTCTACAAGCGTGGTGGACAGACTTGGCACACGGATGGTGCCTATGACGACGTGCCATTCAAGGCCACACAGCTCTATGCGCTTGAGATTCCAAGCCGAGGCGGCGACACGTTGTTTGCCAGTATGCACACAGCCTATGATGGTTTGTCGCCAAGACTCAAAGATGCAATCGAGGGCCGATTGGGTGCATTCGTTTATGGCGGTCGGAGCCAAGACAATAAGCTGCTCAATCCCGAAGATAGGAGCAAGCCGCCAGCGCTGCATCCTTTGGCGCGATCACACCCTGAGACGGGACGCTTGGGGCTCTATTTCGATCCCGGAAAGATCTTGCGTGTTGAGGGACTGGACGAAAGTGGCAGCGACGAATTGATAGATGAACTCACCCAAAGCATGATCCAACCGCAATCAGAATACCACCACAAATGGGCAAAAGGCGACGTCGTCATTTGGGATAACCGCTCCGTCTACCACAAGGCAGCAGCGGATTATCCGCCGGAAGAAGATCGCATCCACTGGCGCGTTTCCATCAAAGAGGCAGCGGCCTGAGGAGATCATCTCAGTCTTATGGTCGAGTGTTCGACCACTTTGAGCGCCCGATGACTTCGATGCTCTCAATACAAACAACAACGATTGAAAACTCACAGGGAAAGTAACGGTTAGTATATGACACGTCGTCTTTGGATCATGCTGCTTTGCGGCGTGTTAGTTGTGTTGATCGGTAATGGACTGCGGCTGACGTTCGGCGTTTTCCTCAGACCAATTTCATTTGAACTGGAGATTGGACGGGAGACGTTTGGGCTTGTCATCGCAACACAAGCGCTGTTGCAGGGCATATTCCAACCGATTGCTGGCATACTGGCGGATCGATATGGTGCGTTGCGTGTCATCGCCGTCGGCTCGCTCGTCTATGGTCTCGGTCTATGGCTCACGAGCCTAGCGACGAGCGCTCTAGGCTTATACCTCGCTCTCGGGTTTATGGTAGGTCTCGGTCTGAGCTGCACGACGAATGTGATTGTACTCGGAGCCATTGGCCGGGTCGTGCCGAACGAGCGCCGGGGGATTGTATTCGGCACGGTGATCGCGGCCGGTTCGCTCGGCATGTTCTTCTTTGTGCCCGGCGCGCAGCACCTCCTCGACATCACGGGCTGGCGGGAAACATTTATCATTGCCGCCTTCCTCATAGCCCTGGCTCCTCTCCTCGCTCTCGGATTGAGGGTGCCTGCGGAACATGCCGATCGGGGGCAGGTTCAGCCATTTGGCGATGCTGCCAATGAAGCATGGCGTCATCGCAGCTATGTTCTGCTGACTTTGGGTTTCTTCGTTTGTGGGTTCCACGTTTCATTCATAGGAACCCATCTACCGGCTTATCTGTCTGACAGCGACGTCTCACCAACCGCTGCGTCCTATGCGTTTGGATTTATCGGCCTCTTCAATATTGCCGGTGCGTATCTGTTCGGTGCACTTGGAGACCGCTACAGCAAAAAGAGTGTACTCACTCTGATCTATCTGCTGCGAGCGGTTTTGATGACCGCAATCTTGTTCATGCCGCTGACAGATCTGTCGGCGATCATACTGTGCGCCTGCATGGGATTGGTCTGGTTGAGCACCGTACCTTTGACCAGCGGTATTGTTGCGCAAATATTCGGCCCCGCGCATTTTTCATTTCTGTTCGGTATCGTGTTCATGAGCCATCAGATTGGAGGTTTTACGGGTGCCTGGCTTGGCGGGCGCATATTCGATGCCACGGGATCTTACGATCAGATGTGGATGATTTCGATCGCGCTTGGTGTCATGTCTGCTGCATTGCATTGGCCGATAAGTGACAAACCACTCGAACGGTTGCGCAGGAGTGCGATCGCTTAGTTTCTCCGAGCGTGACAGTTGAACGGTTGCCAAGACTGGTAGCACAAACAGATTGGATAGTTAGCATGCAGTTGGGTAAGGTATTGGTGACAGGCGCCGCCGGGTTAATGGGCGCATATGTCGTTGCTGAACTCGCAGGCAAAGCGGAGCTGAGCGGGTTCGATATTGTAGCGCCTGAAGACCCGTCGACGATTGGCAAATTCTTCCAAGGCAATATTGAAGACTTTGATGCTGTACGCCAAGCCGTTTCTGGCTGTGATGCGGTCATCCATGTTGCGGCTAGGCCCAACATATGGAGCGGCGAAGGCCACGAGATCATTCGTACGAATGTAACTGGCACATGGAACGTTTTGCAGGCGGCCGAAGATGCAGGCGTCAAACGTGTCGTCGTCACGTCGAGTGACTCTGTTGTCGGCTTTACGGTTCTCGAAGGTTCAATGATCCCGCCTGAGTATCTCCCGATTGACAATCAACATCCGCTTCATCCGACAGATGCATACGCGCTGAGCAAAGTTCTGTGTGAACAGACGGCACGAGCGTTTCTCGAACGCGGTAAACTTGATGTCACCGTGCTGAGACCCGTTTACGTTCTATATCCTGAGTTTGAATGTGAGGTCGTTGCCAGGGCAGCTGATCCGCAGAACTACCAGGGGCCTGCCGCAGGAGGCCGCCAACCAGCAGGTGGTGGTGTGATGTGGCATTACGTTGATCCGCGCGATCTGGCTAGGGCATTTCGCTTAGCTCTCGAGGCGAAAGAGGCTCAGTTCGGTCCGTTCTTTGTTTGTGGCCCCAATACTCTGGCACCGGAGCCAACGATCGAACGCCTGGCGCAGAAGATGGAAGGCCAGCCAGTGGAGATCAAAGCACCTGTCGTCTACAAGGAGCAACCTTTTGCCCCTCTCTATGACCTCGCCGGTGCCAAAAATGGCCTAGGGTTCGAAGCAGAGTTTGACATGCGAGAACGAATGGCCCGCGGTGCGAACTGAATAGTCATCCATTGCTCCCACCGGCAAGAAGCCAAGATGTTACCAAGCTGATGACGACCGAGAGAGAAACGACACCCTTGGGCTTCATTGGTCCGCTGGCAGGTACCTTTGCCGTGCAGACGTTGGTGTCAATGGCGATGTTCGGCGTTGCCGTCATTGCCCCGGTGGCCGCGCCTGCTATCGGCGTGAAGGCTGAGCTAATCGGAACGTTTTCGGCGATTGCCTACGGTGTCGGTATGCTGGCTGGGCTCATGACCGGCGCATTTGCTGTCAGGCTTGGAGCCATCCGCATTTGCCAGCTGACCATGATCTTTGTGCTTTTCGGTATGTTCGCGTTGACGTTTTCGACACCGGTGGCAGCGGTTGCAAGCGCGGTCATGCTCGGACTGAGTTACGGACCGGTGAATCCGGCCAGCACCGAAATTCTAGCCCGGGTTACCACGCCGCGATCACGACCATTCATTTTCTCTGTCAAGCAAACGGGCATGCCGGCAGGTGCCGCATTGGCCGGCGTCGTTCTCCCGGTCCTGATCCTTGCCTTC
>JBCDBQ010000625.1:0-4541 GCA_039183375.1 Pseudomonadota bacterium
ACTGCGAGATCCATGATGATCGGCTCAAGTTCCTTACCGGCTTCGGTCAAGTGATACTCGAACCCGCGTCCGGTTTCGGCTGGCTGACGAATAGCAATGCCGGCATATTCGAGTTCAGCCAGACGTTTGCTGAGTAGGGTGGCTGAAATACGCGGCACGCCGCGATGGATTTCATTGAAGCGAATGCAGCCATCAACCAAGCGGCTGACGACCAGCAACGTCCAGCGCTCACAAAGCAGTTCTGCGGCGAGTGCCAGTGGGCAATATTGACCGTAACTTTTGCTCATTGGAAAAATCTCTTTGGTAACCAGTGCTCGTTGCAGGATTCCAGCTGAACCAACACCAAACAACTACATAATCTGTAGCACTCCACATTTGTGAGTATTTTTTGCTGGTGGGTCTTGGCAACGTGGCTGTCGAAACCAGCGAAGTGTGTCGCTCAACTTGGATTGGGAAATATGAGCCAACCTGATTTTGCGAAGTTGCAGTCGATTATTGACGGAGCATTGCTTCTCCCCGGCAGCGCCGCCTATGAGTCAGCCCGAAGTCTCTGGAACGCGCTTATTGATCGTCGTCCGACAGCAATCCTGCAAGCGGCTCATAAGCATGATGTTGTTGCAGGCGTTCGCTTTGCGCGGTCGGCGGAGATGAAGGTCTCTGTTCGGGGAGGCGGCCATAATATTGCTGGCACGGCAAGTGGCGATGGCATGTTGATGATCGATCTGTCCGGCATGAATGGTGTGTCGACTGATCCAGACAATCGGATGGTTATAGTTGAAGGCGGCGCGACGCTCCATGACCTCGATGGTGCCACGACCCGCCATGGTCTTGCGACACCCGGCGGAGTTGTCTCATCAACAGGTGTTGCGGGCCTCACCTTGGGAGGCGGGTTTGGTTGGCTATCACGTCTGCACGGTCTCGCAGCTGACAATGTTTTGTCGGTCGAGTTGGTCACGGTGCAGGGTGAATTGATTGTCGCTGATCTAGCGCAGAACACCGAGCTGTTTTGGGGGCTGCGTGGAGGAAGTGGAAACTTCGGCGTTGCAACTGCCATAACGTTCCAGCTGCACGATGTGCCAAATGATGTTCTGTTCGGACCAACGTTCTTTGCTCTCGATGATGCTTCGCAGGTCTTGAGGCAGTATCGCGACTTCGCTGTGAATGCGCCGCGGCAGTGCTGCGTCTGGGCTGACTTGATGACCGCACCGCCGGCTCCGTTCCTGCCCGAGTGTTACCATGGCGAGAAAGTTCTCGGGTTGATGCAGTGCTTCATTGGTGAGGCAGAAGAAGGCGAGGCCGTTCTATCGCCGTTGCGAGAATTTGCCAAGCCGCTTGGTCATGCTGTCACCGCGCGGCCTTACATTGAGGCGCAACAGTTCTTGGATGAGACTTACGCGAAGGGGCTGCGAAACTATTGGAAGTCGGGGAACTTCACGACTTTGCCCAATGGTGCGATTGACGACTTAGTTGAACTCGCACGGTCTATGCCGACCCCACAAAGCGATATCCTGTTCTCTCAACTGGGCGGGAAGATTGGTGATGTTGCCAGTCATGACACGGCGTTTCCACATCGCGATGTCGGCTTTGTGGTGACACCTGGTGCGCGCTGGGAAAGTGCGGGCGACGATGAGATTTGCATGAGATGGATTGAAGAGGCTGACACTGTTCTCAGTCGACATGAGGATGGTGGCCAGTACGTCAATTTTGTTGCCGAGCGAGACGGCGGCGAAGACCGCGCTTATGGCAGCAACCTTGAAAGGCTGAGACGCCTGAAAGCTTTGTACGATCCTGACAATATCTTCGCGAGTAATCAGAACATCCGTCCGGCCGCCTAGGTTTTGCTGCCGGCGATGTAAGAGCGGTTAGCTGCTCTCATTCCCTTTAGATTTAAACTGGAGAAACGCATGAAGCGATTCAATGCGACGGCTGTGCTGTGCCTAACAGTCAGTGCATCCCTCATAATTTTTCGGCCTGCACAAGCTGCAATGCCCGCCGCTGCCAATATTCAATCTGCGGTCGGACAATCTGTGATTGTGCAGGATGCACAATTCCAAAGAAGAGGCTTTCGACGTTTTCCGCGCGTTGGTCGACCGTTTCGTGCCCAGCGCCTACCACCACGGATCAATCCTCCTGGTGCGAATTGGCGGCGCATCCGCCAGTATCCGCGTCATCGATCGCCGTACAGCGGGAGTGCTTCAGGGCCTTGTGGCGCTTACTATGCGAAGTGGCGCCGTAGTCGCAATAGGTACTGGTACCGGCTCTACAGCCGCTGCTTGAGAGAATCTGGCAACTAGGTTGCTTTTGAATGCGAGCCCTGAAGTCAGATTCGGGGCTCAACTTGTGGTCGGAACAAGCTCTATGAAGAACGGCGTTGTAGAGGGCAGAAGACCAATAATCAAACTTCCGCTGCAGGCTTCAAAGGTGGCTGCAACGGCCTAATTCTCTGGCGGAAGGATTTCCTGGACGCAGACGTCATCGATGAGTTGTTCGCGCCTGATGTCGTGCAGATGAGCGCGTTTCTGGTCGTTGGATAGGTGTGCTCCGATCCCGTTTGTCATAGCAAGGACAACTGAGCGGTCGCTCATATCCAACCAGAATGATCGGCGAACAAGTTTGCCTTCGGCATCGCGTGCAAAAGGACTGTTCGGGTCTGAGCCAAGATCCGGCGTGTAGTATTGTTGCACGGGTTTCGTCCTTCAAAGAGGTCAGGTGCAGGGCCTAAAGCAGCTTATCATTTTGGTTGGGCCGCTGTTCTCAGAGCCACTGGTACTCAGTCTTACGTAATACAAGAACTTTGTCCTGCGGAACTTTCAGCTCGGTCATCTCCACAGGATCGATGTCGTATAGATTTCCGCGTAGCGCGCGACTGACACCGCCGTGGGAGACGACCAGTGTGTCTTGCTCCAGCTCACTGAGCCAACCTGCGGTGCGAACGGCGAGGTCTGCATAGCTCTCGCCACCGTCTGGGCGCCAGTTGTAAGGATCAGCCTCGCGGGCTGCGGCCTGCTCGGGATATGTCGGAGCGAAATCCGGCCAGTAGGTGTCCTGTAGGAAACCAAAATGGATCTCCTTCAGACGGTCATCGGTTGCGTAGTTCTTTGGATCGAGGCCGAGTTCGTTGCGAACGATTTCCATCGTGTCACGGCATCGTCGCAGCGGGCTTGCAATGAACGGCAACGTATCAATGTCCGCCCTGATCTCACGCAGGCGCCGGCCATTGCCAGCAGCCTGCGATCGGCCAAGCTCGCTTAGATCGGACTCAAGCTGGCCCTGGATGCGGCGGGCTGCATTCCAGGTCGTCTGCCCGTGGCGGACGAAGTATAATGTGATGCCATCTTTCATTAGTGTTAGACTTTCAATACCAGCTTGCCATTGTTGCCGCCGGTATAGAGCAGGTTGACGACGTCTGGAAATGCGTCGACGCCTCCGTCGCGAACATCCTCCCGGATCTTCAGTTGTCCTGAAGCATGCCAGTTGCCGAGTTGCTCGATGGCTTCCGGTATACGGTCGTTCCAATCAAAGACGATGAGGCCACGCATCCGCAGACGTTGCGTGAGGATAGCGCGGAAGTTCTTCGGGCCGGGGGGTAATTCCGTAGCGGTGTAGCCAGAGATCAGGCCGCAGATAGCGATCCGACCAAAGACGTTCATCTGCATGAGTACGGTATCCAGGATGTCACCGCCAACGCTTTCGAAGTTGCAGTCAATGCCGTCGGGACAGGCGTCCTTCAAATCAGCTGCCAGGTTGTTGGCCTTGTAGTCAACAGCGGCATCGAAACCGAGTTCTTCTTTGATATAGGCACACTTCTCGGAACCACCGGCAATGCCAACAGCACGGCAACCTTGGATCTTTGCGATCTGGCCAACGATGGAACCGACAGCACCTGATGCAGCAGAGACGACAACAGTTTCACCTGCTTTGGGTTCACAGACATCCAGCAGTCCGAAGTAGGCGGTCCAGCCGGGCATGCCAAGGCCGCCGACCCAGCGCTCCAGCGGAGCCTTGGATGGATCAACCTTGACGACATGTTGGCCGTTGGAGGTGGCGTACTGTTGAACGCCGAATAGTCCTTGAACCGCATCACCCTCTTTGAAGCCTGGATGGTTGGAGGCTTCGACATACCCGGCTGAGTAGGCACGCATGACCTCGCCCAATCCGACGGGTGGGACGTAGGATTTCGCATCATTGACCCAACCGCGCATGGCGGGGTCGAGCGACACACAATCGACCTTGACGCGGAATTCGCCCTCTCCTGGATCGGCAACCGGAGTGTCTTCAATCGAGAAGATGTCACTGGTGAAGGGGCCAGGTTTAGGCCTTGCAATGAGTTTGACTTGTCGATTTGAGGGCATCATGAGCTCCGCGGCGTGGTAAAAAGATTCACGTGAAACATGGCGGACCTGCATTTGCCGTACAAGGCTTCCGGATGCATGGTCGCGGAGGAATGCTTTGACTTACGCGCTTCAAGACTTCGGTAGCTACACTGTTGGTGGCAGATGGATCGATGTCGATGGACAACCGACCCAGACCATCCAATTCAC
>JBCDBQ010000626.1:0-4541 GCA_039183375.1 Pseudomonadota bacterium
CTCAATCTCGGCCATCTTGGCTTTGGGATCGTCAGCGGCGTCGATGTCGGCGCGGTAGGCCGCTTCAATGCCGCCTTCCAGTGGAAGCGAACCCCACCACGAGGATGGCCAGGCATAGCGCAAGGAAAAGCGCCCCGACGGCGCGTGGCAGACGCCCGCAACACCAAAAATGTTGCGCATGATGATGGTGCACCAAGGCGTGCTTGATTGGTTGACGGCCGCCATGGCGCGGACGCCATTGCGGATAACAGCAGACTGCTCTGCTTCGAGGCCAATTAGGAAGCCTGGGCAGTCGGCGAGATGAACGACCGGGATCTGGAACGTATCGGCTGTATCGACAAATCGGACAATCTTTTGACAGGCCGCTGCTGTCCAGGCGCCGCCATAATGGAACGGATCTGATGCCATGATGCCAACTGGCAGTCCGTTCAACCGTGCCCAGCCGGTGATGATTGAGCGACCGTACATCGAGCCGAACTCGAAGAACGAACCTTTGTCGAACAACGTTTCAATGATGGGGCGCATGCGATAGACTTGGCGGCGATTGCGTGGGATCGCGGAAAGCAACTGCTCGTCGCGGCGATCAACCGGGTCGTCGTTCTCTGTGCGATCGGAGACAGAATGGATCGACGACGGTAGGTATGAGAGATACTTGCGCGCGCATTCAAAGGCATCTTCTTCGGTGTCGACGGCGTGGTCAACGGCGCCGGCTTTGCATTGAATTTCCCAGCCGCCGAGTTCCTGTTTCGATAAGTCCTGACCAAGACGTGCAACCACAGGAGGACCGGCAACAAACATCGCCGACGTTTCCTTGGTCATTACTGAATAGTGTGTTCCAGCAAGTCGTGCTGCGCCGAGACCAGCGACGGAACCAAGGCCCAAGCCAACAACCGGCACCGTTCCCATCGCATCGACCAGCAGCTGGTAGGCGATCGTCGATTTCCCGACACCACCGGGTATGTTGGCGCGGCCTGTGGTTTCGATTGTCTTGACGGAACCGCCGCCTCCGGAACCTTCAATAACCCGGATGATTGGGACACGTAGTTGCGCTGCCATTTGTTCGGCGACAATGTTTTTCTCAGGAATCGTCGCGTCAGCGGAGCCACCGCGGACCGTGAAATCATCGCCGGAAATGACGACTGGGCGGCCATCGATTTTCGCACGGCCAAACACGCAGTTTGACGGGGTGAGCTTCTCAAGCTCATTGTTATCGTCGTACTCGCCAAGGCCGGCAACCGCGCCGACTTCGTGGAACGAGCTCTTATCAACCAGCTTGTCGATACGTTCGCGGACGGTGAAGCGCCCTCCGTCGCGCTGACGCTTGACCTTCTCTGCACCGCCCATCTCCTGGGCAAAGGCTTCGCGACGCTTCAGTTCGTCGAGCTCAGGCTGCCAGCTCATGTCGTCGCTCCTGCATAACAAATGGTGTCGGGTCAGTTTTAGAGCCGGTGCTAGGGCTTGCAACCCGGTCTTCAGAAGACGGGACAATAATCACAATTGTGGATATAGCGTTGAGCGGGCACTAGTTGGTTGAAAGACTGACGAGGGATGAGGAAGACATGACAGAGCCAAACGCCAAACCCAGCCTTGCTGAGATGCTTGCCTGGCGTGGCAGTTCTGGGATTGTTGACTTCGTCGGTCACAGGATTTCAGAATTGGGAGCGGAGCACGCTGTCGTCGAACTCGACATCGGCACCCAGTTCATGAACCGTGGCGGCAGTGTGCATGGTGGCATTTATTGCCTGTTGATGGATACGGCCGGTGGTTATGCCGGTGTGTATTCCGAAGACCCTGACAATCTGCATTCCTTCATCACGGTGTCACTGAGCACCAATTTCATTGGATCGCCGGATGGCGACCGTCTGATTGTGACGGGGCGCCTTCGAGGCGGTGGGCGTTCAACGTTCTTTTCTGACATTGAAGTGCAGGATGAAACCGGAAAGCTGCTGGCAACAGGGAGTGGTGCGTTCCGGCGGATTCCGACGAAACGGGCAGATTAGATCTGCGCGCATCTGTTGATTTGTCTGATCCGTAACCTGATAGGAATTGGTCGCCGCCAGGATGGCATTCCTAACGAGCGGGATTCGCGCTAGCGTTCGGTTTCATCGAGGAACTGATGCGGAGATCCGCCTATGCTCATTGCAACTTCCACGGCAGAAGCCCGGCAAAAGCAGCGTTTGGTGCACGTTAACGGACACGATTATACGCTGAGTGAGTACGTCGGTGCTGCACCGCTGCGCGGCAAGTACGTCGAGGGCAACGAGAAAAACGACAATGGTCTGCCGCAGGGTTTTCTGGTCGAGCAGCCGCCAGGCTCTGTGACGCTGCCGCACTTCCACGAAACAAATCAGTTCCAGGTTTTCGTCGATGGTACCGGAAGCATGGGCAAGCACGCAGCGCAGCCGCTGACGGTTCAATATGCCAATGGACATACGCCCTATGGACCGATCGTGGCAGGCGAGAGTGGTGTTACATATTTTACTTTGCGACAGCGATGGGATCCAGGCGCCAAGTATATGCCGGGCGCGAGAGACAAGCTATCCAAAGGCAATCAACGCACGCGCCTTAAAGGCGGTATTCCGGCAACGGCGTCCGACGCGCGGGCTGCCATGTCTGATCCTGAGTCAGAAACGATTTTTGATCTTGAAGACGATGGCATGGCAGCATGGATCTTCCGGTTTGGGCCTGATCAGGCGTGTGAGATGCCGCCCGCCGCCGGAACCGGCGGCCAATACCTGGTTGTAACTGCGGGTGAGCTCATTCGCGATGGTGCAGTTTACGACAAGTGGTCAACGTTGTTTGTCACTGCAGATGAAAAGCAGCCGACAATCCATGCGACTGCCCAGGGTCTTGATCTTCTCGTCCTGCAGTTTCCGGCACAACCCGATCCAGCCTAGAGTTAGCACACCATGAGTTATGACAGGCCGTACAAGGGTCTTCGCGTTGTCGACATGTCACAAGGCGTGGCGGGTCCTTACTGTGGGATGCTACTGGCACAGAATGGTGCAGACGTTATCAAGATCGAACCAGGAGACGGTGATTGGGCGCGTGCGCTCGGTGCGGTCTATGGCGATCATACGGCGTTTTCTATTCCGGCCAACATGGGTAAGCGCAGTATTGTTATGGATCTCAAGCACGCTGACAGCCGTGCGATTGTGGATCGCATGGTCAAAGATGCACATGTCTTCATCGAAGGATTTCGTCCGGGCGTTGTCGACCGCCTCGGCTATTCCTATGAGCGCCTGAAGGAATTCAATCCGCAACTGATCTACGTTTCGATTTCCGGATTCGGGCAAATGGGTCCGATGCGTGAGCGACCGGCTATGGATCCGGTATTGCAGGCGTTCACGGGCTTCATGGCGGAGAACAAGGGACCGGATGGCATTCCCCATCGTTCACCCGTGATCATCAATGACATGTCGACAGGGCTTTACGCGACGCAGGCCGTCCAGAGCACGCTCTATGCGCAACGTGACGGAGCGCCAGGGCGCAAGATCGACATCAGCTTGATGGAGGCGTCGACGAACCTGCAGGCGGTACGTCTGCTCGACGGTTATCGAGAGGGCCCATTCAAGATTGCCGGATCACCGTCCGGCACATTCAAGACGTCTGATGGCTGGTTGCAGGTTATCGTTGCGCGCGATCACGAGTTTCAGTTGCTATGCAAGGCTATTGGATGGGCCGAATACGCCAAGGACCCGCGCTTTCAAAAGAATCAGGGGCGCCGCGACCATGCCGAATTGTTGGTTGGTGAATTGGGTGATCTTCTGATTACCAATACGACAGAGCATTGGCACGCATTGTTGAACGAGCATCGCGTGCAGAACGGTCCGGTGCTGTCCTACAGAGAGTTTGCCAAGCACGAACAACCTGAGGCGGTTGGATTGCTGTCGTGGGTCAGGCAGGCCGGTTGCGATGATACGTGGCCGGTGCCGAACATTCCAGGTATGCCGAAGTACGTGCAGGATGACCCTTACGCCGTGTCTCCCAGTTTGGGTCAGCACACACGTGAAGTCATGGTCGACCTCGGGTACTCCGAGGCGGAAATCGACAAGTTGCTGACGGATGGTGTGATTACCTGACGCTTGAGCGTGTCGATTACTGGCGTTGACTTGTGGCTACTTGGTTTTCCAGTGAGAGACGGCGCCTTCAAAGCTTAGGTCGA
The DNA here is from genome assembly GCA_039183375.1 of Pseudomonadota bacterium. Taxonomy (GTDB): domain Bacteria; phylum Pseudomonadota; class Alphaproteobacteria; order Rhizobiales; family Hyphomicrobiaceae; genus Tectiglobus. The sequence continues at coordinate 4,166 of JBCDBQ010000626.1, forward strand.
TCAAGAAAAAGGGGGCGTGAAAACATTCTCACACCCCCAAGCGAACTCGCTCTCAGCTCAGTCTATATTCTGCTTGCAATCAAATTGGGTCCCAAGGGAAGATGTCCTGTGAGCGATCCAGTGGGTAGAACGTGGCCTTCATTGATGGGAAGGCATGTTCGATGATGGAGCCCGGCGTCCAGCCTTCTGGTCGTGCAACCGAGCGGATCGGACGGTTTTGACTCATCAGCAGGATCTCGTTGGATCTGACGCAGAAGATCTGACCGCTCACATCCTTGGCTTCGTCTGATGCTAGGGCGCAGATCATCGGAGCAATCTTTGCTGGCGTCATCGTCTTCATGCGCTCAACACGCTTTTTGTCTTCATCGCTGTTGAC
>JBCDBQ010000627.1:0-4540 GCA_039183375.1 Pseudomonadota bacterium
CAGGACCTCAAGGGACAGGAAATCCTCGATCCATCTTTCCTGCCACCGAGCCAGCTCGCTTATCTCGGCACGGACTATCTCGGCCGCGATGTTCTCTCACGTGTCATGTGGGGCGCACGGACGACCATCGGAATTTCGTTTGCGGCGACCCTTCTTGCCTACTTCGTAGGTATTACATTGGGCATCGCTGCAGCTGTTGCGGGTGGCTGGACCGACAGCATCATGAGCCGGATCGACGATGCGATTTTGTCGTTTCCTAACATCATGCTCGGGCTGATCGTGATTGCTGCGTTTAACTCCTCCATACCGCTGCTCATAGGGCTGGCGGGGCTGATATACGCGGCGAGTGTCTTTCGAATAGCCAGAGCCCTCGGGCAAGACATCATGGTGCAGGATTTTGTAGAGGCTGCGCGTGCCCGTGGTGAGGGACTTTGGTGGATTATCACACGGGAAATCTTGCCGAATGCCGCAATGCCATTGGCAACCGACTTTGGCTTGCGCTTTGTGTTCGTCATTCTCTTTATCTCCAGCTTGAGTTTCCTTGGGCTGGGTGTGCAGCCACCAACCAGTGACTGGGGCAGCATGGTGCGCGAGAATCTTGCTGGCCTGGGTAATGGTTGGTGGGCTGGTGCGATTGCGTCGCTGGCGCCAGCAGCAGCAATCGCAAGTTTGACGATCGCGATCAACCTGATTGTCGATGATATTTCAGCCCATGAGGGCGGCAGCCTTGCCAAGAAGATGGTGTGATGACAGAGAACAATACACTTGAAGTTCGCAATCTGGTTATTGAGGCACGCCCGCATGGAGCCGATCCGATCCGGATCGTCAAAGGGGTCGATTTTGATGTTCCGGCCGGAAAGGTTGTTGCGCTAATCGGGGAATCTGGCTCCGGCAAAACAACTATCTCGCTGGCGTCTTTGGGCTATACCAAACCTGGCCTGCACTTCGGTGATGGCGAGGTGCGGCTTCAGGGACGTGACATGATCCAGCTGAGCCCGATTGAGCGGCTCAATATGCGCGGAGAGAACGTCGCCTATCTGGCGCAGAGTGCTGCTGCAACCTTTAATCCAGCTCTCAAAATAAATGAGCAGGTCACGGAGTCGGCCGTTGTGCATGGCGCCATGACCCAAGCGGACGCCGATACGCGCGCTCGTGAACTCTATGGTGCCTTGGAACTGCCGGAGCCGGATCGCATCGGTGGTCGGTATCCGCACCAGGTATCCGGGGGGCAGCTGCAGCGCCTGATGGCTGCGATGGCGCTGGTTACGAAACCCGCATTGCTGGTTTTGGACGAGCCGACGACCGCACTGGACGTGACAACGCAGATCGAAGTTCTGAAGGCCTTCAAGAAAGTCATCGCAGAAGAAGGTTCGGCTGCAATTTACGTCACTCATGATTTGGCGGTGGTGGCCCAAATCGCTGATTACATCGTTGTGCTCTACGGCGGCGAGATTATGGAGCAAGGGCCTGTTGAGCAGATCGTCAACAGTCCGCAGCACATCTATACCAAGCGCCTGATGGCGGCAGTACGACCGTCGCCAGTGGCTGGTCTGGGTGACAATAACGCCAATGCACATGCGAGCGACGTGCCGGCTCTCGAAGTCAAGAATGTAACGGCAGGCTATGGCCGCGCGCCGGACGGGACGCCGGCGGTGAAAGTCCTCAAAGACATCTCGATGAGAATTGGCAAGGGCCGCGTTGTTGGTGTGATCGGGGAATCAGGTTGCGGAAAGTCTACGCTGGCAAGGGTTATGGCCGGGCTGTTGCCGGCCAGTGAAGGCGAAGTGTTGCTGGATGGAACGCCGCTGAAGCCCAGTCTAAGCGATCGCAGCCGAGCAGATCTTCAGAAAGTTCAGTTTATATTCCAAATGGCCGATACGGCGCTCAATCCGCGCCAACGCATTGGCAATATTATTGGCCGGCCACTTGAGTTTTATCACGGGCTGCGAGGACGAAAGAAGCGTGAGCGCGTCCACGAACTTCTGAGCCTCGTTGAATTGCCATTGGTATTCGCTGACAGGTTTCCAGCGGAACTGTCCGGTGGTCAAAAGCAACGTGTGAACTTGGCGCGTGGTCTGGCAGCTAATCCTGAAGTCCTACTGTGTGATGAGGTGACGTCGGCGCTTGATACGATCGTCGGTGCAAACGTCATCGAGCTGCTCAAGCGTCTTCGCGACAAGCTTGGTGTATCCTACGTCTTTATCAGTCACGATTTGTCGACAGTCGCTGCTTTCGCTGACGACCTAGCGGTGCTCTATAATGGTGAGTTGGTTGACTATGGGACGGTTGATGAAGTTCTGTCACCGCCGTTCCATCCTTACACCGAGCTGCTGATCACCTCCGTGCCGGAGCTACGTGTCGGTTGGTTGGATGAGACGGCAGAGAAGCAGCAAGCGCTGGCAGCAAACTTCAAGGCAGGTGTCTACGCCTGACGCTCCTGTCGTCAGCGACATTGCTCAAAGTTCGTGTTTGTCTGTCTGCATTGCCGTTCGAATGCTATGCGGTGGGCGCGACGCAGCCTTGCGTTCTTTTGGACTTCTCAATGAATTGACATGTCTTTATCGCTTGCGCGCTGAAATTGGTCGAATTGCGCAACACATAACCTGCGCATGAAATGCATCACCGCTCTAATTGAAACCTGATTGGCATGCCAAGTGACTTGGCCGTGCCAGAAAGCAGGCGCCCCATGTGGGAAACTCTCCGCTCCATTAAGTCCCTTTTGACGAGCTTCGGCTTGCTGCTCCTTGCCAACGGTATGTTCGGGACGCTGCTTGGCTTAAGGAGCAAGCACGAAGGCTTCTCGACCGAGATGATCGGTTTCATCATGGCCGGTTACTCTCTGGGCCTTCTGCTCGGTGCTTTGTTTGCTGTGCGCGTCATCACTCAAGTCGGGCATATTCGGTCATTCGCAGCCCTTGCGTCCGTTATGTCGGTGGCTGTGCTTGGTCACTTGCTGTGGGTTGACCCGCTCTTCTGGTTGGTCCTACGCACAATAGCGGGGTTCTGCATGGCCGGTATGGTCATGGTGACAGAGAGCTGGATCAACGAGCGCGCCGGCAATGAGACGCGCGGACAAATCCTGTCGCTCTACATGATCACCAACTATCTCGGCTCAGGCGGAGGGCAGTTTCTGCTCAATGTTGCTCCGCCCGAAGACTTTCAGCTCTTTGTGGTCGCTTCAATCATCTATTCGCTTGCGTTGGTTCCAGTACTACTGACGCGTTCGACGGGCCCCAGCCCCGTGCCGTCCAAGCGTATGCCAATTCGCGAGCTCTATTCCATTTCCCCTGTTGGTCTGGTTGGAACACTGGCGGCCGGCTTCTGCAATAGTTCGGTCAATAACCTTGGGGCGGTGTATGCCGCCGAGAGTAATCTTACCGTGGCTCAAGTCTCGTTGTTCATGGCAAGCATCCTGGTTGGTGGAATGCTGCTTCAGTTTCCGATAGGTCGGCTATCGGACAAGTTCGACCGGCGGACTGTATTGTTTTCCGTGGCATTGATCACCGCAAGTGCCGCGTGGGGCATCAACTGGGCGGCCCAGGGTCAGGATTGGCTGCTATTTGCAACGGCCGTTTTCTACGGCGGATTTGCCTTTACGGTCTATCCATTGTCCTGTGCGCAGGTGAACGATATGGCTGACAGGGAGCGCCTGGTGCAGGTGTCATCCGGCCTACTCGTTGCATTCGGCGTTGGGGCCATTGCTGGACCTATTGTTTCGGCGATGGTGATGGGGACGTTCGGAGCGCCTGGATTATTTCTTGTTGTTTCCAGTATCTGGCTTGCGCTCGCCGGCTTTACACTTCTGCGCATGTTCGTGCGCGTACGGGGAGACAAACCAAAGGCGCCATATCTACCGCTGGGAAGTGTGGGTATTGCTGGTAAGCAGCTTTATGCGTCTATCGTCAAAAGCGTGAAACACCGAGGACCGAAAAAGACTGCTCCAGCAGATCCATCAGCCAAGTCGTCTTGATCCTCGTCAGGCTGCGAGCGGTGGCAAGCCCTCGACATAACCGGATTTGATGACATCGGAGGCATAGGCTTTTCGTGAGAAAACCTCGCGGATCATCGGTTCAAAGAAATCGAGTGCTTCGGGGCAGTAATCTGGGTCGAAGGACGATTGATCCCAGCGTTCGCAGAAGTCCGCGCAGGATTGGAAGCAGGGATGATCCTTGAAACGATCGCGGGCGTTGGCGTCCCAGTTATAGTGATGACCGTAGTAGATCATCTGGAAGATGCCGTGATGTTCGACGACCCATGACACTTCTTCACGCACAAATGGGCGAATGACCTCGGCAGACATGCGGTCGTGATTTTGCGGGGCGAGGCCATCTCCAATGTCGTGTAGGAGGGCGCCAACAACCCAGTCCAGGTCTGCACCTTCGCGATGCGCACGGGTTCCGGACTGGAGGCCGTGTTCCAGTCTCGTAATTTTGTAACCAGCCACGGACGCCTCGCCTTGGCGTTTAAGCTCGTCCAGTATCCGATCGGGCGTCATCGCAAGGAATGGTTGTTCCAGTTCCTGAAGGAGGGTGTAGTCTTC
>JBCDBQ010000628.1:0-4539 GCA_039183375.1 Pseudomonadota bacterium
ATCGGTCCAAATGTCTCGAAGAGTTCTCTTTTAAACGCACCGGTTGCGCCGATATAGATGGACCCAGATGCAGCCAAGGCTTCCGGATCGACATACTCGGTAGTTGCTGGTGGACGCTGAATGGCCCCGACGCGGCCCTCCTTATCTATCTCTACGGCGTTGCTATGGATCAACTTTGCAGTGCTGTCCGCGGCAAATCTTCTGACGAGCGACCCGACTCGATTGGGCAACGAGATGTCGTCGCCTGCGGCCAAAACCAATATTTCGCCGCTCGCCCTTTCGAGCAAATCGTTCACATGACCTATAAGTCCGAGGTTCTTTGCATGCTCTACCAGCAACACCTTATGCTCACCACGATACTCTCTCGCCATTTCCTCCATTATTGCAAAGGTCCGATCCGGCGAACAATCATCAGATAGGATGATCTCAAGGGGTGAGTATTCTTGGGCAAATGCACCTTCGATAGCCGCGCGAACATAACGTTCCTGATTGTAAGCGATCAGCAGAAGGCTGACGAGCGGTCGTGACGCTGAGCCTACAGGCAAATTCAGATTGCCATAGACCGACACTAACTCCGGATCATCCATGTCTTCAGCTTTTTGCCAACCAAGCCAAGATTTCCGAGACGACCGTCGAACTGGGCCAGTTCTGATATTCGAGCGAGTGACCATAACCCGAAGATACTGGCAATAAAGAGGCCAAGAGCTGCTCCAAGCATAGGCGACCAAGCCGCCGCTAACTTTACAAGGATCGCGGCTCCAATGAATCCTATGCCTTGAAGCATAACGGCTTTGCTCCAACCGAACTGGAATCGACGTCGCACTTGGAAGAAGTTAATCGGTAAGATCACGGCATAGATTCCGATATACGCAATGCCTGCTGCTATCACTCCCAAAACCGGGAGACCTATGACTATTCCCAGTAGAAATGTTCCCAAGCCCATAATCTGGGAAAATACAAAAGCACGACCTGCGCCGGCTGCGGCTAGGTATATACCCAGCGGCCAGCACAGAAGCTTGAGGATGTCTCCCAGTATCTGCCACTGAAGGATTTGTGCCGCTGGTCCAAATTCGGATGAATAAAGAAGCGTGACGAACCAAGGCGCAACGCCAATAAGCGCGACAAGTGCTGGGCAGCAGAGAAGTAATGCGACCTCGGTTTGCTCATTGACAAGCTTCTTGGACGCATCATGGTTTTTTACCACGCCAGATAGTCGCGCAAAATAGTCTGTCCCCATGGCGGTTAGCACAAATCCCAAGTAAGTTACGCCAATGGCCCAAGCTGCTTGAAAATGACCAAGTGATGCCGTTCCAAGCTCATTCTGGATCAACGAGCGAGCGGTGAGGTGGCTCCCTGCAGTGATCAGAGTGCTGAACATGAACGCAAACCCGATTGCTGTGACCGATCGCCACTCAGATGGTATCTCCTTAAGACGCAATGGAGGCATGACGGCGGGAGATGGCAGGCGGGCCACATAGAGGATTGAGAGCAGAAACGTTGATGCCGGAGCCAACAACACAAGCGCTATCAAGCCCTCCCGCCCCCAATGCCAGACTGCCAGTCCTCCCAGCAGTGCACTGATGACCCCGGCGGCCGCATTGACTTTTGCGATTTGACCGATCCGCCGCAATCCGCTCAGGACCGCTATTTGGATACTTCCAAACACCGTGAAGCCGATGCCAAGTGACAGCCACGCGACTTCACTCCTTGTACTTTGTTCACCCACAATTACGGCGGTGATCCAATCGCTTAGCAGCCAGAACAGTAATGCACCGAGAGCGGCAAGTCCGATACTGCCCAAGAACAATGCTCTGCGGGTCCGTGCGAGAGACTGCTCATCTCCCTCCGCATGAGCAGCCGAGACTTGTCTGATCGCCGCGTTTCCCCAACCTAGAGCCGCGACCGCAGCTGCTGTTTCGATCAGGCTCACGAACAGTCCGACAAAACCAACGCCAGTCGGTCCAAGAAGTACCGCCACAATCTTCATTTTGACCAAGCGGGATAAGATATTGACAATCTGAGCAGCACCAATGATCGATGAGGAGCGCAGTATTGTCCGGTAGGAGGTCTCGCTCACGGCGATGGGGCCGACAATACCATGGCCCTCTCTCTTACCCTGCGATAGGCGCATTGTAGCTGCTCTGCTCGCGCAGCAGGGACTTCAAGTGTTTGTGATGATTCAGGCTTCAGCACAACAGATCTTGCCCATTGGCGTATCGCAGAATGCAATCGCGGCGATGTCGTCTTGAGTTTGTCGACCAGTCTCCGCTGCAATCCAGTTTTGGTAAGGTCTGTCAGCCGGGTCGGCTGGAGAACTCGCATCTCTCCAGAAGATGATTTCGTGCCAGAATTCACAGATGGGATTGTCAACTCAGCATCGATCTTGCAGCTCGCTCCGAGCAATTGTCTCAGATGCGCGGTACCACGCGCAAGATGCTCAATTCCGATATATCGCAACTCAAGGTCGCGATCCTCGAACCAAGCTGTCAGTTTCTCGTAGTCGTAGCAATCGCAACGAGGATGCTCAAAAAACTCGGCTGGTCTCCCTCTTTCCCGCATAGAAAGATGGGCATATAATTCTTGGAAATATGACGGCAGTGCCTGAATAGGGTCTCTCAGAGTGGCGACGTAAGTTCGCTCAATATCAGAAAGCATCTGATCCAGACGATCAAGCTTGGCCCAGATATCTGCTTCCGGCTCCCAGACAAGGAAGAGCTCCTCAGATAGAACCAAGGTTTCGCCATTTGCCACCCGGTCCCTGACAGTTGTCAATTCAGTCTTGAGATCTGAGCCCAAGACAGGCTCTCTGCCAGAACAATAATCGTCCAAGAGCGCAGATAGGGTTCTGTCATTAGCAGAGCGAGGTTGCCGTACCCCGAGGTACCCAAAGTCATCCTTATCGATGTTCTGAAGCGCCATTTGCAGCGCAGTGGAGCCTGTCTTTGGAGGCCCGATATGGACGAAAAGGCGACCGCTCATGCCGCCACCTTGTGGCCGATGGCTGCAATTACACTATCCGCATCTGAGCGAGAAAGATGAGGTCCGATTGGCAGACTGAAGACCTCATCGGCCAACTGTCTCGCAAGTGGCAGATGATCGGGCGCTAAACCCAACTTACGATATGCTACCTGCATATGAGGTGGGATTGGATAGTGAATGAGTGTGCCTATACTCTGCCTACTCAGTCTGTTTTGCAGATCATCACGATTCTGGGATCGCACGACGTAAAGATGCCAAACTGGTTCTGCCCAGTCAGGCACGTAGGGTAATCTCAGGTTTGTTTTGTCTAGGCCCGCGGAATAAGCTGTCGCGATAGTCCTTCGCCGATCTGTCCACTCGTCTAAAGACTGCAATTTCACCCGAAGTACAGCCGCTTGAATAGGATCTAACCTCGAATTTACACCGAGTTCTTCGTTTTCATATTTTCGTTTTGACCCATAGTTGGCGAGTAGGGCGACCCGTTCAGCAATTTTCGCATCGTTGGTGGTTATTGCTCCGCCATCTCCTAGCGCTCCAAGGTTCTTTCCGGGGTAGAAGCTCCAGCAAACGACATCGCCGTGGCCACCTATTCGTTTCCCCTTGTAGCGGGCACCATGAGCTTGAGCGGCGTCCTCAATTACACGCAATCTATGTTCGCGCGCTATGGCGAGAATGGGATCGAGATCCGCCGGTTGCCCGTATAGATGTACAGGCAAAATAGCACGAGTGCGCGGTCCAATTGCCGCGGCAATTCTAACTGAGTTTAGATTGTAGGTCTTCGGATCGGGTTCGACCGGCACTGGGATCGCGCCGACCGCCGTCACTGCAAGCCAAGTCGCGATGTAGGTGTTTGAGGGAACTATTACCTCATCACCAGCGCCGATATCCAGCGCACGCAACGCCAGCGTGAGAGCATCAAGGCCATTGGCTACACCTACAGAGTAGTCGCTCTCGCAATAAGCCGCCCATTCCTTCTCGAACGCTTCGACTTCTGGGCCTAGTATATACCAGCCGCTATTGAGCACTCTGCCAACAGCCTCGTCGATTTCAGACTTCAGCTCGCGATATGCGGCACCTAAATCAAGAAATGGGATCACGGCTACCGTCCTCGCACGGCATCTATGAAGTCACTATATTCACGATAATAATCAGCTTCATCGTATCGGTGAGATGCCAGAACCATGCACACCGCGCCTTGGCTAAACGAGTCCATCTCACGCCAGATAAGTTTACTTATATGCAAGCCCTTACGCGGATCGCGCAGCCAATGAGCAGTTCTTGTCGATCCGTCGTCAATTGTTATCCTGAAGCTTCCAGATAATGCAAAAACGACCTGTTCAAGTTCCTTGTGCGCGTGCCCGCCTCGCTCAGAATCTACTGGTACATTATATAGGTAATAGACCCTGGCAATCTCGAATGGCAGATGGTTTCCGCCCTCGACAAAGGTCAAGTCTCCTCGGGGATCATGGATTTGAGGGAGCTCGATTTCTCGAACAAACCCGGTGGCGGTGCGGCTCATGCCAGTCAATTACCTTCAACGATGGCCATAAATTCTGGCCG
>JBCDBQ010000629.1:0-4515 GCA_039183375.1 Pseudomonadota bacterium
CGAAAGCATTGGCATGGTCGATGATGCCGGTATCAGGATCGTCTCTGGCTACGATATCAGTGTTGAGCACGATCTGGTGGTGGCCAGTTCGGTCGGGCGGGTGGAAATCACAAACATCCATGACGGGGCTGGTGGTCTCGTCATCACCGCGCTCGTTCGCGATGGCCAGGGCAATATAATTGATCCTCCCGAAGGTACCCTCGCGGTGTATCGCACTGGCGGCGAGCGGCTCTGTTTTACCGAAGAAGTAATCACGAACCGCGAGGTCACACGGCAAAGTCCTATCGGAGCTTCCGGTGAGGCGCGTATTCCGATGAGCTTTGTTCTCTTGCTGGATCGCTCCGGCTCAATGGTGGAGCATACTGACGAAGTAAGAGCGGCTGCACACGTCTTCCTGGATGCTTTGCCGGAAAATGCATCGTGCTCGGTAGGGGCATTTTCAGAAGGAAATGCCAGTTATGACGAAGCTGAAGGGTTTGGAGAGTGGCTCCCATGCCGTGCCAGCTCTTTTAGCCTTGAGGGGTTGGGCGATGTAGGCGGCAACACAAATCTCTACATGCCATTGGAGAGTGCCTATCGATGGCTCACACGTGGAACGCGCGGAAGCCACCAGCGTCTTGTCATTGTCATCACCGACGGCGTGCTTAATCGGGCTCTTGCACGTGAAGAACGTGTGCGGGCTGCCAAAGGCGATAATCGGACCTTCGTCTATCATGTGGGCGGTCAGGAAGAGCGTTTCTTGAGCTCAATTGCCGACCATTATCTCGCTCACGAAGGAGATTTGGCGACCAGCCTGAACCGTTACTTCGAGGTGCTGAGTGAGGGCTACTCAAGCCAAACGGTCCTGCGCCTTGGTCAGTGCAGCGCGCCCGTGGACTGAACCTCATGGAATTTCGCTCATCTAACACAGGCACGCTGGCGCGGTGCATCTATAGCGGTGTCCTCGGATACTTACTCTTTCTCAGCTGGCCGTATGCCGGATACGGCCAGCCCGATGAGTGGGTCGCATATGCCTTTGGCTTGGGAGTGTTGATCTTTGTGGTTGGCGCTCTCGATGCCTTGCAGGGGCTTGCCACTTGCATCCACAAATCCGTCCGTACTTTTCGTGCGCACCGTCCCAAACTCGCAAAGAATGCAGCCGGTTGGCTCACCCGAAAGAAGGCCGTGAAGGCGGGGTTTGGGAAAACAAACGGCATCTTCCTTGGGCTGTTGGAGGGTTTGCCGCTTTTCATACCCGATGCAGTTCATACCCTCGTATGCGCCCCAGCGCGCACCGGCAAAACGATCAGCGCGGTCCTTCCCATGCTCTGCCACGACATTGGATGCAGCCGATTGGTTGCGGACATGAAAGGTGAGTTGGTTGTTATCACCGCGCGTCTGATAGCTATGTTACAAGGACACCGCGTCATCGTCCTGAACCCGGCCCACAAGTTTGGACTGCATAACTGGTGCTACAATCCTGTTCAGATCATTCTGGATGCCCTGCAAAGCGGTCCGCAGGATGTGATCTCCGATGCGGTTTCCATGGCCAAACAGCTTGTCCAAACACCACCGGGCGGCGACCGTGATCCATTCTGGCCGAACGGCACGAGAAAAATGATCGTCTTTGTCGTTGTAGCGCTTTGTGTGCTGAGGGACGCCTTGGATGCAAACTTGCCGCGAGCTTACGAAGTGCTCGGCGATGACGAGGAGTTCGATGCGCTTCTCGATGAGGCTTTGGAAAGTGAAGCCTTGGCAGGAGAGCTCGCGGCACTCGCGCGCAACATCATCAATACAAGGGCTGAGAATCCCAAACACTTCGAGTCCTTTCGTGAAGGGGCAATCCAAGCACTTATGCCGTTCGGCCCAAGTGGACATCTTGCGGCATCGATGGATCGCTGCGATTTCCAGTTCCGTGATCTCAAGAATGATCTCATCACGCTCTTCATGTTGAGTGATTATAGCCGGAACGCGGAATACGCTCGTTGGCTTGGCCTGTTGGTCTGGGCGGCCTTGAAGGAGCTCGTGCGAGAAGACAACGATGTGCCGGTGCGGTTCTGCCTGGACGAATTCACGAACTACAGGTTGCCTGAACTGCCGAACGCCCTGACAGCGTTGGCCGGGTATGGCATTCGCATTTCCATGATCGTGCAAGAACTTCGGGATGTCGCCAGAGCGTATGGCAATGATGCTCTTGCCACCATTCTGAGCCAAACGGACGTGAAGCAATTCTTCGGGATTTCGTCACTGGAAACTGCACAAATGGTCAGCCAAATGCTTGGCGAAAAGGACGTCGCAAAGGAGTCCTACAACTTTGGTGACGATCTTTTTGGGCTTTCAGGGTTAGGGCTTGGAAGCATGAAAGCGCCAATGATGACGCCGGACCAGCTTAGACGTCTGCCGGAAGATGAACAGATCATCTTCATTAAGAACCTTCCCCCTGCTCGCGCGCTCAAAGCTGGTTATCAGGAAGTCAGCCCGTGGCGTGAAAAAGCGGATGGCAATCCGTTGCATCAGGGAATGCGTTTTCTTGGAGACGTGAAGATGGCGATGAAGGGCCGGTATGCTTATGCCACTCATCATGGCCGCCAAAAGTTGGAAGATGATCGCGGCCCGTTTATTTGGCCGTTGCTATTGGCACTCAAGCCTTTTGTTCCGGACAAGAGTGCAATTTTTCCAGCTGCATGTGTCTCAGTCGTGTTGGTTTTTGGTTGGCCGCAACTTCGCTTGGAATATACGAGCAATATGAATTGGTGCCGGTATCAGGGAATTCCTTTTGTGAGTGAACCGGTGACTTTGATGGGCGATAACTGCCCGTTAATCGTTTGGCGCAAATGAAAAGGCACCCGCCCATATGTTCGATCAGCGGATGCCCTCAGGGTGATATGTGCTTGATGCTTAGCTCATAGATTTGCACTTTCTCTCTTTTCTGCGTCCCTTGATCGGGAAACGCTGTTGAAGCTCCTAGTGGACCTGATCCCCCTCCTTGCGATGTATCGCACAGTACGCGGCTATGATGCGCGCTCGGTCGAAGGTCTTGGTGCTCGCATATCGCGCGGGAGCCAGGCCTGTGCCGTCATCTTCGAGAAACAGCCCCATCCATCGGTTTCCGACATCAGGGAACAGCTCGTAGATTTCGGGATGATTGAACGGACGTCCATTTGGAAAATAGAGCCTCCCATCATAATCCTCGATCTCAACCAGAACACGTCGCCAGCCTGCAATCGATCCAACATCTTTATGCATGGCACGGGCCGGAGCCCAGATATGCTCTGTGTAGATACGGCGGTTTTGGATTTGGTGATCAGCCAGAACGGTGATCCGGTTAGGGTCCTTTTGATTGATGTAGTCGAACATTCAGCACTTTCTATTTTGCTATTTCAGACTAGGGGTTCTCCTTGGTTGCTTTGGTTTTCATAGTTTCACTTGGCCTCCTTTCCTCCTGCGCCGTTGTTGGCGTGTCTTGCATGTCGGTGCAGCGCTTGATCGATTCAAGGAATGCAGTATTTTCATGATTCGTTCTGTAGTCGTTTGGCGTACCTGACGCTTCGAGGGAGACGAGAGTGCCGCGCAAGCGATGGGAGCCCAAGAACCGTTACTGCAAGAATACGCGGCTCGATGAGGTGAGCTTCACAACATTGGTTCGGCTTTGGCTCGAAGGCTACTCAGCCCGCAAATCGGCCGCCGCCATGGCAGATGCTGAAGGTATCAGATCGCCTGAACCCAAAGTGACCGCGCGCTACATGCGACGCTTTGGGTACACATTGTCGGAGCTAACCATAGAGCGGGAGATTTGTCTGGGCTTTCCGGGCTTCGCCAATCTTCGGCGGCATGATCTAGGTGCGTACATCGAAGCCGTTGAGATGATGGCGCGCGAAACAGTCCAGAATGCGTTCGAAAGCTATGATTACCGCATTTACCGAACTCTGCACGGGAATACACCGTTTCTTGAAACGACTGGTGAACTGGAACTGGAAATCCGTCGCATCAGCGCACTACGGCGCGGCATCAAGCCACCCTATCGGGGTGATCTTGCTCTAGCGGTTTTCCGACTGAGCGTTCGTGCGTCTCTAGCAAAAAATGCAAGCGAGCATGAATTTAGAGACGAGATGGTGAGGCTATTTCTCCAGGCCTTAGAAAACGACCCCATGGACATAAGCAAGAATTCATGGCGATGAGTTTCCAACAGATTTCCGATTGGCTTCGAAGCGTTTTGTCCTTCGCTTCTGCACGGTCTCCAAGTTGGCTCCAGCACGCAAAGATATGGTGAATACTTGAAACCGCACCAAACAAGAAAGTAGGTGCGAAATGAGCAAGACTAGTGGATTCCAATTGGACGAGAAGAACCGCGTTTTTTGCGCGGATCACTACGATCATGGTATTATAAAAGTTGGGGATCAAAATGATCGATCTGATCATTCATCCTCGAAATATGTCGAAAGTAATTGTACCATGTCCCGTAAGCGCCCCACAGCCGGATGGCTAACGGTGCAGCGCGACGAACGCGTGCGCCGAGCCCTGGAGAAAATCGCGAAG
>JBCDBQ010000630.1:0-4505 GCA_039183375.1 Pseudomonadota bacterium
GCTTTCACCCAGTTCCAACCCCATTTCCTTTGTCAGTCCGACAACGGCGTGTTTGGATGCAGTATAAGCCGGACGGTTCGGCGCAGCAGTCAATCCCAGTGTCGATGCCAGATTGATGATTGAGCCGGGTTTGCCTTCGCTGGTGAGCTTGCGAACGAATGCCTGTGAGCAAAGGAACACGCCGGTGATATTGACGTTGATGATCCGGCACCACTCCTCGTAGGCCAGGTCCACGACCGGTGAAATCTCGCGTACGCCCGCGCTGTTGACCAGAACGTCCAATCGGCCAAGGCGATCCGCCGCCGTAGCAAACACCGAGGTAACAGCCTCTGGATCGGTCGTATCGAGCGTGAAGGCGTGAGCACGGCCTCCGCGTTTCTCGATTTCTTCGACGGTGCGCCCGACAGTATCATTATCAATGTCTGTACAGGCGACTGTGGCACCTTCCACAGCAAACTCTATCGCTGTCTCACGCCCAATGCCGCTTCCGGCTCCGGTGATGATAACGCCCTGGTCCTGAAATCGCATTGTTGCTTCCTCCGTTCTTCTTGATTGGAATAGGACCACAGCTGGTCCCTCAACAGCAACTCTTCTCCTGATCCGGCTCCGGATAGTTCTTGAGCGCGACTGTTGTTGGAGTAGTTTAGACCCTAGGATTTTCGATCAGAAAGCGTAGACCGCAGGAGATCATTATGGCTGGCATGCTCGAAGGAAAGACGGCGCTGATTACCGGAGGTGGTCGTGGGATCGGCCAGGCAGCCGCCATACTTTTCGCTCAGGAAGGCGCCAGCGTTGCAGTGTCTGATCTGTCGGCCGATGGTGCCGAAGAGACCGTTGCGCAGATCAATTCCGCTGGTGGACAAGCAATCTCTGTGCCCGGAGATGTCACCGTGGCGGCCGACGTCGACAAAATGGTGCAGTCAACGGTCAAGGCCTTTGGCGGGTTAAATTGCGCCTTCAATAACGCGGGAATCGCACCGTATCAGGTCGAAGCAGCCGGCAAGAATACAGCTGACTGGTCAGAAGAGTCATTTGACCGAATGATTGCCGTCAATCTCAAAGGCGTCTGGTTATGCATGCGGGCCGAGATCAAACACATGGAAGCGAATGGTGGCGGCGCAATCGTCAATACTGCATCCGTTGCAGGGCTCATAGGCATCCGTACATCCTCGGCCTATACCGCTGCCAAGCACGGCGTGGTCGGCCTGACAAAAACGGCTGCAATTGAATATGCCAAGCAGGACATTCGCGTGAACTCGGTTTGCCCCGGTTATATCGAAACCAATATGACCAAAACCGCCATGGAACTGCGCGGTGACGAGATCCTCAAGCTGGTGCCGTATCGGCGGATGGGCGTTCCATCGGAAATTGCTGAAATGGTCTGTTGGTTATGCTCCGATCGTGCGTCGTACGCCTCGGGCGGCAATTACAATGTCGATGGTGGCTACGTCGCGCAGTAACTCAGCGCGAAGAACCTTGCGAGCGGGCAAACAGTGCAGATTGGAAGATGATGATGTCAGATAACGAGCGACACGAAAAAGGTATGGCTTTGCGGGCAGAGCTATTGGGTCCGAAATTCGTCGAGCGCATGAACCAGAACACGTACCAAGATCCGATCATGCAAAAATTCCGCGATGTTGCGGCAGAAAGCGTATTCGGCTCACTGTGGACGCGGTCTGGCCTCGACTTGAAAACGCGAACACTCGTCTGCGTTGTTTCCGATGCAGCGACTGGGCGCGATCCGGAGCTGGCCTTGCATTTGCGTATGGCGCGTCGGCAGGGCTGGTCAGAGGAAGAACTTTCAGAAGCTTTGTTGCACCTGACCGGTTATGTCGGAGCACCACTTGTTCGCGAAGCCATGCTCACCGCCAGCAAAGTCTTCAAAGACATCAATGAAAACGGCATGGATTAGCGCCGTCTGGACGTGATGGTCCTCACTGCGTGAGCGTCCCTAGCCGCGTAGAAACTGCAGGCCTCTCGTGCAATCCTCTTTCGGGCTGCGCAGTATTGAACCTGTTGGTCTCTTAAAGCGACCCACATTGGTCAGTGCTGCACTGACAGTCAAAATTGGCCGTGTTACCGGCCCAAGAAGAGGGATATCCCATGAAGAACCTGACCGTAACTGAACTTGTCGCAATCATATTTGCTGGCTTGGCCGGGATTGCATCAGCCGTGCAAGCCTACGTCTCCTGGGAGACGCGCGGAGAGGTCTCGCGCGCTATCGTCTTTGCCCAGCGGATTGATGCCTGTTCAAAAGTCATGGCCGCGATTGAGCCGTTGCTCGACAAGGCGCGGGCAGATGGCCGAGCAGTTATTGCAAAAGGCCAGCCCGACGGGCGCTATTCCCTGAACCGCTACTACTACCAATTGCCGTCAGGCAATGCTGCATTTAAGGCCAAGCATGGTCCGCGGGTGGAGACTTGGCGTGTGGCGTCAGCTGCCTTGCAGATTGTGGCGCCTAACCAGAGCATGGAAGAACGGATCAACTACTTCAATCGTGCGATCGTCAAAGACATCGAGGCTGGCAAGTTCATGTCACAGGCTGAACTGATCGAATGGCTGGAAACGTTCGAAGCCAGCGCCGAAGCACTCAAGCAAGACTGCCGAGGATTGGTCTGATTAGGCCCCTGCGCGCGAACTTTAATTCCGTTCTTACTCGCTGGCTGCTTTGCGCTTCCACCGAAAATCGCAGTGCGGCGCGCCCTGCATGAGCGTCTGTGACCTGGAGAACTTCCAGCCCGGGCGCATATGAGCTTCAGCGGCAAAATCGACGCCGCAGGTCATGAGAGCACCGATCTCAGGCTCGCCAATGGATCGAAAGTACTCGGCGAACGCGCAGCCGATTACGTTGTGACCGTACGCGTCATCAGTGTTTTCGACGACATCCTGCTCAATCGGAAAGGCGGGCCCACAATCTTCGTCTTCGCCGGGATGTGAGTTCAATTCGAAGCCGCGCTTGTCACGCCATTTGACGTAGTTCTTGGCGATGGCCGCGCCGACTATGGCGTGGGCACGTTCCTTGCCAATCTCCGCTTCCAGTTCTTTGAGGATGGGAATAACAGCACGCGCCTGGATCTTGGTGGCTTCAAGAATGGGGTTCTTCTTCGGCTCATCGGACATCGGCAGTGTTCCCATTAAACAAGGCTTCTTGGGGGAGTAAATTCCTACTCTGCGGCCACGGCTGCACCTGAACCCGCGTCAAAGACAAACCCCGTGTAGCCTTGCGCGGCAATCTCGTTACACTTGTCTCGGTAAGCGCCGACGCCGCCAATGTAGGGGAGGAACACGCGCGGCTTGCCAGGAATGTTGGCGCCCATGTACCACGAGGCGGCTTTTGGATAGAGGGTTGAATGGGCCACCTCGTTGGAGTGGGTAACCCAGTCTTCTTGGGCAGAAGACGTTGGCTCGATGGTCCTTTGGCCGGTCTTCTCGATGTGAGCGATGCACTCGCTCATCCAATTGATGTGTTGTTCAATTGAGACCATCATGTTTGACAATACTGATGGGCTTTGCGGTCCGGTGACCATGAACAGATTGGGAAAGCCGGCAGACATCATGCCAAGATACGTCTTGGGCCCTTCCTCCCATTGTTCCCGTAACGCGACATCGCCACGGCCTCTGATATCGATACGATCCAGAGTTCCCGTCATGGCGTCAAAGCCTGTCGCAAAGACAATCGCATCGAAGCTGTAGTCCACGCCATTATGGCGAGCACCGTCTTCCGTTATGCGATCAATTGGTTCGTTTCGGATATCGACCAGATCGACATGCTCAAGATTGTAGGTTTCGAAATAGTGGGTATCGACGCAGATACGCTTGGTTCCGATCGGATAGTCCTTGGCTGCCAGCAGTTCCGCTTTGGCTGCGTCTTTCACCGTTTCCCGGATCTTGCTGCGCACGAACTCAGCGGCTGTATCGTTTGAGTCTTGGTTGATAGCCAGATCATTGAACGCCGCCATAAACCGCGTCCCGCCATCTGCCCACCGCTGCTCATAGGTTTCCCGGCGCTCGGTTTGGTCGACTTCCATGGCCGATACGGGATTGAGATTGGCCAGGATGCCATTTTTTGTCTTGCGCGCATTGGCGCGATGCGTGTCGTAGTCATCTTTCCACGAGCGCTCATAGTCGTCCGTCATTGGACCATTGCGGGACGGGATTGAATAATTTGGCGTGCGTTGAAACACCGTGACGTGAGCCGCTTGTTCTGCAATCACCGGAATGGCTTGGATTGCGGATGATCCTGTACCGATCACACCAACCCGCTTGCCTTCAAAGCTCACCGGCTCATGCGGCCAATGCCCGGTGTGGTAGGTCTCGCCCTTGTAACTGGAGAGACCCTCGAAGTTCGGCGTGCGTGCTGTCGACAAACAGCCGGTCCCCATAATGCAATAGCGGGCGGAGATGCACTCACCCTTGTCCGTCGTCACCAGCCAACGGTTGGCGGCTTCATCGAACACAGCCGATGTGATCGTCGTTTCGAACTGCATATCGCGGCGGAGATCGAA
>JBCDBQ010000631.1:0-4504 GCA_039183375.1 Pseudomonadota bacterium
ACTGTTGAAAATCAATGGTTGAAAGATGGGTCAACCGCGCCAGAAATGTAGTTTGAATTTTGCACAGGGTTTTTGCGGCAATGCGTGCCGAGTGATTTCAACGGGTTGGGAGAGGCTCGCTGGCTGATGCAAAAACGACCGATACTGGTGAAAAACCCGCCGTCGCGTCGAGCGGAAGGGGTTTGGCACATGCAGCGCTGCGGAGAAGGTCCGAAACGAACCCATACCTAATCGGTCGGAGACCTCATCACTTCTATCTCGCGGACGATCATCGCTGCGCATTCATCGATGCCGTTGATACTTGTGTCCACGATTGGCCAGTCAGTCTGCCACTGTTCGAACTGGCGTGTGGAAACGGCCTTCCAGTCAGAGACGGCAAGTCCCTCGATGTCGATTTTGCGTGTTTCGACCCGTTGTCGATGGACATCCATATCTGAGCAAACGATTTCGACATTCAAGAGTTGGGCCGAAGCTGCGGCAGCGGTCAGCTCCCATAATTTCCTTGTGACTTCAATTGGGTTAACCGTGTCTGCGATCACATCGAATCCGAGCGACAAGTTGTCTTTCGCGATTGAAGAGAGTGCCAAATAGCCTGCATCCTCCGCCGGATGGATGTTCAGGATACTTCTCTTCAGCGCAGCTTCGACAGAATCCACGCGAAGATGTATGGCCTTGCTTCGTGCAGACACGCACTTCGTGACCGTTGTCTTGCCGACCCCAGGAAGCCCTGAGAGGAAGACTAATATCGCCATTTCATCAGAATAGGACCATCACTCCCCGAACGGCAACAAAGCCCCGCACTGCGGACACACCCCCCTGCTACAACCTTTGTCCCTAGAATGGCCGATGCTGAAGGAAAGACTCCAGTCTTGATCTAGCCAGAGGCGGCTGATTCACTTGCTATATGGACGGGAGGATCGGGCGATGATGGGACGGCTGGAGACACAAGAGAACCTGTTCTATCGGTTCCGGATCGAGGATCACGTTCCCCAAGATCACCTCCTGCGCCGGATCGACTGGCTGTTGGACTTCGATGCGATCCGGCACGAGTTGGCAGCACTCTACAGCCACACAGGTCGCCCCTCTGTCGATCCCGAGCTGATGTTGCGCATGCTGCTGATCGGCTATCTCTATAGCATCCGATCCGAGCGCCGATTGGTCGAGGAAGTCCATCTCAATCTGGCGTATCGGTGGTTCTGCAAGCTGGGCTTGGACGGCCGGGTGCCGGATCGTTCGACCTTTTCCAAGAACCGCCACGGGCGCTTCGCGGATGGCGACGTGCTGCGCCGCCTGTTTGAGAGCGTGGTCGAGAAGTGCATCGGCTTCGGCATTGTCGGCGGCACAGACGCGGCCATTGACGGCAGCACCATCGACGCAGATGCCAACCGGGCGCGTAAGGATGCGCCGGACGCGGTTCAGAAAGTCTGGTCGCACAAGGATCAGGTGCAGCGCCCGGTGGCTGAATATCTGGAAAAGCTGGCCGACGCTGAAGGCGCGGCACAATCCGGCCCGAAGAAGAAACCGCCCAAGTATATCTCGGAGACCGACCCGGAAGCGGCTTGGTCGCTGAAAGACGGCCCTGGCCGGTTCAGCTACGAGACCAACTACCTGGTCGATACCGATCACGGCATCATCATGGATGTCGAGGCCATGCCCGCCCGGCTCAGCCAGGAGATTGTCGCGGCCAAGACGATGCTCGACCGTAGCCGGGACCGTCACGACTTTTGTCCCGACAGGGTGGCGGCAGATGGGTCATACGGCACCGGCCCGTTCCTTGCCTGGCTCCTGAAGCGCGATGTCACTCCGCATGTGCCGGTGCTGGATCGCCAGCATCAGACCAAGGGCAAATACGACCTAAGGCATTTCCAATATGACCCGGAGCGCGACAGCTACACCTGTTTGGAAGGCCATGAGATGCCGCTGCGGCGGATCAAGCAGGCAGACCGGATCAAGAGCTACTTTGCCGGGAAAGACACGTGCGGTGCTTGCCCATCAAGAGGGCTTGCACTGATGCGCCGTTCAGAACCGTCACGCGCCACATGGATGAAGAAGCCCGCCAAGCTGTCCGTGATCTGCGCGATACTGCGGCTTATGACGAGAGCCGACGACGACGAAAGAAAGTCGAAATGTTGTTCGCCCATCTGAAACGACATCTCGGCTTCAAACGCCTCCGGCTCCGAGGCCTCAAGGGAGCCAACGAAGAATTCCTTCTCGCCGCCACCGCCCAAAACCTAAAACGTCTTGCCAAAATGGCCCCCTGCTAGGGATCGGCACCGTCCTCAATTACAACCGCCAAAAACACCGCCTTTGACCGCGATTACAGCGGGTTGAGAGACCGCGCGTCGGTCAAACACAAGATGTAGTAGGTCGAGTTTTTCACCTAAATCGGTCCTTTTCGCCTCATCGGACACCACCTCATTAAGTGCTTGAAGTCGCTTGCCAGCAGGTGCGGCAATAACCCCATGCAGGAAAACTGGTGCATATATTATGGCTTATGCACCGCACGAAAATCCTTGAAAAATCAGGCTGTGAATGTGGTGCGAAAATCAGGTGTCTAAGGCCCCTGCAAAATGTGCCGCTATTTGAGAACAGCAGGAGGTCATCAGACAGATGGGTCAGAAAGATTTAAGACGTCAACTCGCCTTACGATCCCTCCATTGAAGAATTGCTTGGATAACGGTTACTAGTGCGGCCAATGCACTCAATGGGATACCTACCAGTGCTGCCCAAACCCAAAAGCCCTTTCTTTCGGTTAGCTCAAAGCTGATTTCGCCTGACAAACCACCGTTTGGGAAGTCGGTCGAGGCAAGTTCCAGAAGGCCAAGATGCTCTTTTGGGTTCTCGAAAAACACTGACCACTTGACTAGAAGATCGTCTCCTATCTGTTGCACTTGATCTGGTTTCACTACAGCGGACGCGACCTTGAGCGAAGCCGATGTGGTTTTCAGCGCATCGTCTATGAACGCTAGTGGTGTCCACAGAACGTCGGTTTGAATGCCATGTTGGTACACCAGCTTTCTGATTCCGCCAGAAAAAGTGGCCTGAAGTATGAAAGCCTCTCCTACAACAATTTCGTTGGGCCTCGTCAGCAAGTCAATACTGACAAATTCATCTGGAAAATCAATGTCTACACCAGCGATTGGTGTGTTCGGGTCAGGCCATTGAGTCCGGATGTACAAGTCCGTATTTGCAACGTGGGAGAGTTGCAGCTTAGGTGGATTCAAATAGCTGAAGTAACCTAAGATCGACGCTAGCGAGATAAGGACAATGAGTCTGACTGCAAACCGCATGTTCATGTCTGCTTCCCAATGCCGGGCGGACCAATGTGTCCCGGAACCCATTTGAGCTCAAATCTTGCGTATCCATAGCGACTAGTCAATTGATCGTCTATTTAACACTATTGTTAATAGTGTTAAATATCCAAAGATCATAACCTCTGGATCAATAGGGCATGGGACCTGTTTCCGCTTCACGGTTTAACAGTTTTCGGGTAGACTGTTAAATATGAGTGAAATGCGCCTCTACGACACCGCCGGAAATCGTCTCTACCTCAACGCCGAAGAGCGCGCCGCATTCCTGGCCTTAGCGCGCCGTCAGCCCGCTCGTGATCGTACACTCTGTGAGACGCTGCACTATACGGGTTGCCGTCCTTCAGAGCTGTTGGAGATCACTCCGGCGCGGGTAGACCTATCGGGCGGCACGGTCACCATTCGGAGCTTGAAGAAGCGGAAGGATGCAGCGGGTAAGCAGAAGGTGGTGTATCGTTCGGTGCCAGTGCCGCCGGACTATCTCGACACGCTCAACACGGCTCATGGCATCCGGGAGGCTCAGAAATCCCGCAAGCAGTCAGCGGCGCCGATCTGGCCGCTCAGCCGCGTGCGGGTCTGGC
Source organism: Pseudomonadota bacterium (assembly GCA_039183375.1). Lineage (GTDB taxonomy): Bacteria > Pseudomonadota > Alphaproteobacteria > Rhizobiales > Hyphomicrobiaceae > Tectiglobus. Next base: position 3,890 of record JBCDBQ010000631.1, read on the forward strand.
AGATCGTCAAGCGGATCATGATCGAAGCCGGGATACCGGATGCGCCGCATCGAAGTCCCAAGGGGCTTCGCCATGGTTTCGGGATCAATGCGAGCGTCAACGGCGTTCCGCTAAATATGCTGCAAAAATGGATGGGCCATGCGCAGCTCACGACAACAGCGATCTATGCGGACGCTGTGGGCAAAGAAGAACAAGACATCGCAGCACGGATGTGGGGGTAGCGGACATGTATCTCACGAAGATCGAGCCAGAGCTAGGGCAGTTTCGGTTCTACCGTATGGATATTGTGCGCGGGCTCTTCGGAGATTGGGGTCTCGTTCGCGAGTGGGGCCGCATCGGCAGTGGGGGTCAATCACGCACGGATTGGTTCGAGACTGAAGGCGCTGCCAAAGATGCACGTTTTGATCTGCATATGAAGCAAGCAAAGCGCGGGTATGAGTGATTGCTGAACCTATTTGGATTCCGAGAACGGTCTAGGTGTTCAGTCCCATGCTGTGATGGGTCGGATTGACGTTGAAGCGATCAGGTTCGTTTGTCCAGATTTTGCAGGTGTATTCGAAGGGCGTCAGGCCTTGCAGGGTCTTCAAGCGGCGCGCGTAGTTGTAAGCGGCTATG
>JBCDBQ010000632.1:0-4488 GCA_039183375.1 Pseudomonadota bacterium
AGATTTGCTGTCCGTGCTTGAGCCCCTCTCTGAGAATGTAATGCAGCCTTTCGCGCTGTGATATGTTCTGCTCAGCGCGAGTCAGAGATGTGACGTCATCGATGCATTGTTGAAAATACACCGACACCATCGCCTTCAAAACATCTTCTCGGGATTTGAAATAGTATTGGACATTGCTGAGCCGCATATCCGCGCGCGCCGCAAGCTGTCTCATCGTCAGTCCGGCATCCCCGGCTTCGACCAGCAGCTCTAGTGCATGCCGCACAATATCGAGTTCCTTGGATGAGAAACGAGCGTCCAAAATTTTGTGTTCCTTTGACCTGGCTGAGCAGTTTCGTGTTCGTCGCTAAACGAGATGCGTATTGCAAACAATATCCCCTTGACGTCGTTGGTCAAGTGACCTATTTATTTGGTCATCTGACCAAAGCCGGAGGAGCCAACCCTATGATCGACGCGTTGCGCACACCAGATGACCAGTTTTCGGACTTGTCGGACTACCCTTTCAAGCCAAACTACGTTGAAAATCTGGATGGCTACAAAGGTCTTCGCGGACACTATGTGGATGAAGGCGACTCTAATTCTGACGAGGTGTTCCTGTGTCTGCATGGCGAGCCAAGCTGGAGCTATATTTACCGCAAGATGATCCCGGTCTTTTCTGCAACTGGTGCACGCGTCATCGCACCTGACTGGCTGGGTTTTGGCAGATCCGACAAGCCTATCGATGATGATGTTTACACCTTCCATTGGCACCGCAATTACATGCTGGCGCTGATTGATCATCTGGATCTGAAAAACATCACGCTCGTGGTACAGGATTGGGGTGGTGTTCTGGGTCTGACCTTGCCGCAAGAGATGCCCGAGCGGTTCAAACGACTGATTATCATGAACACAGGGCTTATGGCTGGCCCGGTGAACATGCCCGCCTTCGATGCCTGGCAGGCCGACATCGATTCAAGCCCCGATGTGCCGATCGAAATGATCATGCAGAAGAACGAACCTAGCATCACGCCGGAGATTGCCAGGGCGTATGCCGCGCCTTTCCCGAATCAAAACTATAAGGCCGGTGTGCGCAAGTTCCCTCATTTGATCGCGCGAACGATGGATGCGCCGGGCATCGACACGTCGCAGCAGGCGGCAGGCTTTTGGTCGACGCAATGGACCGGGGACAGCTTCATGGCGATCGGTATGAAAGACGGCATGCTCGGCCCTGGAGTGATGAACCACATCCGGACCTTTATCAAAGGGTGCCCCGAGCCACTGGAAATCGCAGAAGGCGGCCATTTCGTCCAGGAAGCCGCTGGCCCGTTAATCGCTGAACGCGCCCTTGCCCATTTCGGAATGACAAAGCCTTAACCCCAGTCTGACCTAAACACGCACTCCACAATCTATAGGAAACCCAAATGAAACGTGCCCTTTTTCCGGCGAGCGCGGCCCTTGTCGCGAACCTTTTCTTCTTTGGCCCTGCTCTTGCACAATCTTCTGACGCAGAGATGCAGGCCGTCCTGAACGAGTTTCAAGAGGCCTGGTCCACCCAAGACACAGACGCCGTGCTCGCGTTCTTCGCCGATGATTTCACCTTCGAAGATGTCCCGCTAAGTCTCAAAGCCACCAACAAGGAAGAGCTGCGTGGGATCCTCGATTACACCTTCGCCTCGGTTCCCAACTTCAATATGGATATCTTCGATTTCTACGAAGGTAACGGTTTTGTTGCAACCAAATGGGTCCAGTCAGGCAACGCAACGGTCAAAGATCTGAACCTGACCAACCATCCTTATGAAGTGACCACAACATCGATCATCACCTTTGACGATGACGGGCTGATCACGTCCGTCTTCGACAACTGGAATGTCGGCATTCTGTTCCAATAAGCAAACCCCTAATGAGAGACCGAGAAAATGGAACCTGAAATTCTTGTCATCGGCGCGACCGGCAAAACCGGTGGGCGCGTTGCAAAACGGCTGACGGATCGTGGTATCGTCTATCGCGCTGGTACACGCCGCAGCGAAATCCCCTTTGATTGGGAAAAACCTGAGACGTGGACCGCGTCTCTTGCGGGGATAAAGGCCGCCTATGTGGCTTATTCACCGGACCTTGCTGTGCCGTCCGCGCATGGTGTGATCGCCGAGTTTGTCAGAGCGGCCGAAGCGGCCGGACTGAAGCGTATGGTGCTATTGTCAGAGCGCAACGAAGCGCGCGCGCAGGCCTGCGAAGATCTGGTCAAGGCATCCTCGATGGAATGGACGATTCTGCAACCCAGTTGGTTCATGCAGAACTTTAGCGAAGGCGGATTCCTCGAAGACGTTTTGTCGGGAACCGTTTCGGCACCAGACTCCGGGGCCAAAGAGCCTTGGGTTGACCTTGAGGATGTTGCCGATGTCGCCATCGCGGCCCTTCTCGAAGATGGGCATGCCGGCCAGACCTACACGATCACGGGGTCTGACTTGCTGACATGGGCCGAAGCTGTTGCACTGATAGCGGAAGCGACCGGCAAAGACCTAACCTACAAGACGGTCACGCCGAAAGAGTTCGAAGGCACGTTGATTGCCGCAGGCTTTCCCGAAGAGGATGCCGAATTTGTTGCAACGCTGATTGCCGAAATCCTCGACGGCAAGAACGCAAGCACCGTTGACGGTCTTCAGCGCGCCCTGGGTCGCGAACCCCGGACCTTCGCCCAGTTTGCGGCGGATGCGCACGAAAAAGGTTGCTGGCCCTAAAGACCAGCAATCGCCCCTCACCCCAAGTGTTTGACTGTCAACGGATGTTGACCGACACGAAAGGACTAACCCATGAAGCGACTCCTGCTAACCCTTTCAGCGGCCGTGGCTCTGGGCGTTGCGCCCCAGCTTCACGCAGAAACCCACATGACCGTTGTCAGTGACGACGGCATGATCACGGCGCTGCGCACTCCCGATGCACGGTTTGAAAACCTACCCGGCTATGATTTTGAACCAAACTTTGTCGACGACCTGCCCGGCTATGAAGGGCTGCGCGTGCATTATCTGGATGTTGGCCCGAAAGATGCCGACGAGGTTTTCCTCTTGCTGCATGGCGAGCCGACCTGGAGCTACCTTTATCGAAAGATGATCCCGGTTTTTGCGGACACAGGCGCACGTGTGATCGCGCCTGACATGTTGGGTTTTGGTAAATCCGACAAGCCGGTGAGCGAGAACACGCATCACTTTGAATTCCACCGGGATTATCTTCTGGCGCTGATTGAGCGGCTGGAGTTGGAAAATGTCACACTGGTCGTTCAGGATTGGGGCGGATTGCTAGGGCTGACGCTGCCGCATGCGATGCCCGAACGTTTTGACCGTCTCTTGATCATGAACACTGCGTTTCTGCTGGAGCCGCATGAAAGCAAGATCTTCACCGAATGGAAGACCGACGTCAAATATTCGGATATCGAAGTACCGGGTGGCGGGCTCGTTGGGTTTATGAAGAAATACGCGCCCACGCTTACCGAGGCCGAGGCTGCAGCCTATGCAGCACCGTTCCCGAACGCCGCCTATAAGGCTGCTGTCCGCAAATTCCCTGACAACGTCAGCTGTTCCAAGTCGCTCCCACTTCGCATGAGCTAGCACTCACTTTGCCGTGAACTAATCACAAGCGTCTTTGAAATCGACACGCTTATGTTTAACCCGATCCAAATTTGGATTGGCGACATGCATTTCTCTTTGGCGAACTGGCAAATACGAACCGATGCGCGAATTGCCGCGCGTGACGGAACCACCGTGAGACTGTCACCAAGGGCCACGGGCGTACTTGCAGAACTCGTTTCAGCCCAAGGGCGAGTTGTAAGCCGTAGCGCACTTTTGGACAAAGTTTGGCCAGAGGTGATTGTAACCGACGAAAGCCTATCGCAGGCGGTGTCGGAATTACGACGGTCGCTTCAGGACCCTTCGGTGATCATAACAGTCCCCAAAGCAGGGTATCGGTTGGGGTATCGCGCCTTGGTCGAAGTATCCACGCAATCCATCCCGGAGTTCCCACCAGCCGCTTCAATCGGCGCCATCAACCCTGACGCTTATGCGCTTTGCCTGGAAGCGCGAGGCGAAATCGTGCGCTGCGGAGCAGGGTCACTGGAGAGAGCGGAGGCATTAACGTCTCATGCGGTCGAACTTGCCCCTGAGTGTGCGCGCGTTCGCGCCGAGCGATCCATATCGTTGACGCGCTCGCATGCGTATTGGTCGGAAGGTCAGTATCGCCTTCACAAGGCGCGAAAAGAAGCGCAAATGTCGGTTGATCTGAACCCGAGCCTCGCGCTTTCGCATTCCGCTCTGGGCTATGCACTGGCGATGGCTGGGCATTGGGAGGCAGCGCAGGCGTCCCACGCGACCGCGCTATCGCTCGATGCGCGAGATCCGTTGATTTTGCACAATGCGGCATGCTTTCTGATGTCGAGCGGTCGGAGCGTTGCTGCTGTCCCCTATTTTGAAAACATCGGTGCTCTAGAGCACGACCATATAAAGGGCTTCATCCTTGCAGCCC
>JBCDBQ010000633.1:0-4487 GCA_039183375.1 Pseudomonadota bacterium
GAACTTCAGATATCAACCCTGGCATCGCCAGATCAAGGCGATGCTGGATCGTGGTGACATTGGCGATCCTTATCAGATTTTGTTTCGACTGAGGCCTGGAGACGGCCAAGGGGCCGAGGCATACCTTGAGCGCCAACCTTATTTTCAAAAGATGGAGCGCTTCCTGGTTCACGAGACAGCGATCCATCTTATCGATACCTTCCGTTACCTCATGGGCGAGATGAGGAACGTTTATGCTGATCTGCGACGCGTAAACCCGGTTATTGCCGGAGAAGATGCCGGCGTCATTGTGTTTCAGTTTGCCAATGGCACACGCGGTGTCTTTGATGGAAACCGCCTGTCAGATCACAAGGCAGAAAACCGCCGTCTGACTATGGGTGAGATGATCGTTGAAGGCTCCGGCGGTGTGATTGAATTGAGCGGAGACGGCAGCATCACGCGCCGGGCTCATGGCTCAAACGAAGTCGAAGTCATCGAATATGACTGGCGCGACCATGCTTTCGGTGGCGATTGCGTCTACCTTCTCCAGGCCGCGAGCATCGAAGCACTCAGGGGCCAACGCCCTCTAGAGAACACCGGGGAAGACTATTTGCGAAACATCGAGATCGAGAATGCAGTCTATCAATCAAGCGCCGATGGCCGCCGTATCGATTTGTAAGATTTCGTAAGTCACTGACATAAGGTTTGAGAGTTCGCATAGGCAGCAGTACATGATTGACCTTTACACATGGTTCTGTCCCAACGGCCACAAGGTCCATATCATGTTGGAAGAAGCGGGCTTGATTTACGAAGTTCAACCCGTGGCAATTGTAGCTGGCGATCAATTCTCAGAGCAATTCCAAAAGATCAATCCCAATAGCAAAGTGCCGGCGATTGTTGACCACGACGGCCCCGATGGATCAGCCGTCACTGTCTTCGAAACTGGTGCAATCCTGCTCTATCTCGCACAGAAGTCGGGCCAGTTCATTCCCAAAGAGCCGAACCAGCGGTGGGAAGTGATGCAATGGTTGATGTGGCAGATGGGTGGACTTGGACCGATGATGGGCCAGGCCGAACACTTCTTCCATCACGCTGATGTCGATGAAGGCTACGCGACGCATCGTTATGTCAACGAAACGTCCCGTTTGCTTGGTGTTCTCGACAAACAACTGTCTGACCGCGAGTTCATCTGTCATGATTATACGATTGCCGACATGGCATGTTTCCCATGGGTCAGGATCAACAAGCTGTGCGGCCAGCGGATCGAGAACTTCCCAAATGTATCGCGGTGGTACGGGGAGATCCGCAATCGCCCCGCCGTCAGCCGCGGTATCGACATACTCAAAGATCGCTACGTTGAAATTGCCGATTCAGCCGAAGCTAAGCAGCAGCTGTTTGGCCAATGTAGCGGCTAGCCCGTGGCGCTCACTCAACAAGAAGGCAAGCTTATCCCATGAAGAAGGCGCAGTGGTATTTCGATTTCATCTCGCCATTTGCATATCTGCAATTTGCTCGCTTCAGCGAGATGCCGGATGATCTCGATATCGAACTAAAACCTGTCCTGTTTGCCGGCTTGCTAAAGCATTGGGGCCAACTTGGCCCGGCGGAACTGCCGACAAAGCGCGTCTTTGTCTATCGCTTTTTCAAATGGCAGGCCGACCGCCGTGGCGTACCATTTCAAATGCCACCGTCACATCCGTTCCAACCTCTGCACATGTTGCGGCTTGCGATTGCGGCCGGCTCAGATCTACAATCTGTGCAAACCATCTATCACCACATCTATGGCGAAGGTAATCAGCCTGATGACCCGGCGTCGGTAGCTGCGGCTGCGGTCAAGCTTGGGATTGATGACTTTGCCGATCGCATTGCCCAGGATGATGTCAAGGCAACACTCAAATCAAATACCGAGGAAGCCATCGCTGCCGGTGCGTTCGGAGTGCCGACATTCGCAATCGACGGACACGTCTTTTGGGGAGATGATGCGACCGAGATGTTCCTCGACTACCTCAAGAACCCTCAATTGTTTGATAGTGAAGAAATGAACCGGATCTCGACGATGCCAATGGGTTTGGTGCGCAGATCATAAACGAGACAGGAAAATGCCCCTAACGATAACGGCATACACTGACTTTCGAAGCCCCTATACATATGTCGCCAAAGCCGAAGCCTACAGCTGGGAGACGGATTTTGGTGTGACGATAGACTGGTTGCCTTACACGACACCACTACAGGAGGTCTTTGGTCCCGCGGACGGACGCAACGAGCGTGAGTTCCGCAAGATCAAGTACATGTACAAGAACGTGCGCCGTATTGGAGCGGATCAGGGCCTGACTATTCGCGGCACGAAGCGGATTTTTGACCCGACACCGGCTCATGTAGGCCTCCTGCAAGCCAAGGACGACGGTGTATTTCGGGCATTCCACGACTATGTCTTCGAGCGTGTCTTTCTGCGGGAACTCGATCCAGACGATCCCGAACACGTGCGCGCCGCTCTGAGCGAAACGGGTGGGGATACTGTAGCGTTCGACAAGAGGCTACCAAACGGCGTCGCCGAACTCACAGATATCAATCGAAAGGCTGAAGCCGAGCACGGCGTCTTCGGGGTCCCCAGTTTCTATTTCGATGGTGAGCTTTATTGGGGAACGGATACGCTGCCGCAAATTAGAAAGCGGCTGACCGCACTACTGGCGTGAACCGCAAAGAAGGACCATTCAATATCATGAAGCAGTTACAACTGGCCGACTGGCGTCGCCAGGTGGCTGAGATTTATGCTGATGTGCGCAACTTGGAAAATCCACGTGCCGCTTGGGACGGATGGAAAGAGGCACGCGGGGCATTGTTTGCGAACCATCCGCAATCTCCGAACATTGGCCTGGCAGAGAATGAGCGTGGCAAAGTCCGCTACTTTCCCTACAACCCTGACCTCAGGCTCGAGGTCGGCCTCGTACCTGTTGTTGCTGAACCTGAAGCCTGGCCGATCGGACAAGACGGTGTTCTCAATGTCCAGGCCTTCGCCCGCACTGACGGCCTTGAAACGGCGTGCGGCAAGGAACTGCAAGTCTTCTGGATCGCTGGTTACGGAGGAGGCCTGTTCCTCCCCTTTGCCGATGAAACGAGTGGCACCGAGACATATGGCGGTGGCCGCTATATCCTCGACACCATAAAAGGCGCAGACCTTGGCATGGCGAGCGAGCAGCTCATTGTAGATTTCAACTTTGCTTACTACCCATCATGCGCGCACAGCGAGGAGTGGGTCTGCCCATTGGCACCAGCCGGTAATAGGCTGCCCGTGCGTATCGAGGCCGGACAGCGTGATTAGTGCCGGGCCTATCCACATTCGCTTCACATTCAAATCGCTGCAGCGACAGTGGATTAAGCAGCACCTAGAGCCAGAGCAGTGATGCTCTAGTGATTATCCCTCGGGACACCTTTGGTCTCGGAAATGCGCTGATAGTTGACTGCAGGTTTCAACACCATGCCATTGGATAGCTCATCGACAATACCGCGCTGAATTTCCTGCCATGGCGTCTGGTGCTCAGGGTATTTATAGCCACCGGCATCAGCCAAAGCCTGCTTGCGCGCTGCTAGTTCGTCGTCAGAAATCAGAATATCGGCGGTACGCTTGGCGAGATCGATACGCACCTTGTCGCCGGTTTTGAGGATGGCGAGGCCGCCACCTGTTGCGGCTTCCGGCGATGCATTCAAAATCGACGGCGAACCAGACGTTCCTGATTGGCGGCCGTCGCCGATGCAAGGTAAATCCGAAATTCCCTTCTTCAAAAGGTAGTCGGGTGCGCGCATGTTGACGACTTCGGCTGCGCCCGGATAGCCGACCGGACCGGCGCCACGCATAAAGAGCAGGCAGTTCTCATCGATCTCGAGTGACGGGTCATCAATGCGATGATGGTAGTCTTCCGGACCATCGAACACGACTGCACGGCCCTCGAAGGCCATTGGGTCATTCGCATTTTCCAGATATCGCTTACGGAACGCGCCCGAGATCACTGATGTTTTCATGATGGCGCTATCAAACAGATTTCCTTTGAGATTGAGGAAACCTGCTTCGCTCTGCATTGGCGCGTCGTAGGGCTTAATGACCGCACGATCGTCCGAGAATCTGCCTTCACAATTCTCGATCAAGGATTTGCCATTTGCCGTTATTGCTGAACCATCAATTTTGCCCTGAGCGATCAGCTCGGCAACGACGGCTGGCACGCCGCCGGCGCGATGATATTCTTCACCGAGATACTCTCCGGCAGGCTGCAGATTGACAAGCAGTGGGATATCGTAGCCGATCTTTTCCCAGTCATCATTGTTCAGTTCAACGCCGATGTGACGTGCGATCCCATTCAAATGAATTGGCGCATTCGTCGAACCACCGATTGCAGAATTCACGACGATGGCGTTCTCAAATGCTGCCCGTGTTAGTACTTTTGAAGGCCGCAGATCTTCCCAAACCATATCGACAATGCGCTTGCCGGTTTCGTAGGACATCTGCTGACGTTCGC
>JBCDBQ010000634.1:0-4485 GCA_039183375.1 Pseudomonadota bacterium
GCGTAACAGAGGGCGCAGAAAACCGCTAGGACGACAAATGGAGCGGCTGCCGGCTCGGGTAGGCTTGTGTCTGGCACCAGGATCAGGAGAATTCCTGCCGCACCCAGAGATAGGCCCAAGAGGCGAGCCAATGAGAATCGTTCACTGCCAAGTGCTCTTGATATCACCAGTGTCAACATTGGAACTGTGGCGATGGTAATAGCCAAGATGCCCGCTGGCAGTTCGCGGGCCGCGATGAAATACAAAACGCCAGGTATTACCGTACCGAGAATACCGGCGATCAGGTAGAACCGGATATGCTGTTGGCTCGTCTGCAACCGGCGGCGCCTAACTGCGGCATACACCAATAGAGCGCCGCAACCAAAAAGTGTCTGCCAGAAGTTCAAAGCCAGTGGATGGATGTCACCTTGAGTAGCGATCTTGGCAAGCGAGAACGTCGACCCCCAAGCGAAACCTGCAGATACCAATAACAGCCAGTGCGAGCTGCCTCCGCGGCCAAACGCGTTTGGCTGTGATTGTAACCGCTGCAGGGTGTCGTTTTGCGCCATTTACCATTCCTCTGATCATCTCGGTATCTAACGTCTGATGATCTCAAGAGGATCTATAGTGAGTTCGGTATTTTCTCCTTGAGCGCCTTGGTCGTGACAATGAGCTCCGAGCGCGGCATCGGGCCGTTCAATCCCAAAACCTCACTGGCAGTGCAAAAATGCTACTGCTGTAGCTATAGGATGTTTCCTCTTAACCTATTTAAAGCGGTGTCACCCAGGCGTAAGTAGGAAGTAATGCGTCAACGAAATTCTGAAGATCCCTGCTGGTCTATGTATCCAAGATTTGGATGAGATGTGCATCGGAAGCAGCCTTATCCTTTCAGATGTGCTGATCTTCCCTGTCGGTCCAAGTTCAGCGTGACAAAATTTAATTGCGGAGGTCACTCCGACGTGACGGTCCTGCCGGATAGGTCAACCACAATGAGTGCAGCCAAATGACTAGTCTCAACTGCGTGGTCGAAGTGTTTTCGCGCGCTCACTATCATTGGCGAGAGTATGAACTTGACACTAGGAGCTAAGTGGTTTTGTGCGGAAATGGCACCAATTACCAAACATTGATCAGCTGAACTCGGTCAGCAGTGGTAGCAACTTGGCGTATGCCAGGCGCATTCGAGATTTTACAGTCCCGACGGGAATGTTGAGTTGATGAGCTACTTCGGACTGAGACATGCCACTAAGATAAGACAGTTCCACCACTTTCAATTGGTCGACTGGCAGCGTCTGCAGTGCATCCTGTACCGCTTTTTGTCGTTCTGAGCTGAGTACGATATCATCTGCTGATGGGTCAGACGAGGCTTTCTCAGTGTGATCTTCTGGTAGCGGCTGCCAAACGCGCTCGCGCCTAATTCGGTCAATCCGCAAGTTCCTCGCAATTCTGTAAATCCATGCGGACGCATTGCCCTTATCGGCGCTAAACATGTGCGCCTTGCGCCAAACATTTGCCATGGCCTGCTGCGCCACATCGTCGGCCGTTGCCGCATCAGCACCCTCACGCATCAAGAACTGCTTAATGCGAGGTGCAAAGTACGCAAACAAATCATTGAAAGCCGCTTCATCGCTCTTTTGCGCTACTAGAACGAGTAGGCTATTTGCAGTTTCCGGGCTCATACCAGGGCAAGCTCACTATCTGTACCGCGACGACTTACACATTGTGCGGAAGCCAGAAATTTCCAAGCTGTGTGGGAACAAGGTGTACTCAGCTCGAGGGTACGGCGTTCAATAAGGTCAAGATCACTGACAGAACCATATCCCTTCCTGAATTGCCAAAGCAATCGCCCGTTCAGAGTATTACGGCAACGTGGTTCGTGAGTGCGATCCAGATAGGCTGTCAATATTGCAATTCTCCAGTACGCGCCGTTCTATCTAGACACAATTCTGAACCTCAGTCCTGTGCCTCCCGGAGCTTCAGCTTCAGATGAATTCTATAGATTGGTATCCAGGCAAAGCGAGAAGCAGAGATTTGTCTTCCATGAAAGAATATCCAATCTTGAACGAAGCCAACTCAGAACGACGTGAAACTTTTACGGCAACGTTCGCAGCTTCCCTGCCTATCCTGGGATGCGCCAACGGCCCGGTAGTTCTCTGCATCTAGCAGCAGAAGTGATTGTGACTATCGACGATTTTACGTTTGGCTCTCAGCTCTAGATCATCGGAGGCATGCTCATAAGAGGCAAAAATCAGCAAGGCGACCAAGCAAGTTAAGCGCTTAGCTGTTATCAAAAACAACTCAACAACTGAACTAACTCGGTACTGCGAATGAAGCATCGACATAGAGACAGGTTTGGTGCCACTGGCTCTCACAAAGCTCTTAAGTGAAGTGTTGTCTATGAGCGAGAAGTAACCAGCTAAAGCAGTTGCCAGGGCGCATAAGTGAACTGGAACCAAACCCTCCAAAAAAACTGTCAAATTAGCGCGTCTCATCAGTGACGAATGGGCTGGTTGGGCAGTCGTTCATGACCGATCAGGAGGACACAATGCCCGTTATCGCCGGCAACAAGGCTGTAAGGAGACTGCTCGTAGGATTCGACAAAGTCTCCACGCTCAAGGCGCGTTCCATCACGCCTGCAACAACCACTAACCACCAAGAGATACTCTTCGCCCGCATACGCAAGTTCAGGTAGTTTGGTGCCAGGTGCAAGATTAACTAATTCCAACCGTCCCTGGGCAGTCGGTGACATCGGTACGCTGAAGTACTTCACACCTTGCTCTCTATCTAGCCACCCAAGCGCGTCTATGCTGTCACCAACTACGGCTCGTAGCGGCGCGGGTAGCTTGCTATGGCTATTGCGATTGGGCTCGCTACGTTCCGCTCCGCTTAGGATTATTGCGGTCGGCTCTGTCATCGGTTTGGGGTCCATTTGGTCGAGCAGTGCCACCCCAATCAGTTCCATACGAGTGACCTTTTCCATCGACGCTGGGCACATTGCCAAGCAAGAAGTGATCACAGCGCACAATGCTTCAGGCTGGCTACCAGCAGCACAAGTCATAAGCGTTGACAGGTCCGGACGATGTGGAATGTCCATGTTCTATTCTCTAACCCTAAAGGCGCACGAAATTGCACTGAAGTGGCCTGCAAAATCACAACTTTTGCTCTAGATTACGCAGTTGGTGCGCTATTTCAACTGCGCCAAGTCATAACGCCAAAAGTAGTTGTGTGGATTACAAGCAAATATCCAAAGTCGCATGGCCAACACGATTGGTTGTTGCAGCAGAACTGCCTACGAGCAGGCTAGGGCAGTTCTAAGTGGGACAAAAATCCTCTAAGCTTTATGGAAAAGCATGGTCAAACTCGTTGCATGCCGCCTGTTAACGGTAGCGTTACATGTTGAGCCGCAATGGAAGAACGCTGTTTTCGATCTGCAATGAAAGAGATGGTCTGCTACTGCGATTCCTCGTGGCGGTTCATTGCGTGATATGGGTTGCACGTGATGATCACCCGCGTATCAAAACCAACAACATTACAAACTGCCTCCCTCTCTGCAATGCTTGACTTCAACTTGGCGAGAGATGTGGCGACACCGCGTGCACGCGCCACATTCGCAAGTTGGCGCAACGCACAATGTTTCGACCAGTGCGTCTCTCCCGATCTGATTATCTGTGCATTGCCGTCACAACGGATGCCTCCAGTCGCCTCATGGGGTGCAACTGAGGCAATGGCCGCTACGGCTATAATTCCAAGAAACGTCTGCTCAGCTCTGCCCATACCTGTCTCCATTCCGTTGACGATCTTACGAGCTTCGCCTCGTCTAGGATCATATTGAGCGCTTCGGGGCGAACGATTGCGGATATCAATCTGCCCAAATCAATTGCTGCGTTGGAGGTTGGTGCGCTGTCTTAGGTCGACGCAACCCTGTACGGTGGTGACGTCAGAGCCTGGCCATTTGGAGACAATGGGCACTGATCTTCAATCATGTTTGCTAATTGTATTCGCACATCAGCGCTGAAGTATGCCTTCGCGGATGTTTACTCGAATACGAACGGAAAGCTTGCCAACTATTCACCGTGGAGTCTGACCTAGTTGTCTCGGAAACCCGAACCGTCCTCCGTAGCCCGCGTGTATCTCTGGTGCTTCGCGGTGTCGTTGTTGAGCTTCTTATCAATCCAAACGTGGGGCCACTGCGTTTTCTCACTATCGACCAGTCTCAGCTAGCTCAGATGGTTATACCTGGCCGCGGTTAGAGAAGCTTATCACGGTATCGTCGGGCTAGAATCCGCTGCTCGACGTCATAAAAAGGACCAAGAAACTGATGGATCGCCGAGCACTCATGGGGTTGACTGGAAGCTTGATAGCGTTGGCGGCTATGGGAGTTCCAACTATGGCTGCACCTTCCAATGTCATTGATGACCTCTCTCTCGCAGCGTTTTCCGCAACGAATGGCAGCAAATGGCGATTTATATCTGATGGTGTTATGGGCGGCGTATCGAGCGGTTCAATGAC
>JBCDBQ010000635.1:0-4475 GCA_039183375.1 Pseudomonadota bacterium
AGGCAAGATGTCCGACGAACCGTTAGTTCTTGATAGCGTTACACATTTGACCGAAGAGCACCGCGGGGTTGCGGCTCATTGCGCATCCCACGGCGGTGTCTATGCCGGGTACTTTGCAGCTAAAATGGGAACTGGCGCGGTCATTCTGAATGACGCCGGGATCGGACGGGAGGCTGCAGGTCTTGCCGGGGTCAAGCTTCTCGACGGGCTTGGCGTACCAGCTGCGACAGTCTCGCATCGCAGTGCCAGGATTGGTGATGGTGCTGATGGTTTGGCACGAGGGATTCTGTCGTTCGCAAACGACGCAGCCAAAGCGGTGGGGCTCTCTGTCGGTATGTCTTGCCGGGATGCGTTGCAGAGCCTGCAAAGTTCGCAGCTTGAACCCTCACCAGCTCCCGAAGCTCTGGCTGAGGCGCGATTTGAAGCAAGTGATGCACCGGCTGTGGGCGGGCCAATCATTGTGATGGACTCGATTTCATTGGTAACCCCTGACGATGCCGGCAGGGTTATCGTCGCCGCGTCGCACGGGGCTTTGTTGGGCGGCAGGCCAGAGACAGCGGTCAAGTACGACGTGTTTGCAGTGATAACGAGCGATGCGGATCGCGGCGTCGACGATGCTGGCGTATCGCGGCTCCCTGCGCTTGATGCGCGTGGCATTGCGGGGGCCTGCGTCTCTGCTTTCTCAGCGCGGATCGGTGACGGGCGGTCTCTCTACGAAGACGGTTTCATCTCCGCCGTCAACGAAACGACAAGGCAGCTTGGTGGCTCAATCGGCATGAGCTGCAGCGAACTCGCGCACCTGCTGGCCCGCGCCGCCAAGGCAGGATAAGACTTTGCACAAGCTTTATTGAATCCAGGGAATTGATAAGGGAAACGCCGTGCAGGACAAATCACCAACGAACACCGTGCGCCGTATTACGGGCGGACAAGCTCTGGCGGAAATGCTCAAGTTGCACGAAGCCGGGCCCATGTTTGGCATGGGCGGATTTCAGCTGTTGCCGTTTTATGAGGCCTGTCGTGCACTTGGTCTGCAGCATTACCTCATCAATGATGAGCGTTGCGGTGCTTTTGCTGCAGATGCTTACGCCAAGGTGACAAACCGGCCAGCCGTGGCCGACGCGACGTTGGGGCCGGGGGCTACAAACCTGGTGACCGGCGTTGTCGAAAGCCTCAATGCCGGAACTCCTATGGTCGTGATTACAGGCGATGCCAATCGTGAGCATGCCTGGAAGAATATGACTCAGGAGTCGAAGCAGCTCGAAATCCTACGGCCGATCGTCAAAGAAGTCATTCGCGTCGAGGTTATTCAGCGCATTCCTGAGCATGTGCGGCGGGCATTCGCTGTTGCCACCAGTGGACGGCCTGGTCCGGTGCTCATCGACGTGCCTGAAGACATCGCGCATGGCGAATTTGATTTCAGCGTTGACGATTTCTGGGTCGACCCTTCGACTTTGCGTGCGCAATCGCGTCGGTTCCGCCCGGATGGCACCGAGCTCGACCGTGCAGCTGCGATGCTGTCCAAGGCCAAGCGGCCAATTATCATGGCCGGTGGCGGTGTTCATATCTCCGAGGCCAACGAGGCGTTGCTCAGTTTTGCCGAGGCGCAAGGCATTCCCGTCGCGCACACGATGAGTGGCAAGGGAGCAATTTCTTGTGCGAGCGAGTTTTCTGCAGGCCTGTTCGGACGCTATGATCGGATTGCGAATTCCTTGATCGATCAATCCGACTGCCTGCTTGTTGTCGGTTGTAAGCTGGGTGAAATTGCGACCAAGCGCTTCCAGCTCATCGCGCCGGGCAAGCCACTGATTCATCTTGAGATTGATCCGCATGAGATCGGGCGAACAACTCGAACCGATGTGGCATTGGTTGGTGATGCCCGTCTTGGCCTACAGGACCTCTCTGACGCACTATCTGAAGGTGCGGGTGCGCGGAAGGCATCGCGGGCTGATTATCTGGCGGAGATCCCTGTGCGCATGGCTGAGTGGCGCGCCGCTGCTGCGGACCGATTGGAGAGCACGGAGACGCCGATCAATGTGGGTCGCCTAATGGGCGAACTCAACAAGGCCATGCCGGCGGATAGTGTCCTGGTCGCAGACGGTGGCTTTGCCGGGCACTGGGGTGGACTGATGTATGACACCAAGCAGGCTGGCCGGCATTTCCTTCCTGACCGCGGTTTCGCATCCATCGGCTATGGCGTTCCCGGGGGCATCGGCGCGCAGATGGGCGTCGGCTCGACGCGTCGCGTTGTCAGTATGACCGGAGATGGTGGCTTCAACATGAGTCTCGGTGAGCTTGAAACTGCGCGGCGGGTCGGTGCCAACTTTGTTGCGCTTGTTTTTAACAACGCGGCATCCGGATATGTGAAGGCCCTACAGCACGCAGTTTATGGAGAGGGCAACTACCAGTCCTCGGATCTTGTCGAGATGGACTACGCGGCCATCGCGAAAGGTTTCGGTTGTCACGGTATCCGCTTGACTGACCCCGAGCAGATAGCGGCCGCCATTCAGGAAGGCCTGGAGAACACTTCGACACCAACAGTGATTGACGCTGTCGTGACGCGTGACCCTGCCCGCATGTTGCCGGCTGCTGATAGCAGGACCTTGAAGGTGGAGAAGGGCGATCGCCCCGTTTAAACGGTGGTCTTCAGAGAGAAGAATGACAATGGATGGACTTGTCATCCGGCCAGCTGAAGCCGGAGATCTTGATGCGCTGCATGCAATCAATGAGGCGTCGACCCCAGGGGTTGGCAGCGTCACGCGGGACAGACTTGAGAAGCTCGTTTCCAGCATCGCTGATCTGGTGTTGGTCGCTCTCAGGGGCGACGCGCCGGTCGGATTTGCGCTGCTGATGGTC
Source organism: Pseudomonadota bacterium (assembly GCA_039183375.1). GTDB lineage: Bacteria > Pseudomonadota > Alphaproteobacteria > Rhizobiales > Hyphomicrobiaceae > Tectiglobus. The sequence continues at coordinate 2,854 of JBCDBQ010000635.1, forward strand.
GAGGGCAATGGTTACGACAGCAAGAATTACGCATGGGTTGCGGAACACTACCCATCGTTTGCCTATGTGGATCGTGTGGCAGTGTCCGAAGACGCGCGTGGGCTTGGCGTTGGCGCGTTGCTTTACGAGCAGGTGATCCAACGCTATAGCGGAAAGCGCCCGGTTCTCATGGCTGAGGTCAACCTGGAACCGCCCAACCCGGGCTCACTGAAATTTCACAAGCGCCACGGCTTTGTCGAAGTTGGTGAACGCTGGGAAGACGGCGATAGCAAAGGTGTCGTTTATCTTGAGCGTTCGTTGTCGGCCTGAACCTACCGGGTCGTGTGATTACCAAGTGTGATTTTCACTGGTGTAATGGCCGAACAAGGTCTCTGTGTCGTCCACTGGTAGGTGAGTAGCGCTCCGTTGTGTTTGATAATCACAGGGCAATAGAAGGGTTCGCCCTTGCCGCCTTCCAAGTAGACTATTCCATTCTGGCCGACTCGCCATGTGCCACCGGTGGTGCCGCCTGCCTTGTTCTTGCCGGAGTAGGTTCCGTTTGATGCGAAATACCACTGCCACCTGTCCTGCGATAGGGACGTCACGGTGGTGCCGCTGAGGAGTTGTTGCGTCTCCGATCTAGAGACGCGATCAAAGCCCGCGGTGCGTTTCCACTTCGGTGCAGACAGGGCGATGTTTTTCAGGCGGCTAACTGGGCGCGCGTCGCGAGCCGTGAGTTGCTTCAGCCTACGACTCGCAAGATCAGCGAAGAAAGTCCCGCCAAATCGCTGCGTGAAGGCCTTGAGCACGTCCGGATCTTTGGAGTTTTTGATGGCCTGCCATGCGGCTGCAGCATCGGAACCGGTAGAGTTGCCGTCGTCCGGCGCTGACCCATTGAGATAGACGCGCTTGAGAAGACCGTTGCGCTCCCATGGGCGCTGTCCACTTGTTGTGCGGTGGACCTGCTCTTTCACGTTTTGGAAGAGATCGAGGTGGTCCTGTCCTGGCTTCACAAGTTCCGCAGCCAGCGCACTTGCGTAAGGTCCGGCTCCAGCGCCTTCGTCAGACGCGGTTTCACCGGGATCAGTGGAGAATGCGATGAGCATGCCGCTCTTCTCCGCCATCGGAACAAAGCCTTTTTTGCCCTTGGTCGGCATTTTGAGGAGGTTGCGGCAGGCATCGAAAATCACAAAGTGAGCAGCGTTGGGCGCACGATTAGCAAGCTGGGTGACGACATCATCAAGTGCGATTGCCTGGTACCAAACCGAGCGATCCAGAGCTTTGACTTCGGTCGGGATGATGTAGTTGCGACGGTCCTGTTGGCTGGCTGCGCCATGGCCGGAGTAATAGAAGAAAGCAACAGCGTCAGGGCCAGCCGCGGCGACCTTGTTTGCGTACTCATCAATTGCCTGCAGTGTGGCAACACGGTTAGCGTTGGTGACGGTGCGGATGTTGCGTGTATCGAAACCGATTTCCTCAAGCGCTGATGCAATCAGGTTCACGTCGTTGCCTGGATTGGCGAGGGGGCCGACAGTTGCGGCGTAGTTTTCGTTGCCAATCAACAAGGCTATGCGCTTGGGATCGGACTTTTTATTGGCCGGTGGACCCATGGCCGCCGCGCTCAAGGCCGTTGCAAGCTGTAT
>JBCDBQ010000636.1:0-4469 GCA_039183375.1 Pseudomonadota bacterium
AGGAACGGCTAAGGGGACGTTCTTTGCGCACTTCAAGGACAAGGACGCCTTGATGGATCTCATTCTCGGCGCACGGATCGACGCGCTCTTGGATGACCTGCAGGGGCGGCCTGCGCCGAAGTCAGTCCCGAAGTTGACCGAGGCTTTGATGCCCGTCTGCGCGCTCATGACCTACGAACGCTATGTGTTCGACGTTATCCTGCGCCATTCCGGTGCGACTGCAGTGGAAGAGATCGGTCCCATTGCCATGACCTTTGGTCGCCAGATTGCGATTCTTGAGTCCTGGTTGTCTGCTGCAAATTTTCGCCAGGACATTTCAGCGGAACTGCAGGCGGAGGGCGTGCACGCCTTTATGCTGCAGGCCATGGCGACAAAGTTCTGCGCGCTGCACAACTCGAATTCGATCCAGGACCGCCTCAATCCCTATCTCAAAGCCTGGTTGAAGCCGGCGCTCTAATCGGCGTTCCGGCCGGTCGCCATCTTTGCCAGCCGACCAAGCAAATGAAAGATGAGAGCCCATGTCAGGCACTGTAGGGCGATGGCTATAATCCATAGCGCGAGCGGCATCTTCATGATGGGTACGCCGCTGAGGGTTGCGACAACGGCCGCCGGCAAGACAAGAAGCTGACCGAGCACCACGTTGACCTGCAGCCCGACGAACAATCCAAACCAGATTGCAATCAGTCCAAACACGGCGCCGACAACTACTGTTCTCATGGCTTTGCCATCAACTTTTTCTTCGGCACTGCTGGCCAGGGATGCTTGCTGTCCTAAATAGCCAGCCACGCCATTGAACCGCCGGCAGCTCCGCGCTTAATCACATTCATCGGCAGTTGCGAAACATAGCCGTCGGTTGCTGCCGCTTCCAGAATGTCAAACCGTTGCGTAGCCCGTTTGCCGATCAGCGATAGCAAAGGAATGGCGCGATATGTCATGACCCGGCCATAGATAACATCGTGCGCAAGGTTGAGATCGACGACGTCGGACCGAGACAGCAGCTGCGTGCGGCTCACGCGTATCGTGTTTACACCGAACGAAAGCTCCAGGGTTGGTTCAGCGTGCGTTGCTCGCGCATTGACCAGACCTAAGAGAACCAGACCCACGAGCCATCCGAGTTGCATAGCCGACCGCATCATGCGCGCCCTCTCGTTGCATCGCAACAATACTTGGATAAGACGACCTTGCTGCTGTGCCGACTAGTACAAAGTCTGCGAATCGAGCGATAGGCAGATGACGCAACTTTACGCATGGAGGCGATGATGCCGACACTGTTTCTGCCAGCCGTGGTTGCAGTCTTACTGATCGCTTGCGCCTTGGTCATCGTCGCGCGCATCCAGAAGCGCCTGATCAGGACCTGGGTCGCATCCGGTTCGCAATCGGGCACATTTGCACCGGAGTTCTCCTACCACCTGCGGCAATGGTCAAAGGAGTTCGGCCTCTGGCATGACGTGCAGCGCCTTTCATTCATTGTTGGTGCGGCCAGTATTGTTGCGTTGATTGGCTACCTGCTGGGCATGCTCACGATAGCCAACTGAACGTGCCACAGCGACTCCCCTTGCAGCGGCCATCACGCCCCAAATCACTTCAGTGTCCGCCGCGCTGCGTCAGCGATCATGTCCGCGGTCACCCGCAGCTGATCTTCCAGATTAGGCGCGTAGGCGATCAGCGCTCGCGGTGAACCCAACCGCTCCGGTGGCGCCTTTAAGTGTTGCAGACCATTCTGCACCACGGTGGCGACAACTTCCGCACCAAACCCGCCGACCGCCACAGATTCCTGCGCCACAACCAGCCGGCCGGTCTTGGCGACGCTGTCCATCACTGCCTGCTTGTCCCAGGGCCAGAGGCTGACCAGATCGATCACCTCGGCGTTGACCCCTTCGCCCGCCAAGGTCTCCGCTGCCTCAACGGCGAGATTGGCGCAGTGGGACCACGAGACAACGGTGACATCGGTACCAGCGCGGCGCACGCGTGCCTTGCCGATTTCGGTAGGCGTCGTCGTGTCGACCTCGCCCTCGTCGAGCCAGATGTCCTTGTGCTCTAGGTAGACGACCGGATCGTCCGCTGCGATCGCCGCCTTCATCATCGCATAGTTGTCCTGTGGTGTGGACGGGCACACCACCACCAATCCGGGTATGTGCGTGTACCAGCTCTCCAGGCTCTGGCTATGCTGCGCGGCTGACGATCGCCACATCCCCATGGGCTTGCGGATCACCATCGGCGCACGCGACTGCCCACCGAACATGAACCGGGCCTTGGCGACCTGGTTGACCAGCTCATCGGTGGCGCACAGCGCGAAGTCAGCGAACCGCATCTCGACGATCGGGCGCGTGCCGACCATGGCCGCACCAAAGGCCGCCCCCATAATCGCCGCCTCGGAAATCGGCGCATCGGAAATCCGCTTCGGGCCGAACTCTTCCGGCAGGCCGGTGTATTGTTTGAAGACACCACCGCGGCCGAGATCTTCGCCCACACACCAGACGGTTGGGTCAGCACGCATGGCTTCTGCGATGGCCAGCTTGGCTGCATCGGCATAGGTCATAATCGCCATCAGAACGCCTCCTGCGCTGGAGAGCCGATGTCCTGGACATCCTTGTAAAGCGTATTGTCGGCCGGCCACGGTGCAGCCTTTGCGGCATCCAGCGCCGCCCGCATCTCATCGCCGGCCCGCGTACGAACGCCATCCAGATCGGCTGCCGTCACACCGGCTGCCTCAAGCGCTGTGCGCTGCCGCAGGATCGGGCAATTCTCAGCCTCCCTGGCCGCCTCGCCTTCCGGGCGATAGCCGCTGGTATCGAAATACGTGTGACCATCCAGGCGGTACGTCAGCGCGTGCAGGAATTCCGGCTTCTGGCTGGCGCGGATGCGGGCCACAATCTCCGCGGCTGTCTCAGCCACTGCCGTCACATCATTGCCATCGACCGTCGTTGTCCTGAGGCCGAGCCCTTCGGCACGGGCGGCGGCCCCCTGCCCCGATGTCATGGCCGACGTCAGCGTCGATGCCGAATAGCGGTTGTCTTCACAGACAAACAGGATCGGCAGATCAAACACACCGGCCCAGTTAAGCCCTTCCAGGAACGGGCCGCGATTGATCGCACCATCGCCAAAGAAGCAGACGGTGACCTGATCACCACCAAGGATCTTGACGCCGTGAGCGGCACCTGCCGCAATGGTCAGATTGGCAGCAACGACACCGTTGGCACCGAGCATCCCGACATCGAAGTCAGCGATATGCATCGAACCGCCCTTGCCGCCGCAGCAGCCGCCTTCACGTCCGAGCAGCTCTTTCATCATGGCGCTCGAATCCGCACCTTTGGCCAGCGTGTGACCATGGCCGCGATGGGTCGATGTTATGTAGTCATCCGTGCGCAACGGCTCCATCACACCGGCGGCCACAGCTTCCTGGCCGATCGACAAATGAATGGCGCCGAGTACCAACTCGTCCTCGACAGCGGCCCGCCGTGCGGCCTCCTCGAATGCACGAATGCGCTCCATCATCTCAAGGCGGGCCAGCCCGCGTTCGACGTCAAAGTTGGATATGCTCACACAACCCCCCGTTGATTTCATTGCTTGATACCCATTGTGAGCGGGTTGGCGCCGCGACGCAATATGCCGACGCCGCGTGCTGGCACCGATTCTCTTCGTTGACTGAAACATTGCAGCAACACCACTGCGCCAACTGCGCGGCGAAACGCGTAACCCTCTGCAATATAATAAGGAAGTCTCCCGATACCAGCGCAAAGGCTTTCGTTCACTACATAACGCTCGGCTCGTCCTCTGCGGTACCAACAAGCTGAGGGAAAGTGTGGTCAATCCAATGGGCTGGGGACAAAGCTGATGTTGGTTCGAGGTGCGGTGCAAGACACCGGAGCAACGCTCAACTGCAAAATCCAGTTTGCGAAACTGTTCAGCCGTTTCGGGGCGAGCGTCGAAGTTCCGAGGTATATCGCTGCCCTGCTTGCGACAAGCGTGTTCCTTTTGTTTGCGGCCACCAGCACTCCGGCCTGGAGCTTAAAGAGGGATTGCACCGGCTTTGAGACAACAAGCAACAACCGGCCTCTCATTTCAGGGCGGTTGGAGTGGCACAACTCAGGAGGCAACCTCTGCTCAGTCAATGTCAATCAGAATGACAACCAGCTTTACAACCAGATCAAAAATGGGACTCTTCCCCACAATAGAGGAACCGTCACACCTGGCTTATTCGCTGGTAGCAGCACCGTCTTCCATATTGGAGGCGGCAGAGTTGCTAGCAATCTACTTGAGTTCGTCATAGCGATGGGCGATGCAGATAACGTCGGCAATGGCACGGGTAGGTGGGACAGCATGAGTTTGGAGAACGTCTCTTGCACCTCATCCACCGGAGGAACAACGACCTTCAGTCTTGATCCCATCGACCAGGAGGGACTGAGCGTCTTCGTTCCGGAGAATAGCTCTTGCACTCTGTCTATTGTAGGAGACAGTGGTTCGATCCT
>JBCDBQ010000637.1:0-4445 GCA_039183375.1 Pseudomonadota bacterium
CCTCGATCAGCGCCAGGCTGTGGTGGCGCGGGTTCAAATGGAAGAAAAACGCCTTGAACGGTTCAAGCACAAAGTCGCTGATCTTGAACCCCAGCACGTCCTGATAGAACCACTGCACATCGTCCAGGCGTTCGACCAGCAAGACGGCATGGCCCATGCCCATGACGCCGGTGCGGAAGCCGGATATCTCTCGCCCGGCCTTAAAAGGCTCGTGCGCGGTTTCCGGCCCGTAGAATGCCTCGAGTAGATTGCCGGCGGGATCGGCAAATGTGATGCCACCCGCAACCGCGCGCCGTGCCAGCATGTCAGCCGGCATCGGCGACACCTTGGTCTCAGCTGCTTCCAGCCTTGCAGCAAGGTCATCGAGAGCGGCCGTGTTGTTCACTTCCCAACCGAAGACGGTTGCCGCCTCGGGCTCGGAACTCACAACGATCCGCTGCTTGCGATCGTCCATTCGAAACTTGAGCTGCGAATTGGTCTTTTCCGCCAGCTGCAGCCCGAGAAACTTCGTGCCGTACTCTTCCCAATCAGCAAGCTTATCAGAGTGAACAGTGAAGTAACCAAACGAGGACAGGGTCATAAGCGCAACTCCGAAACAGCAGGCTCAAACGAACTGATCAGACAAACGTGGAGACTTCTCGTAGGTCGCCAGCCTGCCAGATGTAATAAACCACCATGGCTTCGTCTCCGGTATAGAAGCCGTGCGTGAGCATTGACGGTACGAAGACGAGGTCGCCCGGCTTCGCGTATCGCGGCGGCTGTCCATCCAGCCGATACTCCGCGCCGCCTGCGAGAACGATGTAGATCTCTTCTGCTTTGTGCTGATGCGGTGGATAGCCAATATCGGGGCCATAGACACCAATCCCTGAGCGGACCTGCTCACTCACAAACGGGCCGCGTGAACCAATCACCTCAACAAAGCCATAGCTCGCCAACATCTTGTCGCTGATGGCGGTGTCAGCTTTCGTGTAGGTTTGCTCCCATCTGACGTTGTCTGCATGCCGCGCAAGCAGCTCAACCATCGGCTTGGTCTCAGGCGGCGCACTGGCGAGAGAGGCGGCAAGAAAGTCTGCGGCCGGCAAGCGGGTGGCAGACACGCCCTGCCAATCATCGCTCCATTCCGCGATCCCCGGCTTGAAATGTTCGAGATCAGGATGCGCGAAGCCAGCGACAAACGCCTGTATGGCGTCACGCAGTTCAAGATCGGCTTGTTTGATAAGTGCGGTCATGACTTTCGCACCGGCTTCATCTTACCTGCTGGCCGGTCACCATACACATCCGGCATCCGACATGAAATCCCTCGACCAGTCTCGCGCCACGCTTTGGCATTCGACATGAACAAAACAAAATACATTTATTCAGTAGACGTTCAGTCAGTAAGATGCATATTTTGAGGTGGAGACGAAATCCACTACGGGGTTTGAAAATGCAACGCGATGATCAAGACGAAGAGAGCGAGGGCGGTGGTGCTGCAGGCACGGGCGAAAGCGGAGCTGCGGAAACCGCGCCTGGCGCAGGTGGCAGCAGCGGTTCAGCTCCGACACCGGACCAAGTCAGAGATCTTGTACCAAGCATTCCAAACGCTGATCGGGCTGGTGAGGGTAGTCCGTTCACACCTGATCGAGCCGATGACTCTACCGATCTGCCGTGGTCGTCCCTGCCACATGAGACAGATGGTTTGAGTCCATCAGCGCCACCATCAGGGCCGGCAACACCTGTGCCTGTGGACAATCTGATGCCGTCAGGTGGTGGCAGCGATCAGGACAACGATGGCGGCGACCCCGCCCCGACGCCAGATCAAGTCACAGCCTTGGTCCCGCCTATACCCGATCTCGACAACAATAGCCCGTTCACAGCGGCCAATGCCGAAAGTCAAGGCAGTGACCCGCTACCTATGCCGTCTGATCCGATCGGTGAACTGCCGGCGAGCCCGCCGCCAACGGAAGCGCCCGAGCCGGTTCCTGTCGGTGACCTGTTTGGCAACAACGATTCGAATGACGACCAGGAAGCGAACGATAGCGATGCCCCTGCCACGCCGGACGACACCGATGTGCCTGACGACGGACCACAGAACGGGCCTGGATAAACTGACTAGGGAGCGTCCCGTGGTGCGAGATTGCGAACTGAAACACGAGTTTCACAGGAGAGCAACCTCGGCTCTGATAAACAGAGGAGAGTGACATGCAAGTTGGATATATGAAAATCAATGAACTCATCCGCAAGGGTGATTTGGATGCGGCTCAAACAGAACTGACACCTGTTCTGCACGCGGAGCCTGACAACTACCTCGCACAATATCTGGCCGGACTAGTTGCGTTGCGCAAGGCAGACTTCGACACCGCGCTCGAGTCTTTCGGGAAGACGGTTCAGCTGAAGCCAACGCACTTTGATGCCCACTACTGCCTCGGGCTTGCGCTTAAGGAGAAGGGGCAGTTCGAGGATGCGATCCGAAAATTCCGGGACGCCCTGAGGATTAAGCCCAATCACAGGAGAGCCATCGAGGCGATCGAGCTGCTTGGCGAAGTCTACATCCCCGAAGACCGACTTGAGCGGACAATCGATCTGCCAACCGCCGAGCAATTGCCCGACTACGAACAGCGCGTACACGCCAAAGCTCAGGTCGATTGGTGGACGGAGCATTGGTACCGATACCCGTTCGCCTATCGCTGGTTCGGGCTCGTTCTGACACTCGCATTCGTGTGTGTGTGGCTGTTCTTTGCGGTGTCGATCGTCAAGAACTTCTAGGCGCTGCTGTCGAACCAAATCTGCGAACATGACGGAGAAAGAAATGAGGAATGGAACATTCGTTGTCGTGGCCATCGTATTTGCAGCAGCAGCTGGTGCGACCGTGTCGGCGGCATTGAACACAACAATTGGCAATTCTAAGGGCTGCATCCGTATGAATGGCGGGCGGTGCCTCACAGCCGCGCAGATCCGTGACGAGCACAATGCGATGGTGGCTCGGATGCGCCGCGACTTCGAGAAACGCAAGGCACAAATGCGACGTGACTATGAACGACGCATTGCTGAAAAGCAGCGTCGGTTCAACCAAAGTCACCAAGCAAGTCAACAGCGACTCGGGTCTATGCGTCGGGAGATCGAACGCATGCGAAATGGATTCCGTCAGTAGGGTGCAATCGGTCGGGCGCGAGCCGTCCAGCGGCGGGCGGCGCGACACGCGGTGTGAAACCGCGCAGCCAACTTTCTTCCCGACGTGCTCTCTTTTGCTGCACGCACCTGCCCGGGACTCTTTCCACGATTACCCACCATTTTGAGATCGATCGTTGCCGCAGTGCGATCATGTCCGTTATGAATGTACTGCTGACCCTCTAATTCTGGGCCGTGTCGCGATGGGCCAGAATCGGACCTACAACGAAGTCCAACCGCGCCTGTCACGCCTGCTAGGCAGCCCTCTGGTCACAGATCGAACAACATTCCATGAGAACAGCTTGTGTAGACGCGAGAATCCGCTTATCTGGCGGCGTCCGTAAATGCATGCGGCGTGAGACGAGACAGCTATCGTGGCAAAGCCATTGAAAGTGCTTGCGGTTAAGGCCAGCTTTTTTCTACGCATACTGCTTTGCGTTGCCGTCTTAGCTTGGTCTCTCGCCCCGACGATCGGTCATAGTCCACGCGTTGCGGAAGTGCTAACTGAGCACGCCGAGATGGTCGCTGATCACGGTCATTCCCACGGCTTGGCTGAAGATCTCTGGTGGGCCATCCACGGTCACCATCACGACGCAATGGATCATGATCACAGCCCTGGTGTGCTATTGCGCCCTCTTCAAGTAAATGCTGTTCCGGTGAAGCGCGTCCGGTGGCGCTCCTTGATGGTCAGTGCCGTTTCCGACGCGCCCGACCCTCCAAGAAAACCGCCACGCGCCTGATTGATTTCTGAGTTCCAAACTCAAATCAATCATCGACGGAGATTTAACTCATGCCACTGGTCTTTGCCGGTGGGATAGGCTCGACCCATCGGGTTGCGCTTGTCCTGCTGCTGACGGCTGCTGCTTTGTCCATTACGAGCGGTCAGCTCTTAGCCCACAACGTCACCCCGGGTGACGCGGGCTACGTACAAGAAATATGGGGGGTGCATTTAATCCCCTACACATACCTTGGTGCCAAACACATGATCACCGGGTATGACCACATACTCTTCCTGCTCGGCGTCGTCTTCTTCCTCTACAAGATGAAGGATGTGGCGATCTATGTCAGTCTGTTCGCGATTGGTCACTCGACGACGATGCTTGCCGGAGTTTACTTCGGCTGGAACGTCAATGCCTACATCATTGATGCCATCATTGGATTGTCCGTCGTCTACAAAGCGCTCGACAACATGGGGGCCTATCAGCGTTGGTTCGGCTTCCAGCCCAATACCAAAGCTGCGACCTTGATCTTTGGCTTCTGTCACGGTCTCGGTCTCGCTACCAAGATCCTTGAATACA
>JBCDBQ010000638.1:0-4432 GCA_039183375.1 Pseudomonadota bacterium
ACTCGACAGACACGATACCAGCGCATGACCACGTTATATTTCGAATGTCGAGTGGAGCGGTTGTGACATACAATGACCCGCGCCGCTTCGGCTTTATGGATCTTGTACCGGAAGGTGAGCTCGATAGCTGTAAGCACTTTGCTGGAATGGGCGTCGAGCCGCTCGGAAATGCTCTCAACTCAGATTATCTGGCAGGCCGAGCGCATCGCCGTACGACCGATCTCAAGGCCTTTCTGCTAGATCAGCGCAATATTGCCGGTCTCGGCAACATATATGTTTGCGAGGCTTTGTACCGGGCCGGCCTCAGCCCCAAGCGCAAGGCCTCTTGCCTGGCACTCGCATCTGGCAAACCCACAGATCGCAATCAACGCCTTGTGCCGATTATCCGGGACGTTCTGAATGAAGCCATCGCCGCTGGGGGGTCGACACTCCGTGACTACGCAGCGGCCGATGGCGCGCTTGGATACTTCCAGCATGCCTTTCGCGTGTATGGGCGCGAGGACGAGGCCTGTCTAACACCCGGCTGCAACAGCAAGGTGCGCCGGATTGTGCAGGCAGGCCGATCAACATTTTACTGTAGTGCTTGTCAGCGCTAAACAATTCCATCAGAACCCAATCTCGATCAACTCGTCAGACAGAAACGGACCCGCGCCATGACTTACGAAAACATCCTCGTCGAAACACGTGGACACGTCGGCCTCATCACGTTGAATCGACCGAATGCGCTGAATGCACTCAATTCTGCTTTGATCGATGATCTCAACGCCGCTCTCGATATCTTCGCAGTCGATGACAAAATCGGATGCGTTGTTCTGACTGGTTCCGAGAAGGCCTTTGCTGCTGGCGCTGACATTAAGGAGATGCAGTCCAAATCCTACATGGACGCCTACAAGGGCGACTTCATCCGCAAGTGGGAGCGCATCAATGAGTTTCGCAAACCGGTTGTTGCAGCGGTCGCGGGCTATGCCCTTGGTGGTGGCTGCGAGCTCTCCATGATGTGCGATATGATCATCGCCGCTGACACGGCCAAATTTGGCCAGCCGGAGATCAAGCTGGGCGTCATGCCGGGAGCGGGCGGCACGCAGCGTCTGACCCGTTTTGTCGGCAAATCGAAAGCGATGGACATGTGCCTGACCGGTCGCATGATGGATGCCGATGAAGCCGAGCGTTCTGGCCTTGTCTCGCGCATCGTGCCGGCCGCAGATCTGATTGATGAGGCCGTCAAGACGGCTGAAACGATTGCCAGCATGTCGCTGCCAATCGTGATGATGACCAAAGAGACGGTTAATCGCGCTTACGAGACGACACTGTCCGAAGGGGTCCGTTTCGAGCGACGTTTGTTCCATTCAATGTTTGCCACCGAAGACCAGAAAGAAGGCATGGCGGCCTTCGCTGAGAAGCGCAAAGCTGATTTCAAGAACCAGTAGTTCGATCTAAAGGTTGTTTTGCGCGCCGCTTGGCCCAGTGTCCTTGTGGACGCTGACCAGCGGCGCGAATTTGTGTCGGGAGCTTAGTCGAGACGCCCCTTAGGTTCGGTATCAACATCGCTAACGTGATCGGCTTGTCACTTGTTAAGTCCAGCGACAACGGCAAGACTGCTGCTCAACATTTCAGAGCACCATTCGTAAGGCGATCTCTATGAAAGCGTCACTGTTTTACCTGCCGACCGTCGGTAGCCGCGAGCAGATTGAGCAAGGCATGGCGGGCATGCGCTCGGACCTTTATCAACAGATGCTCAAGGAGGTTTCGGAACAGTGCATCATTGCCGATGAGGTGGGTTACGAGTCGGTAAGCTTCACCGAACACCACTTCCACATTGAAGGGTTCGAGGTATCGAACAATCCAGTTCTACTCGACCTCTACATCGCCATGCAGACCAAGCGCATCAAAGTTGGTCAGCTGGGTATCGTACTGCCGGCATCGAACCCAATTCGTGTTGCGGAAGATATCGCGATGCTTGACCACATGACCGGTGGGCGCGCCTGCGCGGGTTTTGCGCGCGGCTATCAACGCCGCTGGGTCGACGTCATGGCTCAGCAAACACATGGTGTGTCCGGCGCGTTACCGCATCAGCATGACAAGATAGACGCGACCAACCGCGAAGCGTTTGAGGAATGCTTTGCAATCATCAAAAAAGCTTGGACTGAGGAAATGCTGTCCTACCAGGGAAAGTTCTGGAAGATCCCGCCAGCCGAGGTGCCGTGGGACCTTGAGACCACGGATAAGTGGGGAAAGGGCACGGAGAACGGCATTCTGAAAGAAGTCGGCGTCGTGCCAAAACCTCTGCAGAATCCTCATCCTCCAGTGTTCCAGCCGTTTGCATCATCAGAGCGATCCATCAAATGGTGTGCTGCCAATGATGTCACGGCTATTCTGCCGCCGATGCACGAGAAGTTAGAGCGCAACCTGTTCGATGTTTACGCAGAAGCATCTGGTCGCCCCGTAGGTGATGGGGTGGCTATGCTGCGTGATGTTATTATTGCTGACACAGATGAGGAGGCACGCGAGCTCTGGGCCAACTCCGGTCCGTTTGCAGCCAATGCCTGGTTTGTCCCTTTCGGGTTCCGCAAGGGCATGGAAGACCCCGATACTGGTCAGGCGCCTACACCAGATGAAGCCATAGAAGCTGGCTATGCTCTAATCGGTACAGTTGATACCGTCACTCGTAGCCTTGAGACTTTAAAGAAGAAACTACCAGTTAATTGGGTGTTTGGCTGGACTCACGATATGCTCATTCCACACGCCAAGCTGTCAAAGTCGATCGAGTTGTTCAAGACCAAAGTTCTGCCCCGCGTGTCAGACTGAGTTGGTTCGAAGGGTCCTTCCAAATCTATGGAACAGCGAATTGGAATCGGGTTTTCAGGCGGACCAAGCGCGACCGATATAGTCGAGTGTATCCAACTTGCCGAACGGCTTGGCTATGAGTCGGCTTGGGTTGCTGAAGGACATGGCGGCGACCAGTTTGCCGTATTGTCGGCCGCTGCTGTGACTACCCGTGACATTAAATTGGGGACGAACATCACGAGCGTCTTCGTACGCACAGTCCCGACAATCGCCATGGCGGCCATGACGGTCGATGAACTCTCAAAGGGGAGGTTCATTCTCGGCGTGGGGTCCAGTCACAAGGTCCAGGTTGGGCCCGAACATGGCGTTGTTTACGACAAGCCTCTGACGCGTGTCCGAGAAACGGTTGAAGCTGTCCGGCGACTCACCAAGACAGGTCAATTGCAATATGACGGTCAGACGTTCTCCATCGAGAATTTTGACCTATGGTTCACACCACATCGTGAGGCATTCCCCATCTACATTGCAGCCGTCTTTCCAAAAATGACGGCGCTCTGTGGTGAGATTTCTGACGGCATTATTTTGACACGTAGTACGTTAGAGACATCTGCAAGAGCACGTGAGCATATTGCTCGGGGTGCCCAGAGCGTCGGGCGAAACGTTTCTGAAATCGCCGTTACAACGCTCTTGCCAACAGCCGTGGCCGATACAATGGCGGAAGCACGCGATCTGATCCGCCCAGGTTTGGCACTCTATGCTGGTTTTTTTCCGCGCTACAATCGACTGATGGCGGAACACGGCTTCGATGGTGAGGCAAGCGACATCGCGCGGGCCTGGGCAGAAGGTGACCAGGCAAAAGCCATCAAATCCGTTAGCGATGACATGATTGATGCAACAAGCGTTGCTGGTACGGCTGAACACTGCCGCGAACGCTTGCAGGCCTATCGTCAATCGGGCGTCGATCTACCAATCATTTCACCTTTCGCTCGCGGACCAAGTGCAAAGGCCACTTTTGAAGCTGCTATTCGCGCCTGTGCACCAGCATGAGCAAACAGCGTTGAGAACCAACCAGAAGGCAGCGCCGATGGCGGAACTACATTCCTTTTCAATTCAGCGAGCCTCCAAGCAGATCGCATCAGGTGAACTGAAGCCTTCTGAGCTCATGGAGTCTTGCATTGCGCGCATTAAGGCTGTCGATGATGACGTCCGGGCTTGGGCACATTTTGATCCGGACAGCGCTCTGATGCATGCGCGGCTGGCTGATACGCGCCCGCTCGATCATCCGCTGTTTGGTATTCCATTCGGTGTCAAAGACATCATCGAGGCGATCGGTCTTCCGACAACATATGGAACTCCTATCCATCACGGACACCATAGTATTCGAGATGCGGCCTGCGTGGCTTTACTCAAAGAGGCCGGGGCTATCGTCGCCGGCAAGGCGGTGACCACAGAGCTTGCGCACTTTCATCCAGGTAAGACACGCAATCCACATTCAGGCACTCACACGCCAGGCGGGTCTTCAAGTGGCAGTGCAGCCGCCGTAGCAGCAGGAATGGTGCCCTTTGCATTGGGAACACAGACGACTGGTTCCGTACTCCGACCCGCGTCCTACTGCGGTGTCTTTGGATTCAAACCGAGTTTTGGTGAC
>JBCDBQ010000639.1:0-4426 GCA_039183375.1 Pseudomonadota bacterium
GATAAGGTCGTGGTCATGGCCGGTGCCATTGGAGGCGCCTCCGGATATCTTGGTTCGGCGCTGTCGGCCTCTGCCCCGAGTATGCCAACGGGCCCCATTGTTGTGTTGGTGTGCTTTGCGCTGTTTGTTGTTTCGTTGATCTTCGCTCCCAATCGCGGATTGTTGGCCTCGGCCCTGCGGCAACGTCGATTTCAGTTGCGTGTTCATCGCCGCCAAGGGTTGCTTGCCATTGCGCGTAACGAAATCATCTTTGACCGGCTCACGCTGGCCGTTCTGAAGCGTGCTGGTCTCATTCGCCGGGATGGTGTCCCGACAGATACTGGCCGTGCCCAAGCTGCGAAAGCACTGCGTGACGAACGGCGGTGGGATATTGTGCGCCAAGTCCACAAGGACGATGCTGTTGTTGGTCAGTACGACGGATTGACCTCTATTGAGTCCATTCTGACACGCGATGAGATTGCCGAGATCGATCGTGAGATCGGTCCGCCAACCGAGGTGACGAGCTGATGGGTGCGGAGTTTGTTCAGCTCAGTCTCTCGCCGTTGTTGATCGGTGTGCTGGCAGCCATTGCTTGTGCGCTGCCGGGTAATTTTTTGATTTTGCGGCGGCAGGCGCTGATTGGCGACGCTATTTCACACGTTGTTCTACCCGGCATTGTCGTTGCGTTTCTGGTGACAGGCGTTGTCTCGGCTTGGCCGATGATGTTTGGCGCTGCTGCAACAGCAGTCGTTGCGGTTATTCTGATCGAGGCGATCAAACGTCTGGGCAATGTCGAGCCCGGCGCGGCGATGGGCGTGACGTTTACATCGATGTTTGCAGCTGGTGTTTTGCTTCTCGAACAGAGCGATACTAGCTCGGTGCATCTTGATGTCGAACATGCGCTCTATGGAAATTTGGAAAGCCTGATCTGGCTTGATGCCAAAGGCTGGTCATCATTGGCGGATCCTGTTGCGTTGGCCCAGTTGCCGTCGGAGTTAACGCGTATCGCTGTGGTTGCCGCTCTGATGGTGCTGCTCATATTGTGTCTTTGGCGGCCATTGAAGATGTCGACATTCGACGAGCACTTTGCGAAGGCGATGGGGATACCAACAGCTACCCTTGGTTTTGTGCTTGTTGTTGCCTCGGCGGTTGCTGCTGTTGCTGCCTTTGATGCTGTCGGTTCGATCATCGTGATCGCAATGTTCATTTGCCCGCCTGCCGCCGCACGCCTGATGACGAACCGCCTCGAAGTGCAAGTCTGGTGGAGTGTCGTATTCGCTATTCTCTCAGCCGTATTGGGGTACGTGTTCGCAGGCTACGGGCCGCTCTGGTTTGGGGGCGAAAATGCCGTGAGCGCTGCCGGGATGATCGCGACCGTATCGGGGATCATACTTGCGCTGACCTGCTTCTTCGGTCCGCACCGCACGCGCATTGCAGCGCCTCAGACAGAATAAGAGGCGCTCAACGCTCTGTCGCAATAGCTTCACCGAATGCTTCGAACAAAGCTCGATTGACTGGATTGGTTTGCGGATCGTACTCGGCATGCCATTGGACACCAAGTGCAAAACCGGGAGCGTCGGCAATGCGGATCGCTTCGGCGGTTTCGTCTTCTGCAAGGCCCTCGATAACAACGCGTTGGCCTGGCTCCAGAATGCCTTGGCCATGGAGTGAGTTCACATGGATTTTGTCTTTACCGAAGATTTTTGCGAAGTGGCCGTCAGGGCAGAGACGGACCTCATGGCGGTCTGCGAAGACAACTTCCGGATCAGGATGAAAGTCACCGTTTGGCAGGCGCGGTGCGCGATGGTTCAGTTTGCCTGGCAGGTCCCTGATTTCAGGATGAAGTGAACCGCCAAAGGCGACGTTCATTTCCTGAAAGCCCCGGCAGATTGCGAATATAGGTATCGCGCGTTCGACGCAAATGCGGGTCAACTCCAAGGCCATGTCATCCCGATTCTCGTCGTAAGGCTCGTAGTCCGGATGCGGATCGGTATCGAAACGCGTGGGGTGGACGTTGGCGCGCGCGCCAGTCAGTAGGATTGCATCGACGGTATCGAGCAATGCACCGATATCGGTTATCCGCGGGTCTCCTGCGAACATGAGTGGCAATGCTCCGCAGACATCTGCCAGGGCCGAGAGATTGCGTTCGCCGACGAGTTGCACGTCGACGCGCTCATTCAGAAAATGTGCGTTACCAATGACGCCGACGACCGGTTTGGCCATGAGTTGCTCTCTCCGTCCGCATGGAATCGCAATGGAATCAGTCACAAAATACTGCAGGTTGAGGATGCAATGCAAAGCGGCGGATTGCTCGCTTAAATTCGCGCCTTGATGACTGCTAGGTGGGCACTCGTTGTCTCTATCGACTTCTCTGGTGTAGTGTTTGGCGCAACAGGGTTTAGGGCAGGAGCAGACCAGTGCAGGATGTTGGAGTTAACAGCGGCACACGTAAGGTGCTGAGCGAGAAGCAAATTTCTGATTTCGACCGGGATGGCTTCCTGACGGTTGACCAATTTCTTTCAAGTGATTGGATGGCGCGTCTCACGGAGACAACCGCGAGATTCGTTGAGGAAAGCCGTCACGTTGCTGAGTCCAACGAAAAATTTGATCTGGAGCTTGATCACACACCTGAAAACCCGCGACTGCGCCGGCTTCAGAAACCTCAGGATCAGGATCCGGTCTATTATGATGTCGCTTTCAACAGCCCAATCGTGGATCTTGTCGAAGATTTGCTCGGACCGGATCTCAAATTCCACCATGGCAAACTGAACTTCAAATGGTCTGGGGGCGGTGCCGAGATCAAGTGGCACCAGGATATCCCGTTCTGGCCGCACACGGCTTACAATGTGGTGACGGTTGGTATCGCGCTGGACGACATCGATGATAGCGTTGGTCCGATGGGAGTTGTCGGCGGAAGCCACAAAGGGCCGGTCTACGATCACTACGGTCAGGATGGTACCTGGCGCGGATACATCGGCGACAATGATGCAAAAGACATCGATATTGGTGGTGCCACGTATCTAAAAGGGTCCGCCGGAGCGATTACGGTTCATCACTGCCGATCGGTCCATGGCTCGATGCCGAACAACCATCCGACGCGCGCGAGGCCGTTTCTGTTGTTTGCTTATTCGGCTGCGAACTGTCTTCCGCTCATGCCATACAATCAAGATAGCGAATACAATGGCGCTATTGTTCGGGGACGGCATCCGGATCTTCCGGTCTTTGAAGGCGAGCCTTGTAAGCTGCCGCCGCTACGGTCAAAGAGCAGCAAGTATCGCTCAATCTTTGCTTCGCAGAAAGCCGAGGAAATAGAGCAGTAAGAGCTGAAGGCTGGACTGCGATGGCGGCACGCGCAAAAAACACGCTTAAGACAAAACCGACGAGTGTCGCCCCACTGGAATTCGTAACTGCTGTCGAGCACCCACAGCGCAGAGCGGATGGCCTTGTGCTGCTGGAGTTCTTCAATCGTGTGACGGGGTTACAGCCTAAGATGTGGGGTGGATCAATCATTGGCTATGGTCGCTACGCTTACACTTACGAAAGTGGTCACTCGGGCGAGTTTTTTCTGACGGGCTTTAGCCCAAGGAAGAGTGCACTCACGATTTACGTCATGCCCGGCTACCGTGATTTGTCTCAGCAACTCGAAAGATTGGGCAAACACAAGACCGGTAAGAGTTGTCTCTATATTACCAAGCTTGCCAACGTGGATATGGAAGTGCTCCAAGAAATAGTACGCAACGGCCTTAACTTTATGCGATCCAACTATGAAACATGGGATGAATGAAGTTAATCCGCTTTAACTTATATAATCCCTTTAATTCAGTATTTTATCTCATTTTATTGATGGACAGCAGGCCATACTGTATTCAATTGAGGGCCGCATGGTAACTCTTTGTTAACTAAGCTGAATTGGACTTTTGAAAATCTTTTTCTCTTCTCGAACCAAATGCCGCACCTCCGCGACGA
The DNA here is from genome assembly GCA_039183375.1 of Pseudomonadota bacterium. Lineage (GTDB taxonomy): Bacteria > Pseudomonadota > Alphaproteobacteria > Rhizobiales > Hyphomicrobiaceae > Tectiglobus. The sequence continues at coordinate 3,946 of JBCDBQ010000639.1, forward strand.
ACTCATTACAACACGGTCGCGGAGAAGAGAAATGTTCAACACCTGTCAGAAAACATCAAAGTTCACAGCTGTCGCAGCGAAGGTCTTGCTCGGCGCTATTGTCCTAAGCTCTGTCGCGCAGCCAGCTGCTGCTTTCAAACTTCCCAAGCAGGTCACACCAGCTCTGCGAGCTGCCTGCGAAACAGACGTTCGTCGTCTCTGTGTGCGTCGCGGTTCGACGGTCTCAACAGTCAAGAGTTGTGTGCGCCGCAAGTTCATGCGCCTGAACTTCAACTGCAAGATGCGGATCATTCAGGCCGGTATTCGGTAGGTTCTCATTACGACATGAGTGGAGCCGGTATTTGAGAGCGAGATCGACCAGTGTCGCAACGGTGGGCATATACGGAGTGCCCGCGCCCCGCTGGGAGCTGCAGGCGCATCGGGCCGAGGCAGATCGATCAAGAGCGCTCAATGACTACGCTCAGAAATACGCACGTTACGC
>JBCDBQ010000640.1:0-4422 GCA_039183375.1 Pseudomonadota bacterium
ATATCTGAACACGGCGCCCACTGCCTGTTGCAGGTCCTGTCCTGCCAAAGACGTCACGTAACGGCCTCGTGACACGACTTCGACCCCACAATCCTTCATGAGCGCGCCCGCTCGTTCCACGTAGCGCTCGAAAAGCTCGGGGTCGATGATCTCGGCGAAGGATAGGTTTAGAACTGACATGCTCATCTCTGCATTGCTCAAGATGCAGGGTGTCATCCAGTGCCACCGAGCGAAACGGAGATGGTAGGTGGTCCGCCAAGAATGAAGGGATGTGGTTCATGCGACAAAGATGCAACGGTTTTATCGCAAACCTTCCTGTTGCACCCGGCGGCGCGCAACGCGGTCGCCGATATAGCGGCTTATAGCGAGCGTCGTTTCCATTGCCGCTAGGGCTGCAGTGCACCACAAAAGAGCCGCCATGCCAAAGGCTTGGAACACTGCCGCCGCGGCAAATGGGAAGGCAAAGATGCCGAGAAAGTATCCCAAGCCGAACAGTTGAAGCGTGGCATCCTGAAGCCCCGGCAGCGCATCGTTGGCGGCCATCGATTTTACGATCGGGTAAGCTAAACCGTAGCCAATTCCGAGAAGAAAGGCGCAAGCGACGTAACGCAGGACAGTGGGGTCGCTTGGAATCAATGCCAAAACGCCAATCGTCATGCACGACAGAAACCCTGCGATCAGAAGATAGGGCGGTAACTTCAGCATAAATGTCGCCACAACGAAGCGGCCTACAATAACAGTGACTGTGTAGACTCCGAAGAACAGCGGATAATCTAGGTAGTTTTCTTCGGCATAGATCGTCTGAAAGTTAAAGGCCGATGCAAAGACACTTGCACCTAGCGTGACCATGACTACGGGCCGCCACGCCTTGGACCTTAGGACTTGTATCGCGGATCCAAGAGTAAGTGCGTTTTGAGGGGCGGTATTGCCCGATCCTTCCGCCACAAATGGCGCCTGCAAGCAGAAGAACGCGATCGCGCATGCCAACGAAAACCCGGCGACGATGTGAAATGCCGAAGCAATCGGCCAACCCAAAGTGACAACAGCGTATCCAAGTATTGGCCCGGCTCCGATGCCGGCCATGATGAAAGCGGCCAGCCACGAGAAGTATTTGACGCGGTCGTCCGGGTCCAAAACGCCAGCCAAGACAATTGGCCCGAGGATGTAGAACCCGGCCCACCCAAATCCCAGGAACACGCTGGCCAAATAGGTCACAACACCAATCCGAGGCGCTGTTCCCAAAAGGATCAAAGCCGCCGCGCAGGTCAGGCAAGACAAAACCAAAATCGGGAACTGACCGTACCGTCTGGTCCATCTGCCAAGCATCACCGCGGTGAGGATCGTGACAATCCCAACTGTGAGCAGCGCGCGGCCGACGTCGCCAACAGTGCCGCCGACCGAACGGAACAGGTCAGGAAACAGGAAGGTCAGCCCGTACACCATGGATTGCAACAAAGACGCGCAAAGGAAAATTGCCATCGAAATCCGAAAGGACATATGAACTGACCTTTTTGCTTGTGTTCAGCAAAGGCTAGCCGCAAACTGGATTGCAAAACAGGACACATATTCCGAAGATGATAGAACCACTTGAGATCGCTGCACTGATGGAAAAATTCGCCCCGAAGGCGGCTGGAAAGGCCACGGCGTTGCGCCTGGCCATTCGGCGCGGCGTTACCGAACGCGTTCTGAACCCGCAGGATGAACTGCCATCCACGCGAAAAGCGGCTGCGGCCCTTCAGATGTCGCGCAATTCTGTCATCGAGGCCTATGAAGGGCTGCAAGCCGAAGGCGTCATCGAAACGCGGCGCGGTGCACGGCCCCGCGTTTGCGAACTGCCGGATTTGCAACCGCGCCCTGTTGCCCGGCCAGCCCCGATTTCGCTTTCAAGCCGGGGAAGGGACCTGTGTGGAGATCACCGCAAAGGGTTCACGATCGGAAAAGTGGACTCTTTTGCGCCTGGCTTGCCAGATCCAGGCCAGTTTCCGCGGGACGATTGGGCGATTTGTCTAAGGCGCGTGGCACGTCGCAACCGGAGCGGCTTGGACATGTACGATGAATACCAAGGATTACCGCTGTTACGTGAGGCGCTAGCGCTGCACCTCAAACGAAGTCGCGGTGTCTCGATTTCGCCCGATCAGGTGTTTGTTATGCCGTGCACTCAGAGCTGTATGTCGCTGATGGTCGATGTGCTGACAGACCCTGGCGATGTCACTTTGATGGAGGATCCATGCTATGCAGGTGGCCGGGGACTCTTCAAGGCCAAGGGGCTGGTAACACAGGCCCTGCCCAAAGAATTAAAGCCAGATACTCAGAGTATCCCGCCAAAGCTGATTTATGTGACACCGTCGACCCAATATCCGACCGGCACGCGTATGAAACTGGCAAGGCGCCTGAGTGTCCTGGCCTTCGCCGAAGCCAACAAGGCTATGGTCATTGAAGATGACTACGATGGCGACTTTGTCTGGAAGGGCGCCGACGTGCCGCCGGTTTTCTCCTTGGACAAAGCGTCCTGCGTCAGTCTGATCGGCACATTGTCCAAAAGCCTGGTCCCCGCCATGCGCATGGGGTGGTTGATCGTTCCGCCTGCTTTGGTCGAGCCGGTGCGCAGGGCGCACAGGACCCTGGGTCTTGGCGTGAACACGCATATCCAGGCCGCCGTTGCGGAGTTCATCAGCTCCGGCAGGTTCGCGCGGCATCTCAGGGTGGCGGCGCGCACCTATGAAGAGCGGATGTTCTGTCTGACAGATGCCTTGCGACATCGCTTGGGCAATCATGTTGAAATATCCCAACCCGACGGAGGATTGCAGGTCATGCTGCGCCTTCCGGACGGCATGGATGATGTTTTGGTTCAGCAGCGCCTCTGGTCGCGCGGCTTTGAACTTTTGCCATTGTCGCGGCTGTGCATCGAGAAGCAGAACCGCGGTCTGATCATCGGGTTCGCGCGCGCAAACGCCAAGAATTCAGCCAAGATTGCGACCGCAATATCAGAGGTTCTGAACGCGCTATAGGCGTTGGCAGCCAATGGGGCGCAACGCCCATGGTTCAAATTGGCCCGCGCGTTTTGCCCGTAACTGTCTCTTTCGGTTACGGTAAAATCATTCACAAATGGCGTGACGCCGTTATTCCTTGAGTGCCCAAGACATGTTTCAGACGAACACCCACACCATGTATCAGGTCGATGCGTTTACCTCCGTCGTGTTCAAAGGCAACCCTGCCGCCGTCCTTGTACTGGAGGATTGGCTAAGCGACGACACGATGCTGTCGATCGCACAAGAGAATAACCTGGCCGAAACGGCTTTTGCCCGCCCAAATGGCTCACACTGGGATTTGCGGTGGTTCACACCGGTAAATGAGGCGGATTTTTGCGGGCACGCGACTTTGGCGACAGCGCATGTTCTCTTCAGCACGATGGGCGGGGGCGGGCCTTTGGTGTTCAACACCCGTGTCGGGCAGTTGAGTGTGTCGCAGCACTCGGGGATTTACGCCCTTAGCGTTCCGTCCCTCGCACCTGAGCCGCTGAAGACAGATGACCCCGACATCGCTCAGTTGATCGGATATCCAGGGGCCCCAGTGTTCCGAAATTTTGAGAACTACTTTGTCGTGCTCCCAGGCCCCGCGGCTTTGCGGGCGTTCTTGCCGGATCTTGGAAAAATCTCCACGCTGTTTCCACGCGGATTGTGCATCACCAGCGTGGGGGATGGGCCGGATTTCCTGTCCCGGTACTTTGCACCGGGGGCTGGAATACCCGAAGACCCAGTGACAGGCTCCACCCACGCAACGCTTGTGCCCTATTGGGCCGAACACCTGGGCCGGACTGAACTTTCGGCGCATCAAACCTCTGCCCGGGGCGGAGACCTGCAATGTACGCTTGAGGCAGATCGTGTCGTCCTTCGGGGAGGCTGCGCAACCTTCATGAAGGCCGAAATTTTTCTGCCAGCCTGATCTTGGCATCATTGTCCAATGAAAGCGCACGCCACCAAGGGTTATGCCGCCGCCGCACGCCATGCCAGCAGGCCCGAAATGGCGATCAAACCGGCACCAACCATCGTGGGGGTATCCGGGATATCGCCGAAGAACAGGTAGCCAACCGCAGCCGCACCCACGAGTTCCAGATAGATCAAAGGGGCGAGCGTGGCCGTGGGGGCGAGTTGGAAGGCACGTATGACCATCAGGTGCACTCCGGCGGAGACCCCTCCGAGCACCGCGAAAAGCCCGGCGTCTGTCAGATTTGGGACGACAAGATGTGGCAAGGCAAAGGGCGCAAGCAAAAGCGCGCCAAACCCGCATTGGAACACAAGTGTCCGGAGTGGATGGCTTGTATTGCCCGCGACACGAGTGGCTACAAGGTAAAATCCCATCAAAACACCTGCCGCTAACGCCATCAAAATACCTGGAGATGGAGTCGCAGTGGGTTGCACGGCA
>JBCDBQ010000641.1:0-4418 GCA_039183375.1 Pseudomonadota bacterium
CCTTCGGAGATGTTACCATTGCGATCGACAACTGCGCAGGTATCTGCACCACGGTCGTACCCTTCCATCAGCGCCATCTGCAGGTCCAGCCAGTGGTAGTGTTTGATTGTTGGATCAACGGATTCTCGAGGCACGCGTTGAATATCGGACACGTGCATCGACAAGCCCTGTTCCTTTTGCTCGGCATTGGCGATCCAGACGTAGGGAATGCAGAACATCCAAAACTGATTGCTAGCCAGCCGAACGTCACGACTTCCTATAGGTGCACGACCGCGTGTCATCAGCATCTGTAGGTAGGCTTCACGGAAGCCGGTGCGGCGCACTGCTTCCATAAGGATTTTTCGGACCGTGTCGCGATCGTTGGGGTTCTGCATACGCAGGCGGCCCCAGTTTCGCTCGAAGCGGTCGAGGTGATCCTCTAGCCGAAAGAAGGCACCATGAAACACAGATACTGTATCCTGCACGGCATCGGAGCGCAGAAATCCCCAATCAAGCATTGGAATGCGGGCTTCGCTAACTGGCACAAATCGACCCTCGCAGAACGCGATGCCGTCCTTATATGGATTGCCCTCAGTCATGTTTTGCCAGCTCCGCCATAGCGCTTCAGTCATCTGCGATCAGCATCAGGATGAAGCCGTGAATGTCAATGGACGGACTTGCCGGGACGATCGCATGGCCACACCATCAACCAAACCACAGCGGAGCCTACGATCTATGCCAGCGGTGCCCGGTCTTTTCGACCCTGTCCAACTTGGGCACAAACGTGCCAAGAACCGCATCATGCGTGTTGCGACGACCGCCAACCTGGCTGACGGAAACCGCGCCGGGCCCAGAGTTCTTGCATTCTATCGCACGCTGGCAAAGGGCGGTGTTGGGACCATCGTAACGGAAGCGCTTCGCACGCAGGCAGATGATCCGTTTGGACCTGGTGCATTGGTGATTTTTGATCGATCCGCACTCGCTAGCCTGCGTCAGTTGTCAGACGTATGTCATGCCGAAGGTGCGCTGCTCATAGGTCAACTCAACATGGGCGGCAGGCAACATCTGGCTTCTCGCGTGATTCCGTTTTCGATTGCACCTTCAGCGATTGCATGTCCACGCAGCGGCGGCGTACCACATGAACTCTCAGCTCTAGAAGTTGAAGACATAATCGAAACATATGTGATGTGCGCTGTGCATTGCATTGAAGCCGGCATGGACGGAGTCGAGATTCATGGTGCGCAAGGACATTTGATACAGCAATTCGTTTCGCCCTTCTCCAATCGCCGCAACGACGATTGGGGCGGAACATTCGAGAAGCGCCTCCGCTTTCCGCAGGAGATAATTCGGCGCGTGCGCACGAGAGTCGGTGCAAGAGCGATCGTCGGCTATCGCATGGGTGTCGAAGAGTTTACGGAAGGTGGCTTGTCTATCGACGACACAGTGAAAGTCGCTCAGGCCCTTTGCGAGGATGGATCGATCGATTACCTGTCGCTTGCTCAGGGCAACTTCAATTCAATTGAGACGCATCTGCCTGACCGGCACTCGCCGATCCTCGCTTATCGTGACCTGCATGCGCGCTTTAAAGCCGTTGCTAATGGTGCCCCTGTCGTTGCATCAACGCGGATCCAGCATCCGGATCAGGTTGCCGATATGATCGCAGATGGTGAGGCCGATATGATCGGGCTTTGCCGCGCCCTTCTGGCCGATCCTGACTGGCCCAATAAAGCCAAAGCTGGCCGGTCCGACACGATCCGTCGATGTATCGCCTGCAATCAGTGCTGGGCCTGGATTGCAGGCGGAGAGCCAATCGCTTGCGCCACAAATCCCGTGACCGGTCGAGAGTATCGTTGGAAGAAACTCGAGCAAGACCGTGCAGAAACAGCAAAGACAGTTGCAATCATCGGAGGCGGCCCTGGTGGACTTGAGGCAGCGCGCGTTGCCGCGAGCCGCGGCCACGATGTAACGCTGTTTGAAGCGGCAGAAGATCTGGGCGGCCGGCTCAAGAGGCTACACGAGATTCCGTATTTCGAAGAAATGAAGAACCTACTGGATTTCCTGATGCCGCAGGCTGCCTCTAGCGGAGCAAGAATTGAGACAGGTACAACCGTGAGCGCCGAAGACATTCTGCTAGCCAATCCTGACGAAATAGTTGTTGCGACGGGAGCTACGCCACGTGTTCCCGACGTTGCCGGCGATGGCAGCGTTCCTGTGATCACAACCGATAATCATATTCATCTTGACGGTATGGTCGGGCGCAAGATCGTTGTCATGGATGAAGACGGTTACTACTGGACTTCTGCAGTAACCGAGAGCGTCATATCCAAGGGTGCCAGACCGATTGTTGTTTCCCGCGTCTTTGAGGTCTGCCGCGAACTCCCCATGGTTTCACGCATCGAGTACTTGCGCCAACTTGACCGCAACAGCGGTGAAGCAATTGCCAATTCCTACATCGCTCGCGTCGAGGCAGGAAACGTTATTCTTCGACACTACCTTACCGAACGCGAGACAGTTCTGGACAATGTTGCAGCAATCATTTGGGTCGGTGCCGCGACCCCAAACTCAAACCTTGCCGTAGAACTGCGAAACGCAGGAATTCAAAAGCATCGGATACACCTGATTGGTGATGCATTCGCACCTCGGCGACTGTCGCACGCGCTGACGGAAGCTCATACTGTTGCAAGACAGATTGGAAGCCCCTCTCGTCACTGACAACTCAAACCGAACGAACGACTAAAGGATAAGCCATGTCGAGCTTCGATAAGAAAAGTGTAACTGCGGAGTCCGCCCTGGTGGCGATCCAGGGAGCGGTTGCCAAAGCCAAGCAGCTCGGGCACCGCATGAGCGTTGTCGTTTGCGATGAAGATGGTGCAGAGAAACTAGCCTACAGAATGGATGGGGCCTCTTCATCCACACTCAGGATCGCTCGTGACAAGGCGTTCACATCTACGAGCCACGGATTGGCAACGCACGCGCTTTGGGACTTCATCAAGAATGATCCTCCTCTGCAGTATGGATTTCCATCGTGTCCTAACATCGTTGTTTTTGGTGGGGGATATCCGCTGTTGGAGGATGGCCAGATCATCGGTGCAATTGGTGTATCCGGCGGCCACTACAGCGATGACATGGAGGTTGCGCGCGCAGGTCTTTCGGCGATAGGCGCGCCAGTGGGCTGATTCAATTTCCCGAACATAATGCATCTAATTGTAACCGTGTTCCACGTCTGTAGGACCAGATCTTTCATTGCGAGCGGCGATTAGTGTCCCATGCTAATGCAGTCGAGAAATGTGAACCAAGTCACAGCGCGCAGTGGCGATTCTAGTTATGAGTTGTGTGTTGCCAGCGATGGGGTCTGTTGTTGGCGATACTCGGGATCGTTCCCGTTTCATCCCTAGACTGGGACCCGCCGCATCGCTGCAGTGGGTCCCCTTTTACTCTCCCGCCAGTGTGTAATCGACCTGGACGAGGTAGAGGCCTGATGCCGGCGCGACGGCAGCGCAGCGTTTGCGATCGCAGGCATCTCGTGCTTCGACGAACTCATTCACCGTCCAACGGCCTTCGCCCACAGCCTTGAGGCATCCAACCATCGATCGGACCTGATTATGCAAGAACGCGCGTGCAGATGCGCGGATCTCGATTTCATCTTTATTTACTTCAACATCAAGGCGGTCGAGCGTGCGCATCGGGGACTTGGCCTGGCAATGGGCCGCCCGGAACGTTGTGAAGTCATAGTGACCGACGAGATGACTAGCCGCCCTTTGCATCTGTTCCACCTCAAGGGGAACTGGAACCTGCCAGACACGCTCTCTGTCGAGTATTGGAGGAGCCCGTCTATGAAGTATGCGATACAGGTAATGCCTAGCTGTCGCTGAGAACCTCGCATCGAAATCTTCGTCGACCGAACGGCAGTGGGTCACGGCGATTGGATCAGGCCGAAGGTGATAGTTGGTTGCATCACGAATCTTGTCAGGCAACCAATCCTTCTCCAAGTCAAAATGAGCAACTTGACCGAGCGCATGGACGCCCGCGTCGGTTCTGCCAGCACCTTGGATGCGAACAGTTTCCCCCGTGAATTTGGCAATAGCCTCAACGAGGCTGCCCTGCACGGAAGGACCGTTGGCTTGCAATTGCCAGCCGACAAAGGGCGTTCCGTCATACTCTATGGTGATTGCGTAGCGCGGCATGCATCCGAACTAACCTATGTCTCCTAACCGCACAATTGGGTTTGAGCACCTTGCAATACAAAAAAGGGAGGAGCGAAGCCCCTCCCTTTTCGACGAATTGATCACTTGGAACCTGCCCTAGCGGGAAACCAGGCACCGACCGATGCGCTCCCGATCAAGCTGCTCGCCGTACTCGTTGTAGGTGAAGCGAATACGATTTCGACCGCGGCAACCTTCGAAGTGTATTGTCATCTTACGCACGCCATTTGCATCTAG